>PLLV01000238.1 GCA_003142295.1 Syntrophaceae bacterium
TCCACTAAATCGGGGGAAGACCAATCTGAAGTCTTGTATTCATGCGAGAAAGGCAGGTCTATTGATTTCAGGAAGAACGGAACAGAATTTCACTCCATTATCATTTAACTGGATAGGAAAGGAATTACGATTGGGAAGCCTCTTCGTCCTGAAATTCTCTCTGCTTTCCGATTCTATAGGCATCTATGATAGCAAATATCCAAAAGCAAACAATAACGTAGAAAACAGCGTCATGATAGGGACCTGTGGTTAACATTTTTGATCCGACAATATCTGAAAGCTCTTGCAGGTTTGTGGTACCACCCTGCACCTTAACCATAGCGTCGTCAAGGCGATTGAGTGCAGATACCGTGGCCGACCAGATCATGTAGCCTAATCCGGTAAAGACAAAAAACATGATAACCAGACCCCTCCAATACCTTTTTAAATAGAGATGGCCAACGCCAGGAAAGACGAATGTGGATAGAAGCGCGGCTTTATATGATACTTTCATTTAGATGCTCGTTACCGTCGTCCTTGCACTTCAAACGGGCAAAGCTGTTGTGCAGATCTCCGCACCGTGATTTCTATCAAGGCTTTCTTTTTGGCTGCTTATCAAGCTTGTTTTTTGACTTTTGTTTCTGTTTTTCGGCGTTCTGTTTCTGACCCTTTTCCTTATCTTTCTTGCCGCCCTTGTCTCCCATTACGTCTCTCCTTTTCCTGTTGTCCAAAACATCTTCTCGCAGCGTGGTTTCTGTTGCAACCACAGTAGGCCCATCATTACTTAATTGTAATCTTGCATACTTTTCAAAATCCGTCAATTACCGCTTTCAGGAAGCAAGATAGCACGAAATTTGACAATTGCCGTCAGGTCAAGTTTCGTTTAGGATCATTAAAAAGAATCAGAATAAATTATTACTCCGGCAATTAAACACGCCAATGGTCATGCCGGACTTGAGCCGGCATCCAGTATCTTAGCTGGATTCCCGATTTCTCGGGAATGACAGGATTGATATAATTATTTGCCGGAGCATTATTATCTGTTATTCTCAGTTGTTACAAGGCGGGCTTGAGTTGACAGTCAGGTAGAAAAGGTGGTCAGATATCTTTTGAATGTCGGCACCCGAATCTATTCCCGCCTTTTTTCCCTCAACTCTGGAAGCATAATTCTCTCAAGGCAAAGCCTTTGGCTTTCAAACGTGTCCGGGTCTTTCGTGGGGGTAAATTTAATCATCGCTCCAAAAGAGATGTTGACCCTGGCGAACGGTTTGGGAATGAAAAAGTTATCCCAGCTATTGAAATACCAGGCACTGTCAGCAGAGGTATAAACGGGGATGATGACCGCATCTGCGGCGTGGGCCAGTTGAATCACCCCGGCCTTCACCTGTCCTGCTGGACCCCGTGGGCCGTCAACGATATGGGCGGCAAGCCTATATTGTCTTAAACGATCGACCATCTTTCTTAAGGCTTCCTTGCCGCCCTTCGAAGAAGATCCGCGCACTGCATGCCAGCCGCTTCTTTCGGCCACGCCGGCTATGAGTTCACCGTCATTGCTCTTACTGATCATAAGAGATGGTTTGAAGTTTCTATAAGTCCGGAAATGTCGGATCGCTGAAAAAAAATGCTGGTGCCAGGCGCATAAGAGAACCCTTCCGCCATTATATAAATAGTCCATCCATTCTTTTTCATTTTCGACTTTGATTCTGAGGGTCGAGCTATAGAGACGAATAAACCGGTACAGGAATGAATGAAACAGTTTCGTTCTTATGATATTTTTAAATTTAAATCCCACGTGATCTCTCCCTCGGCTTACAGCCGAATGGACTGTTCTTTGCGATCGTTTACCACGGATCACCTCTGTCTAAAATATATTTTGAAAGGTTGGCTCCTATCAGGCAATGTTTTGGAAAAACAACCTGAGAAGGAGGTGTCCTCATTTAGCAGATGTGCCCATTGTTTGCTTTTTGGATCTTCAAAGGAGAAGAAAAGACTATGGCAGAATGGCACACCGTTACCATAACCTAACCTTTAGTCTTTTAGTAGTAGACGGTACAGCGTTTAGGTTCTAAGTCAAGCGAAAATATGCTGGGGATGCAGATTGCCGCATATAACCATGAA
Source organism: Syntrophaceae bacterium (assembly GCA_003142295.1). Lineage (GTDB taxonomy): Bacteria > Desulfobacterota > Syntrophia > Syntrophales > UBA2185 > Fen-1135. The sequence continues at coordinate 2,098 of PLLV01000238.1, forward strand.
TCTCGGTCAAGGATGTGGAGTTGTTTAGTAGAGTCAATATTGAATACCGTTTGAAAGAAAGTATGCCAGTCAAAATTACCGGACGCTTGACTTCAGGAAAAAGTTGATTATTTGTTTCGCCTAAAACAAGCTGATATTTACTATACGACGGTAACTGTAAATCATGGCATAGAGAGCATTCTACAGCGACTTGAGATGCCATGAGGCATGCTCTGAGGGGCAGTTAATGGACAGTAGGCTGATCTTGCGAAATAATCACTTAGCGGTTGTAAGTGTCTTATCAGCGCCATAAACGGTCCCGGCCGTAGTTTGTGATCCAATCCGGTAATGATAAGTTGTTCCGGGTGTCAACCCTGCAATATTCCGGGAGATGGAAAGCGTTCCGGAAACAGACGATTCCTGCATACCACTGGTCTGCTGACCGTAATTTGCCGTCTTGCCATAGTCGAACCACCAGGTCATAGGCAATCCGTTGGGTGTGATCGTTCCGGTGAGCGTGGCCGCGCTACACAATGGCCTTAATCAAATGGCCGAAACCGCGGACCTTTAGATTGTCATTACGACCTGCAAAGTAGNNGTGCATTTATTTCATCGGCCCCCAGGTCTATTGCCTCCTCAAAACCGAATGCTTGCAGGTTGGCTGCCAGCGACGAAGGATCAAAAAAGGTTTGCCAGGGCTCGCCCGCTTTGGCGACGTGATTCGAAAGCTTGTCGAATGCTGACCGCTGCTGGGGATTTAGCAATGAAGGTGAAATAACGTAATCGAAGACGACGCCGCTCCCTGTCTTCAGGTTGGCAATAAATTTAAGAGTCGAATCGACGACCTCTTCTGTCAGATAGGGAGTCACTCCCAACCATGAGAAGAAGGTTGGCTCACCGTGATCAAGAGTCGCTTGCCGAAGGCCATCCGCCATCGTCTGTGTTTCAAAATCCACGGGGACAAAGGTGAGCGAAGCTGGGATAGAGATACCGGCTTCCTGCAGTCGCGCGCGTTTCCAACTCTGCGTGGCCGGGTGATCAACCTCGAAAACGTGCAGTCGCGCCTGCGTATATGGGTTTCTATAAGCGAAGGTATCAAGGCCCGCGCCGAGGATCACGTATTGGCGCAGACCTTTCCGGACGGATTCGCCAAGTACGTCTTCAGCATAGCGGGAACGTGCTGCAATGAAGGCTCTGAGTAAGTCCGAGCCTGGAGAGGGAGCGAACTGTTGCGGATTAGCCTGCAGCGCCGCCGAGCTTTCTGCACCGATGATACGCATGGCCAGGGGATCATCGAAGACCCGGGGTTCATCAAGTATCTGGTGTGTAGCGCGGTGCATCGCAGCTCCTTGCGCAGTAACGCTGGGACCGTTTGCTGCCATAGTAACTCCTTGTGCTTCTATTGCCCGACCTTTAGTTCCTCTTTGCTCGAATAGCCGAACATTTCAACCGCCGCGGCATGAAGAAAGGAAGTGCCATTGGCACGGATAGATGTCCCGGTAGAGAATTGTCATTCTCATAGCTCTTTCAACCGCTCACCAATCGTTTTCCGAGTTCCACAGCCTCATCCATTAAGGCTTTATTATTCTTGATTTCTCCGGCATCCATGGCGCTTCCGTAAACCATCCCGACAATACATGCCTGAACATATCCATAGGCATCCTGAAAAGTCCGGAGAGCATTGACGCAGCCGGATTTAAACGGATCAGAATCTCCATAGCTCATGGCTATAGCGATCCGTTTGCCCGCAAACGCTTCCCTGGCACGAGGCAGCAAGGCAAAAGAGCGATCCATCCATAGTTTCGTCTGCGCTGATACGGTAAACCAATAAACAGGACTCGCAATTATCCATGCTTCCGAAGCCATCAACTTCTTGTAAACAATCTGCATGTCGTCATTGATAGAGCATCCTTTGCTGTTTGGCTTCTGACATGCATAGCATGAATTACAGGGCGCGATTTTCATCCCGTGAATAAAGAGAGTCTCTACATTTGCGCCAACTGACTTTGCTCCTTTGGCAATCCTTTCCGCCAATATAGCGCTATTGCCTTTCTTCCTGGGGCTGCCCAGTAAAACGAGTACTTTCTTCACAGCGTTCTTTTTGGTCATCTTATATCTCCATTCTAACGAACCACAGTTCATTTATCAGCTTTTATGATCGGTGCATGGACATTCTATATTGAATTATATAACCGCGCAATTTCGAAGCTCATCGCAATGTCAAGCAAGGCGCCTCTTCTATAAATTCAGTTTAAGCTTTTTTGAGAAACTGTGAATACACCAAATGTACAGGCACTGAGGGATGTTAACTTATAACGGCAAAATTCGTTATATGTTAGTATACATTCAGATATTTTCATAGCACAAAAAACTGCACCACATCTCTATTTCCACTTGAAATGAGGCAGGCGGTGGGCTGTTAAGGGGTATTTGGCCTCTGGGGGGCTGATGTGTCAGGGGCCGGTGCAGTCTGCGGTGACGCCTTGGTTGTCCGGCTATTTCCCAGTTTCACCATGGCTTCCAGACGTTCCCTGGTATTGGGGTGCGAATCGAGCAGACCACCGCCTGTGGCTCCTGCCGACTTTAGGAGGAAGCGAAAGCTGTAGGCCATGGTCTCCGCCGGATCAGGGTCGTTGGCCTTTGACAGGATCTCAACAGCTTTGTTGTCCGCATCGGTTTCCTGGGAACGCGAGTAGGCAGGAAGAGCAAGCATGCCCGTCACTAACACGGCACTCGAAGCAATCAGACCTCCCACCCCGGGGATAAAAGACAAAGCAGTACGGGTTAGCTGTTCTGCGGCGATCGCTGTCTTTCTCTTGTCCGCGTGACCCAAAACCTCATGGCCTATCTCGTGGGCAGCCACCCCGCGAATGAGCCTCTCGTCGCCTGTGTTAATCAAGCCCGTGGTAAACCCGAACTTGCACTCCCCCAGAGACATGGCGTTCAGTTTCTGAGAGTCGATAAAGAAGACCTGGCAATTGCCCGGAGAACGGCCGGCGCTCCGCAGGAGAGGCACAATCTGTTCAGCGACTTTCTTGTGGGCGGGATTCTGCCAATCGGGTTTGACGACCTTTGTCTGGGCTGCTGTCTGAGCCGCACAGCCCACAAGGGACAAGATGCAGAGATATAATATCAACTGGCGCCAGGCTGCGCATATCATCGCTCGGTTCTCCTCTTTCTCCTCACACTTTTTCCTTGAAATTTGTTTCGTCTCTTATGCGCGGTTCGACAAACAGTACGCGAACGGTTCCGAGGACGAAACCCGCTCCGAATACGAGGGCAAAATAGAGTATGCCGGCTTTGAGAATCCGCATGATGGTTTGTTGCCCGAATTATCTTAAGGTGCAATGTAGCACAAAAAGGGAAAAACTGAAAATTCAAGATTTCAAGAAGAAAGGAGAATGTTGCTGACACCTGCCCATCGTTCGCTGCCCCGAGACAGCCATTGCCACGCCTCTTGCGGTGGCCACAACGGGCCGGATCAGGCTGTCTTAGTCACCCGGAACAGATTTGAAAAAGAAAACTTCTTGAAAGAAACCCGATAAAGGGTATAATCAATCAAGTGTGCTCAGGGGTATGAAATCAAGGAAAATAAATTACACTCGGAGGTATTTCATGAAAAAATCTCGGTTATTCTTTGCGCGGTAACGATTAGTTTCTTTATGGTGGCAACTCCCGGTCTGGCGCAGGATCAAGACCAGACACTGATTCCCAAGGAGGGAAAAGGGGCGTGCAAGGCCGATATTGAAAAGTTCTGCAAAGACATTAAGCCTGGCGGCGGCCGGATCTGGGTCTGTCTCAAGAGCAATGGAGACCGGCTTTCACAGGAATGCGCGAATCATATAGCCTTGGTACGGGAAAAGTCCCGGGAATTCCGTCAGGCGTGCAAAGGCGATGCAGAAAAGTTATGCAAAGGTATAGTAGCGGGCAAGGGGAGAATTGTTTCATGCCTGAAGAGCCATGAAGCGGAACTATCCGATGCCTGTGCGGCGGTTTTTCGAAGATAGCATTTCCTCTGTCACATGATAGCAGATTGCCCGCGCAAGTTTCTTTATGGGATAATCCGTATCAGCTTCTAGAGTGTCTCTGAGCATATCAACGATGACGATAGCGGGTTTCGTGAACAGCTCCTGCTTTAAATCTTTGAAAGAAACGAAAAAACTAAATGCTAAATCCGAAGGCCTTGTTTCTGCAACAAAAAAATCTTGCGGGAATATCCCTTCATATTCAGTTAAAGGTGACGTCTCCCATTGGTGACTGTAACGGCCGAAAGATACGCGGGTCATGTTGAGAGAACTTCGGTGAATTTCCTTTACGAGCGGCGGTGACATCGCGATAAGGAGATACAGGCAGTGAGAACTGGTTTAACTGAAATGCGATATTGCGCGTCTATTTCTCCTGCATATCTGTCAGCGGACCACCAATGCCTCTTCGGGACAGGTAATGACGGTATCGCCCTCGTTCTTAATCATTTCCGTGGTGAGGAAGGCCTGGGGCAATACATTGTTCACGTAATACCGGGCGCATGCGATCTTCCCGATATAAAATGTCGCTTCGACAGAATCAGAGGGAATGCCGGTGAGTTTGTTCTTCGCTATAAGGGCCTGTTCCATCAGACACTCGGCGACCTGGACTTGGGAGCAGACGAAAAGGGCCTTTAACGCATTGAGAGGTATAAGGGACCTTTTCTGCCCTATATTGTTGTACCAGGAATCATAAGTTGCCTTTACTTCCTCCAGACACTGATAGCCCCTGGCCAGATCACTTATTTCTTTCTCGAACCCGGGCGCATTGCGGTTCGCGTCGATGAACTCCTTTATGGTCGCCATCCAGTTCGCAAAAGAAGAGCCTTCCTTCATCCGCATCTTTCGCCCCACCAGGTCGTTTCCGTGAATGAAGGAGGTGCCTTCCCAGATCGACAGGATTTTTGAATCCCTGAGATATTGTTCGACCGGATATTCCTGAGTATAGCCGACCCCTCCGAGGATCTGGATTGCCTGGGAAATGATTCCGAGACACGTCTCGCTGCCGTAGCATTTCACCATCGGGGTGAGTATCTCGGCCAACTCGCCGAATTTCCCGGCCCTCGCCCTGTCGCTGGAGTTGGCCTGAATATCGAGATAATAAAATGCCTTGAATACCATGGCCCTGATACCTTCGACGTGCGCTTTCATATCAAGGAGCATCCTCCTGACATCTTCGTGCTTTATGATCGGGACGCGTTCGGCGTTCTTTATGCCGAACGGCCTTCCCTGGATGCGCTCCGTGGCGAACTGGGAGGCGAAATAGTAGGCCGCGGCCGCCTGGGTGTTGGCGTTGTGGCCGGTGGCGATCCTGGACTCATTCATCATGTGAAACATCATCGCCAGGCCCTGGGAATAGCCTCTGTCGTCGGGCGGCGGGCCGAGACGGATTCCGTAGCATTCGTCCTCATCGCCGAAATTGAGCAGCGCCGTAGCCTGAGCATGGAGCCCCATCTTGTGCTCCAGGCGCGCCGTCCTGACATCATTGGGCTTGCCCAGAGTCCCGTCCTCGTTCACCCAGATCTTGGGAACGATATAGAGCCCGATGCCGGGGGATCCCGGAGCCCCGCCTTCGGGGCGGGCCAGCACCATGTGAATGGTGTTTTCACAATGGCCGCCGTCCCCTCCGGTGATGAACATCTTGGTCCCCTTGATCCTGTATATGCTGGGATCGTCGGTCGGGGATGCCTTCATCGTGATATCGCCGACGTCCGATCCGAAGTTGGGTTCGGTTAGGCACATCGTACCCTGCCATTCGCTGTCGAGCATTTTTTGCAGGAACATGGCCCTGTCCTGATCGGTTCCGAACCGGATTATCAGGTTGGCGGCACCGGTCGTAAGTTTAACATAGGACGTCAGGGCGGGGCAGGCAGCCTGATTGACCTCGGAAGCGACCTTGAAAAGGATGAGGGGCATGCCGGAGTCGATGCCGATGCATTCGCTGCTCGAACCCCATCCGTTCTGCTGAAGAAATCTATATGCCTCCTTGAATCCGGGCGCAGGTGTAACGACCCCGTTTTCGAATTTCGCGCCTGTCTTGTCGCCAGGAGCATTAATGGGATTGACAATTTGCCGTGCGACTTTGTAGACTTCATTCAACAGAATGTCGATATCGTCNNTTCAATGGGAAAAGTCCGGGCGTTGAATTTATCTTACACTCCTATGTTCTATTCGGGGCATAACCGAGAGCGGCATTGGCCACGATCATTGTATGCATGTTGGAAGTCCCCTCGAGCGTTTCAAACTGCTTTGAATCCCGGAGAAAGCGTCCGCAGGGATATTCCTCGGAGTAGCCGTAGGAGCCATGAAGCTTCATGCATTCATTGGCCGCATGGACGACGATCTTTGCCCCGTAGAGCTTGGACATCGAGGTCTCCATCACGTTTGGAAGGTTTTTGTCTTTCAGCCAGGCCGCCTTGTAAACCAGGGCCGCCAGCGATTCGTGCTCCATCTTCATTTC
>PLLV01000002.1 GCA_003142295.1 Syntrophaceae bacterium
GGATTGGAGCCTCTCCGATGCAGCGGCGGTTTTCTCCCGGCCGATATCCGTCGCCTGGAAAAGCACTTGGCGATTAAGGTTGGATATCTCTACCCGATCATGGTCCACCAAGCGGAGGAAACCCACACCGGCCGAGGCAAGATAGGCGGCGACAATCGTTCCCAGTCCTCCAACACCAGCCACCAGGACACGGGCGCGCCGCAGACGTTCCTGACCTTCGACACCCCAAAGGGGTAGCTGGCGCTGATAACGTCCCGCTTCATATTCGCTCAGCGTTTCCCTGTCCTTCACCGTGGCGTTTCCTGGTCCTGTTGCGATAATATCCATTTCCGCCCCCCGATCACATCCGCATCGCCCGGCGCTGGAAAAGGGAATAAGCGAAGGTTCCTTTCAGGATGGCGTTGGTAAAGAAGGCGACCTCGATCCGCCACAGGAGAAGGTTCCAGTAAACGCCTTCGTGGTGGATCTCATCAATGAAGACGAAGCCCTTGAGAACGCCCCCATCCATGACGATCTTTATGATAGACGTCAGGAACGGAAGGAACCCTGACGTCCGGTACGTCCGCCCGTCCCATCCTGGCAAATCTACTCGATTAACCTTGGGACAGCAGTGGTTCTGAAACAGAGATTACTAAATTCCAAGGTAAGCTTCTTTTACATATTTGTTACTAAGCAATTCTTGACCAACTCCCTCAACTATCATTTTCCCATTCTCAAGAACATAACCATAATCAGCTAATTCCAGTGATTGATAGATATCTTGTTCAACAAGAAGAATAGTGATTCCAGATTCGTTAATCCCTTTAATGATTTTAAATATTTCTTCGACCAACATAGGGGCAAGTCCAAACGAAGGTTCATCCAGAATTAATAAGCTCGGCTTACTCATAAGCCCACGAGCGATGCTTAACATCTGTTGTTCTCCCCCGCTTAGAGAACCGGCATTCTGTCTTCTCCTCTTTGATAAAATCGGGAAAAATTCATAAACCTCATCGAGAGTCTGTCTTTTGTTGTCTCTCGCCCTTTTTGTATAACTACCGAGTTCTAAGTTCTCCAGGACTGACATATTCGGAAAAAGCAATCTTTCTTCCGGAATTTGACAAATTCCCTTTTCAACAATGACGTGGGGATCAAGATTTTGAATCTCCTCATTATTCAGCCTGACATAACCTTGCCTAATCTTCATAATTCCAGTTATTCCATTGATCAGTGTTGATTTCCCTGCTCCATTTGAACCAACAAGAGCAACAATTTTCTTCTCGCTCACCATCAGAGAAACATCCCAGAGGATCTGGACCTGGCCATAAAATACATTTATTTTCTCAACGGATAGCATTTATTACTCCATAGAACGTTTTTTGCCTAAATAGGCTTTAACTACTTCCTCATTATTCGCAACTTCGCTAGGCGTCCCCTCACAGATCTTCTTGCCATAGTTTAATACCATGACGCGATGAGATAAAGCAGCAACAGCTTTCATTACATGTTCAATAAGCAAAATTGTTATGCCTTTATCAAAAATTGTTCTGATGTGAGTAACCATCTGTTCAATTTCCTTTGGGGTAAGGCCAGACATTACTTCATCTAAAAGAATTAATTGCGGATTCGTTGCGACAGCCCTTCCAATTTCTAGTCTCTTTTTCTCCGCCATAGTTAAATCCTTCGCAAACCAATTGTGTTTTTTCTCCAGATTCAACTGGCTTAGAATCTCCATTGCATTGTCATTACCCTCCCCACTTGCAGTATTAGTGCGCCCAAAATATATACCAACCATAACATTTTCGAGTACCGTCAAATTAAGAAAAGGCCTAACCAATTGATACGTCCTTGCAATGCCGTCCTTACAAATCTCGTACGGTTCCTTCCCAGAAATAACCTTTCCCTTAAATCTGATTGAGCCATCTGTAAGTGGATAGCTGCCTGAAATAACATTAAAGAGAGTTGTTTTCCCAGAGCCATTAGGCCCGATGATACCTAAAATCTCGTGCTCACTCACTTGAAGATCGACATTTTCGAGTGCCTTCAATCCACCAAAGTCCTTAGTGATCTTTGTCCCTTCCAACAGAATCATTCCCGCTCCCCTATGTTTCTACAGAATAAAAAGTTCACCTCTCACTATAACAGTGGAAGCCAAAAGACTATCTCACCAAGAGGGAATCGATCTCAAAAAGTCCCGCTCCATCCTATTGAATAACCCTTGCAACCTCACTCCCAAGGAACACCAAAGACTCTTCCTTCTGCTCAAGCTCAACCTTCCTGTCGTTCGGTCTTATTACCTGAAAGAAGAGTTTCGGAGGTTTTGGTATTATCTCCAAGAAAAAAAGCCCAAGCCCACCTCAAACAATGGCTCTGGTGGGTAACTCACTCTCGGCTCCAATCGATCATCGACTTGCACGCTTGGTCAAGGATCATCTTCCCGTTCTCTTGCCGATGTGCCTTTACCGTTACCCTATTTTTCATGATCACCTTTGGGAAAGTGACCTAACACTTTTGCGATCCTTCCAAGCACAACCCGAACCTTTGGCTCTCTCAGAATTCCACCTGGCATATACAGACCCACTAATGCAAAAATAATTCCGTATGCCGTCAAATGAAGATATGGGAGTTTTGACCAGAGGATTTCTTGCAGAACAGTTATGGATATCGCCCCGATCACCGGACCAAAAAGAGTCCCAGTTCCACCAAGCAAAGCCATAATGACAGGTGAAAAAACGCGCTCTATACCAAAAACATCGCTAGGAATTGTGTAAGTGACATAAAAAATGTAAACCTCTCCCATGAATGCAGCAATAGCTGAACTAAGGATAAGAGCCAGGGCTTTGTATCTGTAGGTGTTGATCCCAAACGATAGCGCTACTTCCTCATCTTCCCGAATACTGGTTAGCGCTAGACCGAATTTAGATCTGAGAATTTTGTAATTTATGAAGAAAGCCAGAATTGCCAATGTCGCCCCCATATAATAGGCAGGATACAGTTGCTGCCCCGTAGGAACAGACATGCCGGCAGCACCTCCTGTCAAATCGCTTAGATTTAGTGTTAATTGCTCTATGAGTTTTACAAGTCCGATGCTTGCTAAACAAAAATAAACGCCTCTGATTCTGAACAGCGGAATGCTTATTAAAGCCGCGTAGACCATGACGACGAGAACGGGTGCGATAAAACAAAGCAATAGGTTAAATTCTGAAAGATACAGTATTCCAAACGTGTAAGCACCTATTCCAAAAAATGTACAGTGGCCGAAATTAAGGTACCCCGTAATTCCTCCCATTATGTCGTAACTCAATGAGAGCGATATAAACATGAATGTTATAAAAAATAATGTCGTTAAATAGGTCCCCAAAAAGGCTGGGGCTATGAACAGCAAACATATGATAAATACAGCCAGTGTCCAGCGGTTAAGGAATTTAACCATATTTGTTCTACCTCACTCCTGCCCCAACGTTGATTTTCGATGATGCCTTAACTTAATGTAATATAGTTCTCACCA
>PLLV01000003.1 GCA_003142295.1 Syntrophaceae bacterium
GCATGGAGTCCTGATAAACTGCTGAAGGTATCGGGGTACTACTGGAGGTCTTTTACCCTTCACGCTGCAATTAAACTCGGGATATTTACAATAATAAGCAGCGAAGAACTTACAGGTGAAGACATTGCCCAGAGGTTGGGTGCAAAAAAAAGAGGAGTTGTGATGCTGCTCAATGCTCTGGCGGCAATGAATCTTCTTGTAAAGAAGGGCGACAGGTACTCTAACACCCCATCCAGTATATCTTTTCTCTCACAAGATTCCCCGGAATATATGGGCCACATCATCATGCATCATCACCATCTTGCTCTATCATGGTCGAAGCTTGACGAGGCGGTAAGGACGGGCGGCCCCATGAGGACGCGGTCATCCGGGAGCGACGAAGAAGGTCGGGAAAGTTTTCTCATGGGCATGTTCAACATTGCCATGAATCTCGCTCCCCGGCTGGTCAATACAATAAATATTTCTGACCGGCGTCACCTGCTTGATCTTGGCGGCGGGCCCGGCACATATGCAATCCACTTTTGCCTCAACAATCCCCTGCTCAGGGCGACTGTCTATGACCTTCCCACAACCGGACCCTATGCCAGGAAAACGATCGAGAGGTTCGGTCTTACTGACCGCATTAATTTCGTGGCAGGCGATTACCTGAAAGAAGATATTCCCGGAAGCTATGACGTGGCCTGGCTTTCTCAAATTCTCCATGCGGAAGGTCCAGAGGATTGTCAGAGGATAATCGAGAAGGCGGCCTCGGTTCTGGAGCCGGGAGGTCTGCTGATGATCCATGAATTCGTCCTGGACAACACCATGGACGGCCCGCTCCATCCGGCCCTTTTTTCCCTTAATATGCTCTTAGGAACAGAAAACGGCAGATCTTACTCTGAGGGGGAAATAATGGAGATGCTTGCCCGGGCGGGAGCAGGGGAGATTAAGCGTATTTCCCCCCAGTTTCCAATTGAATCGGGAATTATAGCGGGGGTCATTTAAATACGATCAGATTATCAAAAGGCTCAAAATATCTTGCAGGCTATTCACTGATCAGTCTCGATCGAACAAAGGAGTTTTAATCTTTGCTTCGCTAAGTCAACTCCCAAACCGGAATTTAATGACGTGTCCTTGCCGCTGCTTCGCCTCTGGAAGTGCTCTTCCCATGAATCTTCAAAAAGCAGATGTGAGAATCCCTCGAAACAAAAGAGGTTCCGGGTAGTCATTGCGAAATATCTGCCCGCCTCGCCTAAGATATCTGTCTCTCCCACGTGCGCTCCCACTTGGCAGGGTATATTTTTGGACTCTGCGAAATCCCTGATCTCTTTGGATTTCAACAAACCTCCACACTTGGAGATTTTTATATTAATAATGTCGCAGGCCTTCGCTTCAATCAATTTTTTCGCGTCTGCGAGGTTGCACATAGATTCATCGACGATAACAGGAATGCCGGTTTTGTTTCTGATCTCGTGCAATCCTCCGATATCGCCTGCTGCTACCGGTTGTTCCACTCCGGATATATTGAATCTTTTCAACTTCTCAATATTTGAAATTGCCTGGTCTCGTGACCATTTGCCATTGGCTTCTATACGAATTTTAATGTGATCTCCAAATAAAGACCTGATTAAATGTACCCTCTTTATGTTGTCGCTTTCTCCTTCATTCAGTAATACTTTTACTGATTCATACTCAAGTGATTTGTGTTTATAATAAAAGTCTTTGATTTTCGCCAAAGGTAGCAGGGGGATTGAAAGAGACCATGATATGCTTTGTTTCACAATTGGATATAAGAATTCGTGAAAAACTTTTTCCTGAGATTTTCCGAAGGCATCCAACAGTGCAATATCTATTGCCCCAAGGGCTGAGTTATAAGCTTTGATATTTTTATGGAAACACTCTTCTTCCAGTGCGCACAGGATATTTTCTATATCCTCAACAGAATTGACTTCTGTGTCAAAAAGAATTTTTGCAAAATAATTTTGAATGATCTGAACAACTGTTGCTGAGGATTCGCCAGTTACATAGATTCTTGGAGCACTTTCTCCATACCCTGAAATGCCATTGTTGAATTGTAGTATTACGATTATGGATTCTGCCTGACGTCTGATCGTATGTGAAGAATGAAAGCGAAATTTGAAAGGTGAATCGCATCTTGATAGGATGATCTTGGTTACTTTCATTTGTGAAAATTACCTTGACCACTCGGCCTGTTCATTAACATCATCTCTAGATAATCCTAATTCTTCTAAGAAAGAGTGACAAATTTTCGGTTCCTCGGTCTGCTCTAGCGACATCATTTCTAATGCCTCTGCACGGGTCATCATTCCTTCCCGGATCATCACGCTGTTCTTGATTGTTTCCTGGGTTAACCCGTATCTTTTAAATTTAAAAAATTCTTTTATTGGGAAAACTGTACAATCAAAGTGGCTGTCATGTGTATCTGGCGGCTGCTGCCATCCTACGGCCTCTTTCAAAAGTTGAGGCATCTTTCTGACATCCCATCTAATGTAGTCCGGCAATTGTATAAAGTTCATAACATGATCACCCAATTCTTTGCGTTCTTTTGAGTCAATATGTGCCTGTCTAGGATCGTTCAGACGCATATAACTGCGAACCACTTTTTCTTCCATAAATGGATTGGCAATCAGTTCTTCAAACAACTCCGGGCTTAAATATTTGAAAAAATAGGGCATGGATGTGACTGAAACGCCCGGCTGGTACTCGTATTTTTTTGACCATCCTCCTACCGCCAGAGGAGAATATCCTAAGGATAATCTCTGATTCCATATGAAACTTGCAATAAGCAAATAACCCATATTATTGCAAACTGAGCAGAATTCTCCCTGCTTCCGTAAAAAATGAGCATATAACTTTTTGAGAAATGATTTGTTAGGTCTGATTGTGACCAAATCAATTTCTAACTTGTCGACCAGAGCTTCTAAGTTTCTAATTGCATATTCGGATCGGTACCCATTATCAAAATTGACTCCCAACATCTTCAGGCCATACTCCTGCCGCAGGTAATAGGCAACGTAGCTGCTATCTTTACCTCCACTTAAACCAACTACAACATCGTATTTCCCTTTTCCTTTGTAAGACTGGATGATTTTATCAATTTTAGTCTTCAGATCCTTTTCAGAGGGCTTTTTTTCTTCAACCGGTAACAAACAATAACTGCAGACGCCTTGCTCATTGAACTGAATATCGGGGTAGGTGGCAGGAAGAATACATTTTTTACATCTAGTGACCATTTTTGACATCTTTGCCCTCCTTACTTTTATGTGCTCGGCTGCTAATATTTAGTTCACTACTGACCTTTAGGTCTATTTTTCTTATGTTCTTTCATAGCCAAACTAGTACGCCAGGCTGCAACGAATAATATAAAACAAGTAGTCACTATTTTTTCTTATCCAAAACATCTCTCACCTTTTGCGACAGCGTTTGCACGCTATAGGGCTTTTGAATAAAGCCATAGCAACCCTGTTCCATCATCCGTGTTGAACGTGCGTCCGCACTGTATCCGCTGGAAAGGATCACTTTGACGCCTGGATCGATGGACTTGAGGACCTTGAAAGTCTCTCCCCCATCCATCTCCGGCATGATCATGTCCAGGATCACCATGTCAATTTCATCTTGTTTTTCTTTGTATATCTCTATAGCTTCCCGACCACTCCTCGCTACAGAAACCTTGTACCCCAGCACCTCCAGGATCTCGCTGCCAACATCGATGATCACCTCCTCATCATCCACGAGAAGGATAGTGCCTTCACCCTTCACAATATCTGTGGCGACCTGCTCCTGCCGTACAAGCTCCTTCTCCGAAGCAGGGAGATGGATGGTGAAGGTCGCCCCGTGTCCCTTCTCACTGTATACATCTATTATACCGTTGTGGCCTTTGATAATACCGTAAACAGACGCAAGCCCAAGGCCCGTACCCCTTCCCATCTCTTTTGTCGTGAAGAACGGCTCAAAGATCCTCTTTCTCGTCTGTTCATCCATCCCTACACCCGTATCGGTCACCGTAACACGCACATACTTTCCGGGCTTCACACCAAACGGTCTGACAGACTTCTGATCA
>PLLV01000017.1 GCA_003142295.1 Syntrophaceae bacterium
CCGAGGACGAACTTGGGGAAACGCTCCCAGATGATACCGCCGCCCACCGTTGCCTTCTTGTCGCCTTCGCTGGTTTCCCAGTACATGACGGACACAACGGACAGGATGAGAGCCCAAATGCCGATCCAGATGTCCCGTCCGATAACCTTCATCAGGGTGAAAGTGTGGATCGGCGCCTCGCCGAAACGGGTCGCCAATTCGGCGACAACGGCAAATCCGGCGGCGTCGGCAAACTCCGATGTGCCGACGATGGCTCCGGCCACCCCGGGGGAGATTGTTCCCGGAACGACCTGCTTCATGACGAAGGTGAGGACAAAGATCATGACGATGGCCCACACGGTCACCACGGCGATGGAGATCGAGATCTCCTCGTTCTTTGCCTTGACGGCGCCTCCCACCGCAATGGAAGCGGAGACACCGCAGACGGCGCCGCCCGCGCCCAGAACCGCCCCAAATTTGGGTTCAAGCTTGAAAATCTTTGTCGCGGCCAGGTAGATCGTGAGCCAGGTGACAACGGAAACTATAGTCGCCTGGAGCATGGCGACGGGGCCGGCAGTGATGATCATGGTCAGGGGAAGTGTCGCGCCCAGAAGGACGATACCGGTCTTGATGTAATACTCCGTCCGCAGGGAGACTTTCATCCAGGCGGGGATCTTTAAAACATTGGAGATGATGAGCCCGATAATCAGGGCCAGCAGGGGCGCTTCTATATTGAGATCCTCCATCAGCTTCCAGCCGGCGAGATAAAAAATGGCCCAGGAGCCGACAAAAAGAATTATGAATCCGGGTATGAACTGTTTCAGTTTATGACCCATGATAGCCATGGATACGCTGAATACCGAACCAAAAAGGAGAAAGATCGCTAGGTATCCGGTTAAATTCTTCGCCAGGTCCGCCCAGACCTTGCTGAATTCGGTCAGTTTAGCCGGGATGACGACCCAGCCCTTGATAGACCCGCCAGCCCAGAACGTGACGATGGCGAGGACTACGATGCCCAGACCCAGCCACACGGACCACCAGTCTTCTGTCTTCCACAATTTTTCGAATTCTTTGCCACTCATGACATCCTCCTTTCTATTAAAACAACCTGTTTCCTCGTTGTTGATCGAGCACCCTTTAGTCGCAGGGTTCGCATGGACAAAATATACAACTTCATGGTAGATAGAATTAAATAGTCTGTCAAGATTTTCTTTGACCGCAGATGCATATCGTCGCTTAGGGGTTCTCATTTGCAACTTCGTGATTTTATTTGAGCGATCTTGTCTTGAGCGGCTGGTCATCAAACAGAATATGAAGAATCTCCGGGAGACCACTGCTTGGAGAATTCATCCACAGGAAAAGCCTATGGCCGAAAGAACGACCGGGACTCAGCTCCGGCAAAAAGGTGTTTCGAAGAAGGCATGTGCCCTGCTCTGGGATGAATCGTTCGCCTGGGGACTGATGGCCTACCAGGCTCTCACGGAGGCCGGTTTGCCTTTCGATCTGCTCCGGTCAGAAGAGATCCGCGGGGGGGCGCTTTCCCGCTACCGCATGCTGTTTGTCCCCGGCGGCTGGGCATCGCAGAAGCTGACCGCCTTGGGAGATCGGGGACAGGAAGAGATAAAGCGTTTCGTTGAGGAGGGCGGCAGTTACCTGGGAATCTGCGGGGGCGCGGGCATGGCCACGGAAGGCGGTATAGGTCTCTTGCCCATCCGGAGGAAGCCGACGACGGAAAGGGTTCCCAGCTTCAGCGGCCCCGTCCGACTCTCCCTCGCCGATCACAGGATCTGGCAAAAGGTTGATACACCCATCTTTTTTGCATGGTGGCCTTCGCAGTTCCAGACCGTGGATCAAAGGACCCGCGCGCTTGCCTGCTATGAAGAAGTGCTGCCGGATGCCTTCAGTTCCGATATCTCTGTCGCCGACGGGCGAAGCGTCGGCTGGCCGGCCCTGGAGGCGCGCTACGGAATTCTCTTGGACCCGGCGCGTCTGCACGGTGAGCCTGCCGTCTTGGAGGGGCATTTTGGCCGCGGCGACGTGTTCCTGTCGCTCATCCATTTCGATACGCCGGGAGACCCGAACGGCGCCGCCGTTCTCAGAAACCTCTGGGACTATCTGGCATCGGGTTGGTCTTCAGAATCTCCAGTGAGAAAGGTGCGTTCGCGAAGGCTGCCCCTTCCGGAACTCTCACCGGAAGTTCATGAGGTCATCGACGGAATTGAGACGGCTGCTTCGGACCTGATCGCTACTGGCTCAAGAAATTTTCTCTGGTATTGGCGGAATCACCTGCTCCTGCAGTGGCGCCGGGGCGTACGGGGGCTGGAATACGGCACGTTGGCTGTGATGATGGAGGAAATCGGGAAACGCCTCGGCGGTACTGATGGCGGGCAGGCACATGCCGCATCGCTGGATTTGTTACGCTTGAGAGAGGACACTTCGGAAATCCGGGATCAGCTCATTCCATTCGTAGAGAAGGCGAAGCTCCTTGTGATCAGGGAGCGATTCTACATGAATACGGCTACTCTCTCCCCGGTGGAGTGTGACGATGAGGAGATAAACCGCCTGAGGCTGGAGCTCTTCGGATCTGCCATGAGTCACGGCGGACATTTCAAACGGCTTATCGACATTGTCGACCGTCTTCTGTTTAATCTGATCCGGGATGCATAGCCGCTGCCGATGCCCGCGGAGCTATTTTGGCCCTCGCATTCTTTGTCAGCAAACACCGGCCGGGTACTCATTAAAAACAAAAGAGGTTGACCCATCTCTGAGCCAACCTCTTGATTTCAATTATGGTGCCGAGGCCGGGACTTG
>PLLV01000090.1 GCA_003142295.1 Syntrophaceae bacterium
TTAGGCGGCTACGGGTATATGAAAGAATTTCCCGTGGAGCGGATGATGCGGGATGCGAAATTGCAGACCATCGGCGGAGGGACGTCCGAGATTCAACGGCTCATCATAGCAAGAGAGATATTGAGTTCAAAATAGACGGACATCTCAATTCAAAAGAACTCGATGGTTCATGAAGCGCTCCCGTCTGGGGCCTTCAATCCCATTGCCAATGATGAACTTATTATCTGTGAGAAATGATTACAGGTAAGGTAGAGGGGAATAAGATGTCGAATCCCGACGGGAGGAGTCATGGGTAAGATTCTTGCGTTCCGGAGACCCGAAGAGAATTGTACAAACTGCTGGTATCATAGTCCCCATCGCAGTGATTATAAAGATCAATCCGTCTCTCCCGTCGGATATTGCCGGCATCCTGATCGTGCGAAGAATTCCGATCCCGCTCATCCCGCGAGGAAACAGCTGCGTTTGTCATGCGACCCCGGTAACTGGTGTTCCAAATACGTTAATGAAGATTCGCCCGCGATGAAGAAATTGCAGTTCGTATCGGGTATCAAATTCGTACTGCTGTGCATGCAGCAGCGCCTGAAAAGCCATGCTGAGCCCATAGAGGAGGCGGATGAATACAGGGAATTGGTAGACCAATTCTACATTGAATACAAGAAGCTCATGACAATCAATCAGTACAAAGCCGCAAAAAGAGACCAGAAACATTTTGTCGCTTTGATTGAAGAGGCTCTCGAATATTATAAAAAAGAGAGTAAGAACCGAAAGCCTTAATATAAAGCATTGCCGTTAAAGCGGCCAACCTCAAATACTGGCCAAGTGTCTCTTTCATTAATAACCAAAGTTTGCCATGAATACTTTTTTGTGAAGCTACTCTTTGATGGGCTGAGTATAGCAAGAATGAAATTCTGTGTTAAAAGAAAAAAGTTCCTGATCGAGTTTTTCTTCCTGGATCGCGGCATCCGGTATATTTCCTGCAAAAAATCTTAAAGAAGTATAAGTAAAAATATGTTAGAAAGTCTGCGGGCAGGTCGAATTCACAATCACGGTTATTGCAAATAACGTCTTTAGTTTCTTTTGATTTTTTAAAGATGGTCAAGAAAAAAGGGAGGGAATAAAGTATGGCAGATAACTGGAAACCTTTGACGGACAAGGAGAAGGCAAGGTACCACACCTTGAATAAAGAGAATGTCGAATTCCTGATGGATCGGTACAACAGGGTTAACCGCTGGGTCATTGCAGACATGATCCGACGCAGCAGCTACCATTATCCTGATAAGAAAGCCCTGATCTTCCAGGATAAGACACTCACCTATGCCCAGCTTGAAGCCGAGTGCAACCGGACAGCCAATGCGCTGTCGGCGCTGGGTGTGCAGAAGTACGACCGTGTTGCCATTCTGGCTCATAACACGATTCACCACGTCTTGACCTGGCTTGGATGCGCCAAGATAGGCGCTGTCTACCTGGCGATTAATTATCTCTTGAGGGGGAAGGATATCTCCTACTGCATAAACCACTCGGAGAGCAAGGTCTTTATCGTGGAGGACAGCCTCTATGACTTGGTGAAGGATGTCCTCAATGATATGCCCACCGTCAAAACATGGATATGGTCCAATCAGGGCGCCGGCAAGCCCCCTGTGAGTGATCTGTTCAGGGATTTTGATGCGTGGTATAAAAAATATCCCGCCGACGAACCTGACGCAATCCTTCATATCGAGGATCCCGTGCAGATGACCTATACAAGCGGCACGGAGACACTGCCGAAAGGCGTTATCATCAGCAATCAGGCGTTGATGGCCCAGTACATGGGGGCTATCATTGACGGGCAGTACGATGAGGATGACATCTCTATTAATGCCCTTCCCATATATCACTGTGCCCAGCGGGATGTGTTTATGAACCCGATTTTCTGGGTCGGGGGGACAAACGTATTGATAGCTCCTGATATCGGTCAGATCCTCAAAAACATTGCCGACTACAAAGCTACTCTCTTCTTTGCACCGCCGACTGTCTGGATCGGAATTTTGAGGCATCCCGATTTTAGCAAATATGACATCTCCAGTCTGAAAAAATGCTACTACGGCGCATCGATTATGCCCGTCGAGGTGCTGAAAGAGCTCATGGAGCGGCTACCGGGGACCAGAATCTATAACTATTACGGCCAAACTGAACTTGCGCCGTACCATACAATTCTCAAGGCGAAGGATGCATTGAGCAAGCTGGGTTCCGCAGGTATGGGCGGTTTGAACATGGAGACGAGACTCGAAGATGACCAATTCACGCCCATTGATAAACAGGGTATCCCCGGAGAGATCTGCGGCAAGGGCCCCCATGCATTGACCATGTATTTCAAGGAACCGGAGAAGACGGAAGAGGCTATGAAGGGAGGCTGGTTCCATTCCGGCGATGTTGGAGTTATGGACGAGGACAGATATATAACCGTTGCCGATCGGAAGAAAGACATGATCAAAACGGGCGGCGAAAATGTCCCGACGCGAGAAGTGGAAGAGGCCATATACCTGGATAAGAGAGTTCAGGAAGTAGCCGTCATAGGTTTGCCGCATCCCAAGTGGGTTGAGGCGGTAACGGCGGTGATCGTTCCCAAGAAGGGCGAGAAAATCACAGAGGAAGAGATAATGGAACACTGCCGGAAGGAACTTGCCACATTCAAGTGTCCCAAGGCGGTAATCTTTCTGGAAGCCCTTCCCAAGACGCCGACGGGAAAGATTCTTAAGAGGGAAATGCGTACAAGCTATAAAGGGATGTTCGCCGGTAAATGATATTGTATGAGCTTTGAAAAGCTCGCACTCTGTCATTTTGACGATCCTCCCGTGTCATTTCTACCTGGGGGAGAAATCCTTGTCCCTACCGAGGGGAGGGATCTTAAAGATTCCTCACATTAGTTTGGAATGACTAATGGACAAGATTTCTCGCCGTTATATTCCTCGAAATGACACACGACGCATGTTTTCAAAGGTCGGAAAAATATTAGAATAAGAAAGGGAGACCCAGTATGGAGATTAAGAATGTTTGCGTTTTAGGAGCCGGTTTGATGGGGAGCGGCATTGCGCAGGTATGCGCACAGGCAGGTTTTCAGGTAACCATGAGAGACATAGAGCAGAGGTTTATCGACGCAGGAATGAATACGATCAAGAAGAACCTGAGCCGCGACGTGGAAAAAGGGAAAAAGACCCAGGAAAATATGGACGCAATTCTGGGCAGGATAAAGCCGACCCTCGATCTCAAAGAGGCAGCAGGCAAGGCCGATGTCGTCGTCGAGGTCGTCATCGAGGTGATGAATGTTAAGAAGCAGGTATACAATGAACTGGAACAGATAGTGCCGGCACACTGCCTGTTTTTCAGCAACACCTCCGGTCTTTCTATCACGGAGATGGCAGCTATCACGAAGCGGCCGGAGAGGTTTATCGGGACCCATTTTTTCAATCCCGTGCCTGTTATGCGCCTCCTGGAGATCATCAGGGGCTACGAGACCTCCGATGAGACCCTGGAGATTGCCAAGGAGTGGGGGAAAAAGATCGGTAAGGAAGTAATCGTAGTAAAGGAAGCGCCCGCCTTTGCGGTAAATAGGATTCTTTGTATCATGCTTAACGAGGCCTTTTATGCCCTCGATGAAGGTGTAGCCAGCGCAGAGGATATAGATAAGGGCATGATGCTGGGCTGCAATCATCCCATCGGGCCACTGGCCCTGTCCGACCTTGTGGGTAATGAGACCCTGCTTCACGTTATGGAGGGTCTGCACAGGGAACTTGGGGATAAATACCGCCCTGCGCCCTTGCTGGTAAAGCTGGTCAGGGCAGGACGCTTCGGAAGAAAATCGGGCAAGGGAGTTTATGATTACTCAAAAAAATAGGCATCCAGTTTATTTTTAGGGCATCATGACAAACTCGGTCGGAGTCCAAATTTGTGTCAGTCATGTCCCCGCCTTCGCGGGGATAAACTGCGGCGGGAATCCAATCCACTCTGTCATTCCCGCGCAGGCGGGAATCCAGGGATTGTGTAATTGAATGAAAATACTGGATTCCCATTTTCATGGGAATGACAACAGGATATTTTTCACACTTTTTGCGAAGCTGTCAATGATGAAACAATTGAAATATTGAAGTGAGAGGAAAATCATGAAGGAAGTTTTTATAGTCAGCGCTGTGAGGACGCCTATCGGCAGACAGAATGGATATCTCAGGAACTGGACGGCCCCGGAACTTCTGGGCGCCGTGTTGGATGAAGCTGTCCGCAGGATTGATCTTGATCCAGCAATTGTGGATGATGTCATCACAGGCACGGTGTATCAGGTCGGCGAGCAGGGCTTCACCCTGGCGCGCATGGGGGTGTTGGCCTCAAAATTCCCCATGACAGTCCCGGGTGTTTCCGTGAACCGCCAGTGCGGAAGCAGCCTCACAGCCGTACAGCTCGCCTGCGGCATGATTGCTTCCGGTACGATGGACGTCGTGATTGCGAGCGGATGCGAGCTCCTGACGAAGTACGGGATGTTTTCTGATTTGAACGGCACCCTGTACACAGGCAAGCCCATGGGTAATCCCTTCGGGGCATTCTATACAAGCAAGTATGGCAAACCGGATCAGATCGCAGCCGCACAGATGATCGCTGACAAGTGGGCAATCACGCGCGAAGAGTGTCATGAGTTTGCCATTGCGAGCCACAAGAAGGCCCATGCGGCAACTGTAAATGGATATTTCAAAAATGAGATTCTGCCCGTGAAGGGTGTCGATAAAGACGGCAACGAGATCGTGAGGGATACGGACGAACCCATCAGGCCGGAAACAACCCAGGAGAGTCTTTATGCCCTCAAGGTTCTGCCGAATACCAAGTGGATAACGGCAGGCATAGCGAGCACCATCACGGATGGCGCGTCTGCTGTGGTTCTCATGAGCGAAGAGAAGATGAAGGAGCTGAAGCTGAAACCTCTTGTCCGCTTTGTCGCAAACGCCGTCGTCGGATCCGATCCGGAGATCATGCTGACAGGCCCCATTTATGTCACGCCTAAGGTTCTGAAGAAAGCAGGCCTCTCTATGGCCGATATCGATATCTTCGAGATCAATGAGGCCTTTGCACCCATACCGCTTGCCTGGGCGAAGGAGCTGAAGGCGGATCAGAGCAAACTTAATGTGAACGGAGGCGCCCTTGCTCTCGGCCACCCTGTCGGCAATTCCGGCTGTCGCCTGACAGTCACGGCAATCAATGAGCTTATGCGGCGAAAGGCCCGATACGCCCTTGTTTCGCTGTGTACCGGCGGGGGAATGGCTCCGGCAACTATTTTTGAGAGAGTCTAAGGCAAGGTTTGAAGAAATGGATACCCTCTGTCCTGGTATCCAATGGTTATCCGAATCCCTAACCCGCGAGAGGGTGTCATGAATTAATTATGGAAACCCCGTTTCTTAAAGGAGCGGGGTTTCGTGTTTTGGAAAGAGTTAAGTGAATTTCTACAGCATTTTTTCTCTAAGGCAGGAGCGGGAGACATGAAGCCATTTACGATTCTGTCCGTTGCGGTTTTGTCGTTTATTGCCCTTGGGCATCTCCTCCGCATGCTCTTTGGATGGGAGGCCATCATCAATGGTGTTCACATTCCCTTATGGGCGAGCGCTATTGCAGTTGTGTTTTTCGGAGGGCTTGCATACATGCTTTGGCGCGAATCGCACCCAAGAAAGTAAGAAGCCGTTCCTGCTATCCTTGGACAGGAGAGGCTCGCTCAATCACAGTATTTTTTGTACGGAGCCGGGGAGATGAATTCTCAGGAAAACCCAAGGATACCGATCATGGCCTCAATCGAATCCCTGTGTATTCCTGCAAACGCTTCTCAATTGAATTATTCGGGTACACCCGCTTTGCCTTTGCGGTAGAATTCTGTCAGGAACTCCGCATCCTTTGGAGAGAGGTCAAAACGCATGACCGCTTCATTGATAAGTTTCTGAGCGGACTTGTTCGGATCATCCAGCAGTTTATCGGAAATCCATTTAACAGCTTTGCGAATAGCTTCTCCTTCGGGCATAATCGTAGCCATGGTCCATTCTCCTCACATTACTGAATTTGGTTAATATCGTCATTTTTGTTTTTATGTTCATTATCTTTTTCTTCGGCGGTTTTCCAATAGACTGCTATGGCAAGGAATATAGCTACAAGAAGCATGAAAGGTATTATGTAGCGATTTGAATACGCGGAAACGCGATGCCATTTCCCGCCCAGAAAGAAACCGAGACTGATAAAGGTTATCGTCCAGAGCGCCGCCCCTGCATAGGCAAAGGCGGCAAACACTGGATAAGGCATAATGGACGACCCTGCAAGAATGGCTGTAAGATGTCTTACCCCTGGAATAAAATAACCAATGAACAACGCGAATTTTCCATATCGTACGTAAAACTTTTTTGCATTTTGAATATGATCGGGATTTACATTCAGCCTGGCGGAATATCTCTTTATTAAACGGGTTCCGAATGTCCTCCCAATGATATACCCCATCGTTATACCCAAAGACGTGCCTGTGAAGCAAACTGCAAAGGCATAGAGATAGTTTAATTTTTCCTCATAAACTAAAAAGCCTACAAATGCAATCAATGTCTCATCAGGGACGGGAAAACCGAGGATTCCCAGTCCCAGAGCGACAAAAATTCCCCAATAAGAATATTTTGTGATGGTCAACAGAAGGGCATGCATTTATGACCCACGGGCTCTGTGTTAAGAGTTCTTTTGGCAGTATTATAGAATAAATGCTTTCAAAAATGCGAGCTGAAATATCGTAGCAGAATCCGGAAAGGGACAAGATGCTTAGAGGAGAACTCAGTACCTCTGTTGAGACTGCATGTCTATAAGGTTCAATTTGAGGCAGTTATCGGCACTGCTTCTTAAAAACAAGAAAGGGCGGGAACTTCATCCCACCCTTTCCTGTCAAATAGTCTATAACCAAAAATATTGAACGTATTTTTATAATGTCTGAATGTTACTTAACGGCATCTTTTAATGCCTTACCGGCAGCGAACTTGGGGACCTTTTTGGCCGCAATCTTGATCGGTTTGCCGGTCTGGGGATTTCTTCCTGTTCTGGCGGATCTTTTCGCGACTGAGAAAGTTCCAAAACCGACCAGCGTTACCTTGTCTCCTTTTTTCAGGGCTTTCTTGATTGCATCAAGGACGGAATTAACGGCGCTTACTGCCTCGACCTTGCTGCAGGTGCTCTTTGCAACCTCGTTGATCAGATCTTCTTTATTCATAGCATCCTCCTCCTTCCTTTCTTTCTTCTATTGGTCTCGGTCCGCCAAAGGCGGAAACATCAGCCCCTCTGTGTCAATGCATCCTTATAGATTCTGAGCTTCAAAAAAGCAACATTAAAATAATGTTATTTTAACTTTATTTTGAATCGGTGACAATAGACACAAAGCGGTTTTCCAGCCTGAAAATTAACCGCGCACACTTATACTGCATGGATCACTCTCTATGGTCAGAAGAGACAGGAAGTCTTGCGTTTCGGCCTCAGTTGTGAGTAACTGTTTGTATTGATCAGCGACGTATCTGGTGATGACAGAATAGTGATTATGTAACATGCTGATTTTGCTTTAAAAAATAGGTTTGCGTAGGATATATCAAATGACGCCTGCTGGATGATGCCTTGCGTGTTGTGCATTTGCTGCGGTCCAGATTCCGCAAACCGATTGAATCGAAAAGCCAGATTCGCTTGCTCGAGATCTTACGAACAATCGTCCAGTGGTCATGCAGACCACCCAAGCTGAAAAGAATGGCTCTCTTTCCCCCGTTTGCACGTTTCTCGTGAAGAAACCTTGTCATTTCTGTCCAGAACTCACTGATCCCCACATCTGTCTGCTTTTGGAAAGGAATTGCTCGGTTTATTTTTTCTCCGATAATATCCTTGAATATGCTCCCCATGACCGTTATGCTGATCCCCTGCGCCAGCGTTACAGCCAGACTCTTATTCTCTTCAAGGTAGCTGATAATCTGTGTGAACAGTTCCTGCGATTCCTCGTTATTAAGTCCCCTGATGACGCGCATGGCATTTACAATACTGTATATGCCGCAAAGCGAATCGAGAGCTCCCTGTTCATAAGGTTTAAGTTTCATCGGTCACTCCTGGGAGGGTTGCTAAAAGAATTCTCCAATGCGGGATAATATACGATGGTATTCTTTCACATTGCTCCGCACTTGAAAAGAAATCTTTTAGATTTTTTTGAAGGGTGATTATTGTCTGATAATTGTTGTATAATTACAATGATATGCAACAGGAAGATGGCTGCAAGTTATGTGGGGAATGTACCCTGTTCCTGAGGAAACCTGACGAAGTCCCGGTCTGAAAACCCGCAGATGGCCGGCATGCGGAAAGATAGTCTTATGGATTGGATCTTATAAAAAATGCAAAATGCGGGACTGAGTTCATTCGGTCCGTATCGTCTGCAGTTTACAGGCAGGCTCCTTCTTTGAAATATTTCATTGAACATGGAATTTAAACAGATCCATATTATACCTGGCTAAGTGGTATCTAATATTTTCGACTAATGGCGCCAGTATATTTATATAATCGTCGGTCCATGATGCACTTCCGTTCAAGCCGTCATCATTTCCCAGCCTCACCCAACCGCGGTTCACCAATGGTTGGAGGCGTGCGGGGTTCCTTGCAAGGGCGACACACCAGGAGGCATTCTGGTAATATTTCAGCTTGTCTCTTGTTGCCGGTACATTTATGGCGCCATACAGGTTCAGCCCCGCAGATGTGGATTTGATCACGGGTCTGAGTTCATAGTAGCGGTTAGAGACGTGAAAGAGGATCACCCCATCTTCCGCCAGCCTACTGAGGTATATTTCCATGGCTTCCCGTGTCAGCAGGTGGGTCGGGATACCATCACCGGTAAAAGCATCCATGTGGATTATGTCATAATCATGACCGGCGCTTTCTGACTTTTGCATTGAGAGGCGGCCGTCACCGACAATAACGCGAACTTTGACCTTGCAGTCATCAAGATACGTAAACCACTGCCGGGCGATCTTTTCATTTTCAGGGTCTATTTCATAATAGGTGATGCGGTCGGCCTTTTTTGCGTACGCGGCGACGGCGCCCGAACCGAGCCCCAGTACAGCGATTCTCCTCGGGGTGTTAGTTGTTTGATAGACGTCGGCAATTCCTCCCCCCAGATAGAAGTAAGAAATCGGTGTCTGCCGCATGTCCGGATCGAGCAGCTGGGCTCCGTGCAGAGTCCTGCCATGAAGCAGTTTTCTCAGCCCTCCCGGTAGTCCTTCGACGGACGGCTCGTCCTTAATGCGGTACGTTCCGTAAAAATTCCGATGGCGGAATTTAATTGGCTCTTGCCATGATGCCCAAGACTCCATGCAGATGACCGTGAGCATAATGACCATGATCAGGATACGGCTGCCAGCGGCCAGTATGGGAGTGCCGGGCCTGTAGGGGACAAAGGACTTGTCACAGCACCACCAGAAGGAACAACCTAATAATAGGAGCAAGATAGGATACTCAAACAGTCCCTTAAACATATAAGGGGCGATTAGACTGACGAGGACGCCGCCTATCCAGCCCCCCAAGGCGATAGTGAGATAGAAATTGGTCAGAAGGCCGGGGCGCGGTCGACACTCGTAGAGCGTGCCGTGGGCAACCAAACAAATCATAAAGAAGACAGACAGATGTCCGATGATGGCAAGCCAATGTGAAGGCCCCCACAGATAAAGTATGAATGTGATGAGCAGGATTTCCGGCCATAATATTTTCAGAAACCGGGGGACGCCACCCCTGTTCGAGAAGGTTACGATGAAGCTGCCTAAGTAAAGGGCTAAAGGCATGACCCAGGTCAATGGGAAAGAGCCAACTTCCAGAGCAATGAAATTAGTTACGGCCAGAAGGAATGCAGAAGGGAGGCTGCTCAGCAGCAGCCACCTGGCATAGGTTAAAGACGTAACCTTGTCCTGTTCAATTTCGCTCCCGACTTCTGAAGTCTGAATATTTCGCCCTTTATCCGGGCGGAGTTGAAACCAGGCCGCCACGCAAATTATCGCATAAACAATATACGTTCCCGTCCAGGAAAGGCTCTGTATTCTTAGACCCACCAGAGGTTCGGCTATGAACGTGTAACCCATTAATGCAATAAGAGACCCTGCATTTGAAGCCGCATACAGCGGATATGGCTCACGGTGCTCTCCGAGCGAAGATCGATAGAGCCATAACTGGGCGACGACCGCCGTTGTCGAAAGGACAATGAAGGGCAGTGCCACATGCATAAACAATATGCCGAGAATGTTGAGGAGTGGCGCGTGGGCATCGGGTTGGGCATTGATATTCAATGGCAGATTTATCAGGGGAAGGGCAAGCAGAAGCAAATGCCAGCCCCCCATTTTTTTTGCACAGAGATGCGCATACAGATACCCGATGAGGAGCATGGCTTGATAGAACATGAGGCACGTAAGCCAGACATGGGCCGCACCCCCGAAATAAGGTGTCAGCAGTCGACCTACAAGGGGCTCCATCCCGAAAAGGAGAAGGGCGCCGGAAAAAACCATACTCGTAAGTACTTTCATAGCCAGTCTCTGGCCCTTTGCGCCCGCTGTTGCGCTGATTTTTTCCATTAATAAACCTGAACACCTGGCGTTACTGGCGGCTCTATTATCACATTAGATAGGGAACGGCTATTAAAAATCATTGCATCGGCATTGTGCATTAAATCTTTCTAAAACGTCCTCTTGAGATAAATGAAGACATAGGGTAATATGCCCACGCTTTGTCATAAAATGCAGGAGGACAACTTCATGGATTTTCCGAATCTTAAGAAACAGGATCCCGAGATTTACAAGCTGGTCAAGAAGGAGGAAGAGAAGCAGCAGTACAAACTGTCAATGATCCCATCGGAGAATTTTTCCAGTCCCGCAGTGCGGGAGGCCTTATCATCAGTATTTGTGCATAAATATGCCGAGGGATATCCTCATAAGAGGTATTATGAAGGAAACCAGTTCGTGGACAATCTTGAGGAACTTTGCCAGCAGAGGGCACGGCAGGCCTTCTCTCTCCCTGATGACTGGCATGTGAATGTGCAGCCACTTGCGGGAGGTAATTCGAATCTGGCCGTTTATAACGGGCTTCTGGAGCCGGGCGATACTATCTTGAGCATGTATCTGCCGGATGGCGGGCACTTGTCGCATGGCTGGTCATTTCCCGAAAAGGATGAGCAGGGATTGGAAGGGCAGGTTGAGCAGGCCATATATCTGGGCGGCAAGAGAAAAATCAGCATCGTTTCAAAAATTTTTAAAGTGGTGCAGTACAAAGTTGAACCCGATTCACGGCTCTTTGATTATAAGAAGATCATGGCTATTGCCAAGGAGTACCGCCCGAAGATGATCATCTCAGGGGGTACCGCATATCCGCGCGAAATCAATTATGACGCCCTTCACTCTATTGCGAAGGAAGTAGGCGCCTATTATCTTGCGGATATTGCCCATGAGGCCGGCCTCGTTGCGGCGGGCGCCAATAAATCACCCATAGGGAAAGCGGATGTTATCACTTTTACAACGCATAAGACCATCCGCGGGCCAAGGGGTGCCGTTATCTTATGCAGAGGCGACTTGGCAGATAGAATAGATTTCGGCGTTTTTCCGGGCTTGCAGGGTGGCCCTTTCGAACACACAATCGCTTCCCTTGCGGTTTGTCTGAAAGAGGCGTGTACGCCGGCGTTTAAAAAATATGCCTTTCAGGTGGTAAAGAATGCTCAGAGGCTGGCTCAAAGGTTCATAGAGAGAGGCTACGATGTTGTTTCCGGCGGAACTGATAAACATCTGTTGCTCATTGATATGAGAAGCAAGAAACTATCGGGTCGCAATCCTGCCAAAGCCCTTGACCAGGCGGGTATCATCATGAACCGCAATTCCGTCCCCAATGAAACCGGATCGCCAATGAACCCGTCAGGACTGCGCATGGGCACGCCAACCATCACTACACGCGGCATGAAGGAAAAGGAGATGGATAAGATTGCCGAGTGGGTTGATTATGTCATTAAAGTTGTCGCACCTGACTGTGATCTGAAGCCTGCTGAATTTGAAGAGAAAATCAAAAAAATGCCTGAGCTTCGGAAAATCGCCGCGGAAGTGAAATCCCTCTGCCAGAAGTACCCTCTTAATATTTGACCAGGCATAATCCTGCCAATTTTCGTGAAGCTCCCCGCCAGCGGGACGGGGAGCTTCGCGGCCGGGAAAATATCATTAAATTGCATACCTTCACCTGGCCTTCAGGAGGGCCTGACAGGGTGTGCTGCCTGTCGAGGGTCGACACCTGCAGAGCAACATTTCCTGATGAGCAGGTGTCATCTGTATAACAAAACATGCCCGGAACAGAATGCAAAATAGAGAAGCGGAATTTTTTCACTCTCTATTATGTATAAGACCCATCGTAGCAAGTAGGAGAATGGCGAAACCGAACGCTATGTAGAGCAAAGTAATGCGATTGAGCTGTAATTCTCCTTTTTCTGTGAATAGTATAACGTTCGAGAGGTAGCTCCAGTAAATTAGAAAGCTGTAGTTGAGAAGCAACGCCATCCTGGTGTAACCGAAAATCAATACAAGTGTAGTGAGGGACAGAAGGACGAGGATATGAGAAAGTGGTACCGATAATTGTGTTGACATTAATGGTTCCATGTTATTTTCCTCTTTTGTCAGATATGCTTGCTCTTTCACCCTTGATTCGCAGCCTATTCATTTTTTTTACAAGCCCTTTTGGATTATAATCTAAGTAACAATATAAAAAGAAGCTGTGACAATAATCACACGTATAATCAATTTATATAGAGTCAGGGTCTGATGATTTGGTCTGAATCTAAGAATCTGTTCAATTTTTTAATGCGTTAGAACTGTTACGGTAAGGTTTGGCAGGTATCTTGAATTGCTCTTATGCCGAATTGATAGCATAACTCCCCGCAGATTCGGCAGGTGCATCCACTTTGTCTATCCTTTGAAAAGTAAAACATTGCGAATTTACACATGACTTTTTATGAGGTCGCAATATGCGAAGATGTGTTTATGGACGCTGTATGTGATAGTCTAAGGTAGGTGTTGGTCTTATTACCGTCTGCCGCGACTGCCTCTAAATCCTCCGCCGGAATCCGACTGGTATGGTCTTGCTCTTCCTTTATCCCTTTCTTTTTTCGGTCTGGCTTCACTGACGACGATTGTATTTCCGTCGAGCTGGCCGCCATTGAATTTTTCAATTGCCTCTTTTGCTTCCTCTTCGGAGGCCATCTCGACAAATCCGAATCCTTTGGATAGTCCCGTTAGCCTGTCCTTTATGATATTTACCGACATGACTTTACCCGCTCCGGCAAAGTTTGACCTCAGATCATCCTCAGTAACCTTGCTGGACAGATTCCCGATGTATAATTTTTTATTCATGTTTCGTCTCCTTTACGGTTACCGCACAAAAGACCTGAAGACAGAAAGAGGCACCCCGGTTCAGGTATTTACAGGGGTGCCTCTTTCTGTAAAGAACCTCTTATACAGTCTTCACATTAACAGCAGACGGACCTTTTGGACTCTGCTGGACGTCAAATTGGACGCGCTGGCCCTCAGATAACGTCCTAAAACCGCTGTCTTGAATGGCGCTGAAATGAACAAATACATCGCCGCCTTCATCATTAGCAATGAATCCGAATCCCTTCTTCTCATTAAACCACTTAACGACTCCTTCTGACATTGTTTTCATCCTCCTTTCTTAGATTTTTCAAAAGTTGGATTTCCACGTTGACAGAAAGAACAATTCACCATATCCCTTACGAACATGATGGTTTACCTTATACTGCAAAATGCCATTACCCAACTTTTTATGACTTTCTGAACCGTAAAAATGCTTCTTTCCTCAAGGAGTTGTCTATCTATTATGACCTTTTGTCCAATGTCAAGTCTTTTCTGTAAAATTTTTAGGGACAATTAACCGGTATTCATCCGGCTTCTTTTCATCTACCCATCAGAGGAAGAAAAACTTTATCGGGTTGATCAGATAATTCCCAGAAGCTGGATTTCGAAAATCAAATCCTTCCCCGCCAGTGGATGGTTACCATCGAATGTAACGCTCGTATCAGATACGCCAGTTACAGTAACTTCGATAACTTGTCCGTCATCCCGGCGGAATTGCAGCAGTTGACCGACACTTGGCTGAAAGTCTTTAGGAAGCTGATCCCGCTGAAAGACAACCACCATTTCTTCAAGGTGCGATCCGTAGGCCTTGTCGGTCGTGATTCTGGAGGTCTTCGTTTCTCCCACCTGCATTCCGATAACGGCATCTTCAAAGCCGGGAATGACTTGCCCTCCACCGCTTTTGAATTCCAGAGGATCACAATCCAGGGAGGAATCGAAGACTGAGCCGTCATCAAATGATCCTTTATAATGAACCTTCACATTGTCGCCTCTGCCTGCCTTTTTCATTCGTCAATTCCTTTCCTTATTTGAGTAACCCCTTCGGTCAGAGAAAAATAGAGGGCGTCCCCGCTCCAGGCATTAGACCGTGTGATGCAGGGGAGCGCTGCATATCTGATGCAAGGTGTCCTACCTGCAGCTCCGCTTTTCAGACGGTGATGAAATATCTCGGGGCACGTACTACTTGATGCTGCCGTCCTGTCTCATTCTGGAAATGATCTGGTTAATATTGGGCAGGGCACTTAGTGTTGCCTTCTCTCCCTCGAGGATGGCTTCATGTCTCTTAGAAAAATCGGCCGCTCCTATGTGGCCCACATTGGGTCTTATCACGACATCTGCCCTGCCCAGTTGTATCTGAGATATCTTGGCATGCATGATGTCGATTGATTGCAATATCGTTTCTATGGTGCTACTGGGGGGTGAATTTGCAGGACTCGAGGATATATCGACGGCTATGACGACATCAGCGCCGTATCTTCTGGCTGCATCAATGGCCAGGGGGCTTACGACGCCTCCGTCCACATATGTCCCGTCTGAAAGTTTCACGGGCTTGAATATGCCGGGAATCGAACAGCTTGCCCGCACTGCAGTTCCCGTGTTGCCCGTACCGAAAACGACTTCTTCACCGGTCTGTATATTCGTGGCGACTGCATAAAAAGGGATCTGCAGCTTTTCAATGGGGGTGTCCCTTAATACCCAGTTCACATAATTTTCCAGTTTTTCGCCCTTGACGAATCCATTGTCTGGGATCGTCAGGTCTACAACATCGTCCCTCTGGATAGAGAAAGCCATGGTTTGAAGTGTATAGGCATCAATTCCATATGCGTACAGGCTTCCTACAAAACTCCCGGCGCTCGTGCCGACTATCATGTGGATAGGGATTTTGTTGGATTCGAGGATCTTCAGTACGCCGATATGCGCAAATCCCCTTGACGCCCCTGCACCGAGGACCAAGGCTATCTTGGCGGGCTTAGGCGGAGGCAGGAGGGGAGGCGGCTTGGGAACACATGCAAGGGTAGTGAGGATGCAGGCTATGATAACTATAGATAAGCCGGTATACTTAATTCTCTTCAAAGAGTCCTGATAAGACATCTTCAGCATATATTAAATTTTATGGTCAGAAAGGCTTGGGGCCAATCTGACCATATCTCGTGCATCTATTTATAGTATCCGCAGGCGATGACCAGGTCACCCACTTTTTCAAAGAAGATTGACTTTTGTTCCACTTTCTTGCTCGTGGGATTGGTCCACTTGTAGTCCATGATCCCCTTGCCCTTTGCTTTTGCTTCATCAAGTATGACTTTGATGAATGTTTTCCCGTCAGAGTCTTTGAGATCAATCAGATTCTGTCCGATCAGCTTGGCATTGGCGCCGTGGGACACGACGACGCCTTTCGGGTCCAGCACGTAGATATACAAGTCTTCTTTTACAAATTGTCCTTTCTGATCGTCAAATGCCGCAAATGCCTTGTCCTTTCCGTTTGCCTTGTAATACTTAACGGCTTTGTCCAACATGCTTTTAGCTTCTTTTGCCGTGCCTTTGGCCAGTGCAAAAGTAGTCATTCCTGCCAAAAGGCCGACCACCAAAATTACCGTAATCAGTTTTTTCATTTTTTCTTCTCCTTTTTTACTTCTTGAGATTCTCCCACCTTTATCATTTGACGACCTCATAATTCTCGTGATTGACCCATTCACTAATTGAACTTGCCCCCTCCTTTCTCCTGATTGCTGCGCATTAATAAATGCAGTTGCAATTACTTGTTCAGAAAACCAGCAGTGTAAGTGATTCCTTACTTAACCGTCAGACCACTCACCCGGTAATTGAATTCATAGTTCAGGGCGCCGCTCCAATTCTGCTGGAATACGCTCTTATAACGCGTTCCATCGACAGGTCCGACGGGCTTTCCGTAGGTATAGAACCAGTTGACAATAGGGCTTCCCGTAAAACCCAGGGCAATCCAGTAGGAACCCGGCATAAGGATTGGATTATCCCGGCTGAAGTCGAAGTCTGACCATCTGTATCCAGGTTTAAGAGAGAGCTGATCGATACTAACGAAGTCGCTTGTGGTAATGGGTTGACCGGGCTTCCCCTGATCATCCTGGAAGATGTCAACCCAGAGCAAGCCGTCACCGCCGAACTTATGCAGGGCCAGACCGACTTTCTGGAGTTTTACAGGTTTTCTCAGGACAACGACCTGCGCGTACTGGGTTAGGTTGGTGGTTACATATTCTGCCGTCTCCACGAGAAAGTTCCGGGACATCTCAAATTGATTTACCCCCGTGGCTTTCGTCACCCGCGGGAACGCGAAATCCACGTTTTCGGGGAACTCCAAATTGCCGAATACAAACGGCACATCATACCGGAGTCCTTTTTTCTCCTCTTCCGGTATTACGGGGGGCGGCGGGGGTGGGGATACTTCGATCTGCTTGAACTCTGCCTTCACTAATGGGGAAAGAATGAGGTTCTTAGGGCCATAGGTTTGCCGGTCTCCCTTTACATTAACCTTATCGCTATTAAAGTTAGCGGCGATACTCTCCTGGAGTTTTGGCCTCTCCGCATCCTTGAGTTGGGCCCACCGCAGAAGCCCATCATTTTTTGTCTCATTGTTATCAACGCCAACTTCTATACGAAGGTAACGGGTAGACACGAACAGCATGGTATTCTGGGGGTCAAAAGGCACCCAACCGAGTTCCGGAAACCAGACTTCAACCCATGAATGGCGGCCCTGGCCCATTTTGAAGGTCAGGGTCCCCTTCTGCCAGGCAATATCAAAAGGCTGGTTGAAAGTGACACCATTGATGATCCGGACAGGTATGCCGACAGCCCGGAGCAATGCAGCGGTCAGATGGGAAAAGTTCTGGCAATTACCCTTGCCGGATTCCAACGAATAAACGGCGTCATACCTGGCAGGGGGGGTCACGTAATGGACGTGATCCACTACCCAGGCGATGACACGCTGCACTGCATCGAACTCTGTCTTGACATTCGATGTAAGCTGAGATGCGAGTTCACGAATGCGGGGGTTATTGGACTGCACCTGCTCTGTCGGTTTAAGATAATCCATTAATTCCTGCTTCATCGCTACGAGCGGAAACGGATCCTGTGTTGCAATGGCAGGGAGCTTTGTTTCACTTTGGGCGTTGCAGAAAAGGCGTACATCTATGACGTCCGGGGGTCTTATCCACGTCGCCACAATAATCTGGTTGCCCCGGCCGTCAGTGGTGTTTTTCTTGTCTTGCGGTTCAGGGGAAAAAGCGAGGCCGAACTCTTTGATCTCCTGACTGGACGTTGGCGATTGGAAGCTCTGGGGCACGACAAAGCTAAGAACCATCTTCTGGATGCCTCCGCCTGCTGTAACCTGCTCCTGAAGCTCATAGCGGATACTCGACCCCATATCTCCCTTGACTGTATAATTTTCGGCCGGAGACAGGACTGGCCATAATAAGGTTATACTGAGAATTGCAGCGAACAACTTCTTCATCGTTCCCCTCCTTTCAAATCAAAACGTCGCAGGTTTGCAGATTACTTCCCTCACTTTCAGATCAAAGAAACGGGCGCTGTTAGCAGGCTTCAAAACCAGTGCTGAATCGACTCCTTGAGCGGTTCCCCCTACGGATATTACATCTTCGTCAGTTCTTACAAGACCGGCATCTGCAGCCATCAAGGTCACTTCAATGGCGACCTTGACACCCTGACCGAATACGCGCAGTGTGTGGGCCATAATTTCATCTACCTGATAAGTGTCAAGCTTGTTCCTCACACCACGGCCGACTCCACCGAAAGCGTGCTGGCAGGTAAGAACTTTAACACCCTGAGATTCCAGTTCCCTTCTGTCCTTTTCGTCCAGTTCCTGAAAGTCAGGTTTTGCGTACCCCGTGACATGGGTAACGGCGATGATCTTAATGTCTTTGTCAAGAATCTTCAAGGCTTCAAAAGCAGTTCGTCCGCTGCACGTGGCGATCAGTACCTTTCCTATGGAAAGCTCCTTGGCCCTCTTGGAGACGGTTTCAAGGACTCCCTTCGTATTTTTCCCTCCTGGTTTATGGAAATAACGGCAGGATATGTCGCGGTAAGGAGATGATTCAGACATGATTTCTTGCCTCCACGGAAACACATTCCCGTACGACGTAGTAAATGTTCTGTTCCTGACGATTCTTTACATCAGGTCGGCTTCTGTCATTTCCACACCCGACAAATGCATTCGATAGCATGCGCCGGCGGGGCATACAAAAACAACTGGATGCTGCTTTACGTGCGGAATGACAAAGTAGTATATAGGCAAGCATCAGCCGCGTGTCAATCATAAAGTTGAGTTATCTTCCCCCTAATGATCATAGACCGCCAAGATGCAAAATATCATTTGACAAAATGGTTTAAGTGTATACGTTAGATGCCAATAAACTGTCAACAAAGCAGCAAATCTGAAAGGAGCATATAATGTTTGAAGTTACGGAAAAAGCGGTTGAGATGATTCAAGACTTTCTCAAAGAAAGGAGTGAAGAACATATCATCAGGATCACGATGAATGAGGGTGGGTGATCCGGGTCCTCTCTGGGCATGGCTCTGGACGAGCCAAAAGAAGGCGATGAAACGTTTAAGAAAGACGGGTTGACCTTCATAATCAATAAAGAAGTGCTTGAGTTGGCTAAACCGATTGCAGTAGATTTTGTGGGCACACCGCACGGATCCGGTTTCAGACTGACATCCAGCCTGGATGCCGGCAGTTCATGTGGAAGGTCATGCAGTTGTTAAGATAGCAGGGGGCTTATGACTGAAGAAAGGAAGGCTGAATATTTTCGTCACCTTGCCGATGACTTCATGAATGCAAAGAGGTACGACGATGCGATCCTCCTTTACCAGAAATTAGTTGAAATGCATCCAGGTCAGGATTCCTTTCTTTTCTCATTGGCCTGGGCCTATCACGACAGCGGAAGGCTCGATGATGCCATCGTCTGTTTCGAACGCCTCCTCAGTGTTGAACTTGAGCGGAAAGTTTTTACCGGTTTTGCCTTCGATGAGCTTGTAAGGATTTTTAAGAAAGCGGGAGATTATGAGCGCCTTCTTGATATATGCGAGCGGGCGGTGGCAGCGCAACCGGATGATGTGGCGCTTCTCAATGATCTTGGCGATGCCTATCTCAAGGCGGGCAAGGCAAGTGAGTCTGTCAGAGTATTTAAAAAAATGACTGACATGGAACCGGATGCTTCAGCAACTTACTGCAGTCTTGGGAATGCACTCGTCCGAGCAGGAGACTTTGATGGTGCAGAGGCGGCATACAGAAAAGCAGTCGAGATTGACCCATCAGAGGCGGGCCCCTTCTATAATAGGCTCGCTAATGTATATTGCAATGAGGGGCATGACGAGAGGGCAGAGAGGGCTTTCAGAAAGTGTCTCGAATTCCGATTTGATGATCCCATGTACCACTGCGGTCTTGGCGATGTTCTTGTGAAACGGGGAAAGATTGACGACGCCCACGGCGTCTATGAAAAGGCCGTCGATCTTCATCGTACTTCAGCGGGCGCTTACTACAACAGGTTTGGAAATACCCTCACCCGGGGGAATCACCACAGCCAGGCGATAGAGGCCTTCAAAAAAGCGATTGCCGCCGATCCTCGCAATCCCTTCTATTATGTCCATCTTGCGGACTCATATGCCGCGCTTGGCCTTTCCGATGCGGCAGAAAGAACTTACCGTCAGGCCGAATCTCTGAAATGACGACTTCACAAGAAGTTCCCCTCCCTCAGAACTTTTTTTGAGAGCGGTCCATCTTCAACCGTTTTGAAAATTTTTACGGGATTGTAAGAAAAGAAATCAGACCCGCCCTTTCTTTTTCAGGGCATCTTTGAAGACGTGGTAAAAGGCTGTATTATCAGCAAGGCTGCGCTTGAGAATGCTACTGATGTCATCGATGTTTTTCATGTTAACGATAACATTTACGCTTTTATTAAAGGCCGTCATATTATCCATGGTGCGGAACCTGCCGCTCAGCAGGGCGACAAAAATCTGTCTTCTCGTGCTTACGTTAAGATTGGCCAGGTAATTGAGTACTATGTTGGTATCGGGGTTTTCCGTGTCAAAATTCTCGTTCACAACAACCACGTCATAAATGTGAAACCGCATATTCTTGAGGGCATCTCTTATAGAAGCCGGTTCTGTAATCTGGTAACCCATGAGCTTCAGGGCGCTGCTGATTTTTTCTCTCGCAGCGGGGTCTGATTCGCAGACCAATGCCGTTCCAATGCCCACTTCCACGAAATCAAAAGGTTTGTCGGAGGCGTCATATTCATATGAGTCTTCTTCATTGAAAAGGGTTTTCTCTTCTTCCATGGGGATCTAATTGCCTCCTTATCAGCGTTTTTTGAATCTTCCGTATTCCTTGTCGACCTCGAGCTTGCCCAGGATATCTGTAGTTGCCTGTCCCCTTTCACTCTTTACAGCATCAATACCGCGGCCCACCGCTCCCTTATTGGACGCATAGGCCTTGGCCGTCTCTTCGCTGATAAAACCTTGTTTATAGAGATCAACGATGTAATCGTCGAATGTAAGCATGCCGAACGCCTTACCGGCCAGAATGATGTCGTGAAAGGTTTTCCCTTCCGATTCGCCGTGAAGAATGGTGTCCCTGACGCGCATGTTAGCGCCCATTATCTCGAAGGCCGCAACGCGACCTCCGTCCTCTCTCGGCAGAAGCCGCTGACAGACGATCCACCGAACCGTGTCGGCGAGGCGTATGCGAACCTGAGTTTCCTCTTCCGCAGCAAACATGCCCAGGATGCGATTAATGGTCTGTCCTGCATCAACCGTATGGAGAGTAGCCAAGACCAGATGTCCTGTTTCTGCGGCGCTGAGGGCTATATCCACGGTCTCCCTGTCCCTCATCTCGCCGACCAGTATGACCTTGGGCGCCTGCCTGAGAGCGGCCCGAAGTCCGCTGGAAAAGGTGTCAAAATCTGTGCCTAATTCTCTCTGGTTGAAGGTAGCCTTCTTGTGAGGATGCGCGTATTCGACAGGGTCTTCAAGAGTGATGATATGAATTGATTTCTGTTCATTCATCTCATTCAATACGGCGGCAAGCGATGTGGTCTTGCCGGTGCCCGTGGCGCCGGTTACGAGGATGAGCCCGTTCTGCTCCTGGGCCATTTTATAAAAGGCGTCCGGCAGATTCAATTCCTTGCACGCAGGTATTTTAGATTCCAGTTTCCGAAGGGCTACAGAGTAATTGCCCTTCTGCGAAAACACATTGACCCTGAAGCGTGCCTTTCCCGGCAGTTCGTAAGACAAATCGCATGAACCTTCGTTAATAAGAATCTCCGTCAGCCGGCGGTCCTGATTAATGAGATTCAGGGCAAATATTTCCGTCTGGAAAGGGGTCAGTCCTTCAAAAGGAGGGTCGAACTCCGCTACGGTTAACACTCCCGCAGTCTCTACCTGGAATGGCTTGCCTACAGTGATGTTGAGGTCAGAGACGTTTTTCTGAGAATCCAGCATCTTCGTCAGTATATAATCTATTTCCTGTTTTCTCATGGTTTTTTCCTCGGGATATAATAGTTAAACACCTTACGGGACCTGTAACCGGAACTGGATCTTCATGCTTCCGTAAAGTCAAGCGGCGGCGCTTTTAAAAGAGGTCTGAACCTTGTCTTATCGTTGGCCTTCATATATGCGTCGTCGGGACTTATCCATCCCCTATTGCAAAGTTCCCAGATGGCATCGTCGAGCAACTGCATGCCGTATTTTTTACCCGTCTGGATCATTGAAGGAATCTGGAAGGTCTTGGATTCCCGGATGAGATTACGAACGGCCGAATTGGCGATCATAATCTCCAGCGCTACACAACGCCCCTTCCTGTCAATCCGCTTGAAGAGAACCTGGGAAATAACCGCCCGGATACCATCGGCCAGCGTGGACCGTATCTGCATCTGTTCCTCTGCCGGGAAGACCTCAATGATCCGGTCAACAGTTCTGGCAGCGCTGGTGGTATGCAGGGTGGAAAAAACGAGATGCCCCGTGTTGGCCGCTTCGACAGCAAGAGATATGGTTTCCAGATCCCGCATCTCGCCGACGAGAATTATATCAGGGTCCTCGCGAAGTGCCCCGCGAAGAGCCGCTGAAAAACTCTTGGTATGGAGGCCGACCTCCCTGTGATTTATTATGCAGCCCTGACTTTGGTGGACAAACTCGATTGGATCTTCAACCGTGATGATATGATCCTTTCGCATGCGGTTTGCTTCGTCAATGATGGCGGCAAGGGTTGTTGATTTTCCGCATCCTGTCGGACCCGTGACCAGGACAAGTCCTCTCGGCAGGGTGGCCAGTTTCGTAAGCACCGACGGCAGTCCCAAATCCTGGCATGTCATAATCCTGCTCGGGATTTCTCTGAAAACCGCTGCCACTCCGAATTTCTGTGAGAAGAAATTGGCCCGGTACCTGGCAAGGTTCGGAATTTCGTATGCGAAATCCACATCTCCTGTTTCTTCAAATTGCTTGACCTTATGCTCCGGCGCAATTTCATAAAGCATGGCTTTGAGTTCATCATTATTCAGCACGTTGAACTTCACCCGTTCCATCTCACCTCTTATCCTGAGGACCGGCTGCTGGCCTGACACTAAATGCAGGTCTGACGCACCCTGGTCATGCATCAACTGGAAGAAGGCATCAATCTTTGCCATAAACAGTCTCCTTGGTAATTTTGAAATATAAATTTGTGTAGGGCAGGTACATCATCGATCGTCTCGTGATCAAGTTTAAGAATCTTATGGATTTACCGGGAGAATGGAAATTTACTTTCTTAAAGCTATTAGATTTCAATTCAGCGTGATTGGAGTATAGGAAAAGGATATATGTTTGTCAAGATGAAAAGCCCGTTCTTAACTATTGCTTGACATGCGTTGCCGGCATCTTATATTATCGCTTCCACAGCCGAAATTTTTCGCGAGACCGGCTTTGAAAGAAAGTGGGGATGTAGCTCAACTGGGAGAGCGCGGCGTTCGCAATGCCGAGGTCAGGGGTTCGATCCCCCTCATCTCCACCATGGATAAAAAGACAGGCTGCTTTCTTTTGAACCGCACAAAAAGCAGCCTGTTTCTTTTTTCAGAATATCTTCGCAAACTGCCGCTTCTTTCTCGTCTTCCAATTCCCCTTGTGGTAGGCATAGCTTGCAAGGAGCGGCAGCACAGTGGTCGCTTCGGCAAAGACCATCTGCTCACAGGCCATGTCCACTTTCCCCCAGGATGTCGCTTCCTTTAGTGTGGAGCTGGAACAGGCTCCATCCCTCACGTCTGCCACGGTTATCTGCACGGCATATTTGTGCATGGGGGCATCAAATCCCAGAATCTCGGCGCATATCACCGTGTCCTGGGCAAAGTTTTTTGGGACTCCGCCGCCGATAATAAGGAGTCCTGTTGTCTGGGCCTTTACCTTGATCATGGTCAGCTCACGAAAATCCTTTACCGCATCGATGGAAACGTGCTTTTCCGGACGCCGGTGCTGGTGCAGCACAAGGCCGAAGCCGGCGCTGCTGTCGGAAAAGGCGGGACAAAAAATGGGAACATCGTTTGCATAGGCAACCTGAACCAGAGAATCCTGTTTGGCGGCGCGTCTTGCAAGAAATTTTCCCATCTCACGTATGAATTCCCGCGATGAGTATGAACCGGGCGGCAGGGCGTCGGCTATCTCTGTAATCGTTTTGTCACAGACCTGGAGATCTTTCTCGTCGATATAGGTGTCGTATATTCTGTCGATGTATAGCTTTCTGAGGGTCCGATCATCCACGTGGGGGCTGCCCTGGTAGTGCCTGAATCCCAGGGCCTCAAAAAAATCCATATCGACAATCGTGGCGCCTGTGGCGACGATCACATCCACCATGTTGTGTTTCACGAGATCCGCATAGACCTGCATGCAGCCCGCGGCGCTCGTGCTTCCCGCTATGGTGAGAATAATGGTGCATTCTTCATCTCTCAGCATCCTGTCATAGATGTCTGCGGCCTGGGCCAGGTCTCTTGCCGAAAAGGACATCCCTCTCATGGCATCGATGATATCAACTGCATTGAATGATTTTATGTCAATGTGCGCAACCGGCGTCTTCAGATATTCCTTCTTTTCCATAATCTCCTCGGTGAGTTTTTTGATCCCAGGATTAACCAGTTGGCTCAAGCCTCCCGACTTGAACCAATAAGAATGTCTTTCTTGATGGGCCAAGTATAAGGAATGAGGGGTTTGTATGTCAAGGCAATTCGACGACAAATAGCGGTCCGCGCCGCTGCGCGATTTTATTCGGAGCGGCCGGGGGAATTTTTTTGAGGGCTAGTCGAGGGGTGAGTTGGAAAATAGAGGCCCGCACCTTGATCACTGATGGGAGCCCTCTGTTCTTCAGAAATTTACCGTGACGATTCCTTTAGGAATTATTCCGGCCACCGGTCATTATCCTCCTGAATATCCCGGTCGAAGCTGCGGAGCGAGGCCGCACCTGCTACTGAAATGACGGATTTTTACGTCTTCTGCGGGAGCGTAAAATAAAAGGTCGCTCCTTCGTTCACTTTGCCTTCCGCCCAGACGCGGCCTCCGTGCCGCTGCACGATGCGCTCGACCGTTGCCAGACCCACGCCCGTGCCCTCGAACTCGTCGGGCTTGTGAAGGCGCTGGAAAATGCCGAACAGCTTATCGTAGTACTCCATCTCAAAACCTACGCCGTTGTCCCTGACGTAATACACATTCTCGTTTCCCTCAGCATAGCCGCCCGTTTCAATAAGCGCCGGATCACGGTACTTCGTGAATTTGACGGCGTTGGAAAGCAGGTTGGCATAGACCTGTTTAATGAGTGTCCTGTCACCGTATGAGACAGGCACATCCTGGACAGTCAGTTTCATGTTCCTTTCCGGGTTGATGGTTTCAAGCTCTTTCCACACCTCCCTGATGACGGCGTCCATCTCCAGCTGCGACGTAGATAAATGTTTTTTGACCACGCGCGATAATGTCAATATATCGTCGATGAGCTGGCCCATCATCTGTGCATTTGATCTTATGACGTTGAACTTGCGCATCGTCTCTTCGTCAAACTTGTCCCCCTCTTTTTTCAGGATCATGCGTGCATAGCCGTCGATGGCGCGAAGCGGCGCCCGCAGGTCGTGGGAGACGGAGTAGCTGAAGCTCTCCAGTTCCTTGTTTGCCGCTTCGAGTTCAGTGGTGCGCTCTTTAAGGGCATCCTCCGCCCGCTTGCGCTCGGTGAAATCCGTGAAAATGACGGCGAACTGGCGGGGCGCGGGACAGTAGGCGAACACCTCGTAATGCCGGTTGAGGGCCGATGAATAGTTCTCGAAGTGCACCGGCTCGCCCGTGAGGGCGACCTTGCCGTAGATATCTACCCAGTAAGGGTCATTATTGGGCAGAATATCGCACACGGTTCTGCCGACAACCTCCTCCCGCTTCAGTCCGGTCAACTCTTCAAAGGCCGGATTGATATCCAGAAAACGATAGTCACAGGGAACGCCTTTATCATTGCAGATGATCTCGTGCAGTGCGAAGCCCTCCGTCATGCTGTTAAATAATGAACGGTAACGTTCCTCGCTCTTGCGCAGCACCTCCTCGGCCCTTTCGCGGGCGAGAATCTGCTTTTCCCAACCCGTTTTAGCTATCACTATCCCTGCGATGCCGATTATCCAGAAGAAAAGGTGGCCCAGCCACATTCTCGTGATAAGCGGTCTTTCAATGGCCCGGAGAGGCTCCAATTGTACAGAAACGCTTATTCCTCCCCTGATGTCTCCCTCCTTGTATCCCTGCGAAGCATGGCATTTAAGACAGGCTTTTTCCGCGATAAAGGGACGCATGAGGCGTATGTATTCTTCATCTCCTATTTTCGCAACGGAGCTGACTTCTTTAATGCCCTTCTCAAAGGACTTTAGAGCGGCGGCCTCCCACTGATCAGGAATATTCTCCGGACGAATGGGATTGAGGCTGGTGATATGCCCCCGGCTGCCATGGATATCCACCGCCATTTCGTTTACCTGCCGGGCCATATATGCAGGATTGACAAGAGTGAGAGACCGTCCGGAAGAGGTAGTAACATCGCGGTTTGGGACCTTGAGGTATGGATTGGGAGGTGTGTGCTCCGATGCGGGTACGTAAACGCCTCCCTGCTTCGCCGCCCATTTACGGTACATGACATCATTTTCAAAAGTAATCTGCGCGGTGTTCCGGGCAATTTTGATAATTTTCTCTCTCTGCTCAAACAGATTCCACAGTAGGGAAACGACAACGCATCCCGTCCATAATAATATGAGGAGCCAGGAATAGCGCTTTAAACGGTCAGAGAGCTTTCCTGTTCTTTCTCCATTCATCATTTAGCGACTCCGAATCTGAATTAACTTCTGCAATACCTCTATCTGCCTGTCCTGATATTTATGCATATGGCACCCGGCACTGCCAGGGATAGTTCGTCCGTGAACAGGAATCTTGGACGGCCCTTTTTACGCAATTATTCATCTTTGATAGTCCTGCCGCCCGCGGCCTTAATCTCCGAGAGTCCCAGGGTGCCGTCACTTCCCTTGCCGGACAGGAGGATGCCAACGCTGCGATGACGCTGTTCAACGGCCAGGGAGCAGAAGAAATGATCGATGGGCATCCGGTTCCTTATTGTTTCCCGCTATTGAGACTGTGCAACAATTCTCTTTTTTGTCATTTTGAGCCCTTCGGTTTACTCAGAGCAAACTCAGCGAGAAATCTTTAAGGTTGATATCGCACCCTGGCGAGTATATGAAAAGCTCTCTTATGTGTCAATGACAGTTTGGCGATGCAAATCAGGGCAGGGAAACGGGCAGTTGCGTGGAGATGCGCCTATAGTCTTGCTGATGAATGTTTCATCACGGGGAGAGAGGTTGTTTCCGCATAATCGCAGTTTCATCGCGATATCTTTCAGACCAGGGGGAAAATCGGCCTTGTCAGCGACTGCAATATCTGGTACTTGCAGCCAATATGAAGGAAATACTGAGCGTCACAGAGTTAAATGAAAATATCAAGATTCTCCTGGAGGCGAGCTTCGATACACTCTGGGTGGAAGGGGAGGTATCCAATTTGCGACGGCCTGCATCGGGCCATATATACTTTACCCTCAAGGATGAAAAGAGTCAGATCAGGGCCGTCATCTTCCGGGCTTTGCCCATGCAACGGCAGTCTCCATGGCCCAGATCGGCAAAGTTCGATCTTGAAGAAGGGATGAGCGTCGTCTGTTGCGGAAGGGTGAGTGTCTATCATCCGCGAGGCGAATACCAATTGATCGTGGATGTGGTGGAACCAAAGGGCATTGGCGCCCTCCAGAAGGCCTTTGAACAGCTCAAAGCCCGCCTGCTGGCAGAGGGCCTTTTTGATCCTGCTCACAAAAAACCCATCCCTTTTCTCCCCCGGAGGATCGGGGTAATCACCTCTCCTACAGGGGCGGTTATCAGGGATATTTTGAATATCACGAGGCGGCGGTTTCCTTCCGTGGATATTCTTGTTGCTCCCGTAAGGGTGCAAGGCATGGAGGCGCCCCCGGAAATCATAAAGGCCATCACCGATATGCAAGCGG
This sequence comes from Syntrophaceae bacterium, assembly GCA_003142295.1. Lineage (GTDB taxonomy): Bacteria > Desulfobacterota > Syntrophia > Syntrophales > UBA2185 > Fen-1135. The sequence continues at coordinate 27,991 of PLLV01000090.1, forward strand.
TGGGGAATATTGATGTCATTATCATAGCCAGGGGAGGGGGATCGCTCGAGGACCTGGCGCCTTTCAACGATGAAGGGGTGGCGAGAGAGATTTATCGTTCCCGGATTCCAATAATCTCCGCTGTCGGGCATGAGATTGATTTTACTATCGCTGACTTTGTGGCGGACCTCAGGGCCCCGACTCCTTCGGCGGCGGCGGAACTTGTTGTTCCCGTGAGAAGGGAACTTATGAGTTCAATAGAGGCCCTGCTTTCGAGACTGATCAATCACGAGCGTCGCCTGATAGTCAGGATGGGTGAACAGGTGCGCCTGCTGCGAGAGCGGCTGAAGGATCCCAAGAGAAGGATTGATGATCTTCGCATGCTCGTCGATGACCGTCTGGAGAGGCTTAAAAAGGGCCTTGACCACAAGCGGGCCGGGGAGAGACCTAAACTGCTTAATCTTGAACTTCGCCTGGACCATGCAAATCCCCTTTTGAAGATCCGGGATCATCGGTTTATCCTTGAAAATTTTAGAAAGAATGTGATAGCCGGGTGGCATGATGTGGCGGAGCGCCTCAAGGCGCAGGTGGGAACAAACCTCGCTGTGCTGGACACGTTAAGCCCTCTCGCTGTCCTGGGAAGGGGCTACAGTATTGTGAAGAAGCTTCCTGAAGGTCTTATCGTGAAGGAAGCGGCATCGGTTGCTGTGGGCGGCAGTGTGGACGTCAAGGTTTCGTCGGGTAGCTTTCAGGCGAAAGTAACGGATGTCAATCAGGAGTAAGAACATGGCAAAGGAAAAATTCGAAGAAGCGCTGGGGCGATTGGAAGACATAGTAAAGAAAATGGAGGCAGGGGACATGACCCTCGAAGAATCCCTCAAGGCTTTTGAGGAGGGGATTAAGCTTGCCCGTCTATGTTCACGGAAGCTGGACGAGGCGGAGCGACGGGTGGAAATCTTGCTTAAGCAGGAAGAGGAGCTGGTCATCAGGCCGTTTAAGGTGGAAGAGAATGAGTCCGAATCTTAATGTGCCACTCGGCACATATTTGGATGCCAGGAAGAAGATAATCGATGAGGCCCTTGAGAGATACATACCCGGAGAGGACAACTATCCACCTGTAATTTTCAAAGCCCTCCATTACAGCCTGTTTGCAGGCGGGAAAAGAATCAGGCCCATCTTATGCCTGGCCTCGGCGGAGGCATTGGGCGGCAATATCGAATCGATTCTTCCTGTGGCCTGCGCTTTAGAGCTTATCCATACATATTCTCTTATCCATGACGACCTTCCCGCCATGGACGACGATGACTACAGGAGGGGAAGACTTACAAGCCACAAGGTTTTCGGTGAAAATATGGCCATTCTCGCCGGCGACGCCCTCTTGACGGAGGCGTTTCATCTGATGTCGGACAGAGGCCTGACGGATAAGATCGCGCCGGAAAAATTGATTTCCGTGATCCACGACATTGCCGGGGCGGCAGGATACTTCGGCATGGTAGGAGGTCAGGTAGTTGATGTCCAGTCGGAGGGAGAAGCGGTTGACACCGAAGTCCTGAACTTTATCCACACACGTAAAACGGGAGCAATGATTACTGCCGCTGTGAAGGCAGGGGCCGTATTATCAAATGCCGGTGAAGTTGAGCTCAATGCCCTTACATCATACGGGCGACATGTAGGCCTTGCATTTCAGATAGCCGACGATATCCTTAACGTCGAGGGGGACCAAAAATTAATGGGAAAAGGTACGGGGAGCGACACCAAACGGGGCAAGGTAACTTACCCTGCCCTCGTGGGTATGGACGCGTCCCGGAAAAAGGCGGGAGAGCTTGTAGAAGGTGCACTCTCGGCGATAAAGAACTTTGATCACAGGGCAGAACCACTAAGGATGATTGCCGCATATATCATAGAGAGAAAAGCGTAAGGGAAAAATAATGAGTGGAGAAGACAAGAGCAGTATCCTTTCTGCAGTCAATTTTCCTGAAGATATCAGGAGGCTCGATCTTGCCCAGTTGAACAGACTTGCCGGAGAGATAAGGGGAAAGATTATCGACGTCGTCTCCAGAAATGGCGGCCATCTTGCTTCATCTCTGGGGACGGTTGAATTGACGCTTGCTATTCACTACGTATTTAATACACCCAGGGATAAAGTCGTCTGGGACGTGGGACATCAGGCCTATGCCCATAAGATCATCACAGGTCGCAAGAACCTGTTTCACACCTTAAGGACGAAGGGCGGAATAAGCGGTTTCCCCAGGAGAGAGGAGAGTCTGTATGATGTCTTCAACACGGGGCACAGTAGCACTTCCATATCTGCCGCGATAGGTATGGCCGAAGCAAGGTGCCTTAACGGGGGAGACTTCAAAATCCTTGCCGTCATCGGCGATGGTTCCATATCGGCGGGGATGGCCTTTGAAGCCCTGAATTGGGCGGGAGACCGCAACAAGAATCTCATCATCATATTAAATGACAATGAGCTGTGCATCTCACCCAATGTGGGGGCCATGTCCTCCTATCTTAATCGCATCATGACGGGTCACACCGTCACAAGATTCAAGACGGAGCTTAAGAACTTTCTGAAGTCTATTCCCTCCATCGGGGAACAGATGGTGAAGTTTTCTAAACAGGTGGAGGAATCCCTGAAAGGTCTCGTCCTTCCCGGCGTCTTGTTTGAGGAGCTGGGGTTCACCTATGTAGGGCCCCTGGAAGGGCATCGCCTCGATAATCTCATCAAGAACCTGAAGAACGTGAGAGAATTGGAGGGCCCCGTGCTCGTCCACGTCATTACAAAAAAAGGACAGGGCTATAAATTCGCCGAAGATGATCCGGCAAAGTTCCACGGCATTGCCCCATTCAAGATCGATACAGGCGAGCCTGTTGATGACGGCGCTCCGCCTTTGTCTTACACAAAAATGTTTGGCAGGACCGTTATAAAACTCGCCCGCGACAATTCCCGCATTGTTGCCGTGACAGCCGCCATGAGCGAAGGCACGGGCCTCGATGAGTTTGCCAGGGAATATCCGGGGCGTTTCTATGACGTAGGCATGGCTGAACAGCACGGCGTGACCTTTGCCGCCGGACTCGCGACGGAGGGCCTGATCCCGATTGTGGCGATATATTCGACATTCCTGCAAAGGGCCTATGACCAGATTCTCCATGACGTCTGTCTCCAGAAACTTCCGGTGGTACTCGCCCTCGACCGGGGCGGCTTCGTGGGAGCGGATGGACCCACTCACCACGGACTCTTTGACTTTTCCTATCTCCGTTCCATTCCGAATATAATCGTGATGGCGCCCAAGGACGAAAATGAACTCCAGCATATGCTTAAGACAGCGGTTGAGTGCGGGGGACCTGTTTCAATAAGATATCCCCGCGGCAGGGGAGTTGGTGTGCCCATCGATGATATTCCCGTGTCTCTTGCAGTTGGGAAAGGCGAAATTGTCTATGGCGCCGAAAACGCGAACCTTGCCATTGTAGCAATTGGTTCTACTGTTTATCCTGCCGTTGCTGCCGCAGCGAAACTGAAGGCTGAAGGAATCAATGCTAGGGTCATCAATGCCCGTTTCGTCAAGCCCCTTGATGAAGGGCTCCTTTGTGATACCGCTAATTCCATAAAGAGGATAATCACTGTCGAAGAAAATGTCCTCATGGGCGGGTTCGGAAGCGCCGTTCTGGAATTGTTTGAAGAAAAGGGTATTCATGATGTCATCGTGAAGAGGCTCGGCATCAAGGATAAATTTGTCGAACATGCCTCGCAGAAGGAATTGAGAGGGATGTACGGCATTGACGAGGAGGGCATCATTGCAGCGGTGCAGTCTGTGATGGAGCCGTAAACTTTTCACCGCATGAGCAAGAAAATCAAAAAAGTCAGATTGGACCTGCTGCTGGTGGATAGAGGTACATGTCAGACCCGCGAGAGAGCCAGGGCGCTGATTATGTCAGGCGCCGTGCTTGTGGGAGAAACCAAGATGGACAAGGCGGGTACCCTCGTTTCCCCGGATGCAGAAATCAGGATAGAAGGAGAAGATAATCCATACGTCAGCAGGGGAGGATTGAAATTAAAAGGCGCTCTTACGGCGTTCGATATCAATGTGAGAGACCTCGTTGCCCTTGATGTAGGTGCTTCCACCGGCGGATTTACCGACTGCCTTCTTCAGGAAGGGGCGCGAAAGGTCTATGCCATTGATGTTGGTTATGGTCAGTTGGCGTGGAAGCTGAGGAAGGATGAACGGGTAGTCAACCTCGAAAGGACAAACATAAGATATTTCGAAGGTTCGGAAATAAAGGACGGCATTGATTTGGCCACGATAGATGCGTCCTTTATTTCGCTCAGACTTGTCATCCCTGCCGTGCTCAGGCTGGCGAAGAAGAATGACGCCATCATGCTTGCCCTTATTAAACCTCAGTTTGAGGCAGGGCGCGATGAGGTTGAAAAGCACGGCGTCATCCGAAATCCCGAAGTTCATGACAAAGTAATAGAGGGAATAAAGGAGTTCTCCGCAGAATTAGGGCTGTCAGTTATGGGCGTCTGCGAATCCCCACTCATAGGGCCCAAAGGCAACAGGGAGTTTTTTATTTATCTGAAAACTTGAGAGAGTTATTAATGAGAGACATCTGAAAATTGTCTTCAGAAGTGCTCAAAATCTTTTTTCGACCGTGGTGTTAGTGAAGTAAAGGTCTTGCAAAACAAATGGGTGTTAAACTGGCCAAGACAGCGGGATTTTGTATGGGCGTGAGAAGGGCCGTCGATCTCGTTCTTGATATTGCCCAGCGCAAAGGAAAAGAAGATATCTATACGTATGGCCCCCTGATTCACAATCCCCAGACTGTTGAACTCCTGAGGACAAGGGGAATTATTCCGGTAAGTGATATCGACGATATTGATGCATCTGAAAAAAGCTCCACGATCATAATCAGGGCCCACGGCATATCCCCGGAGGAGAGAAATAAGATCGGGGAGAAAGGAATCAAAATCGTTGATGCCACCTGTCCTAAAGTAGCTCATGTTCAGGCTATTATCAAGAAGCACGCATCATCGAACTATGCGGTTCTAATCATCGGCGACAGGGAACACCCGGAGGTTAATGGTCTTCTGGGGTATGCCTATGGCAAAGGCTTCGTTATCGGCAGCGCGGAAGAGGTTGATAATCTCCCGCTCCTGGATAAGGTGTGTGTAGTTGCTCAGACCACGAAGAGTACGGACGAGTTTATTGACATTGTGGAGAAGATCAAGACAAGGTTTCCTGACTCTGTGATTTTCGATACTATTTGTGATTCCACGGAAAAGAGGCAGTCGGAGGTTAAGGCTCTGGCCGCAGAAATGGATGCCGTATTTATCGTCGGCGGCAGGAACAGTGCAAATACAAAAAGGCTGGTCAGGATTTCACAGCTTGAGTGTAAGCCGACGTTTCACATCGAGACTGCAGATGAATTAAACGACATTCCCTCAAGCCAGTATGAGAAGATCGGTATTTCCGCAGGCGCATCGACGCCCAACTGGATCATTAACAGGGTCTTTGACGCTGTTACAAGCCATCAGGATGAGAAACAGAAGCAGGTAAAGAGGCTATTCAACTTCTGGGTATTCGCAGTCAAGACGGAGATCTATTCTGCTATTGGAGCAGGATGTCTGTCTTTCTCAAGCATGCTCTTGCAGAGACTCCCTGTGAATATATTGAATATTCTGACAACGTCCCTTTATGTATATGCCATGCATACACTCAACCGGCTCATCAACAGAAAAACGAGCACCATCATCGGATCATTCAGGGAAGAATCTTATCTCAAACATGAAAAGGCTTATGTGTCGGCGGCAATAGTGTCTCTGGTTCTGGCCCTGACAATTTCCTTCATTGCAGGCTTGAATGCCTTCATATTGCTTTTCTTGATTTCCATTTTTGGCGTGCTTTATAATACGAAAATACTGCCGGGGAACCTGCGTTTCAAGAGTCTTAAAGACCTGCCGGGTTCCAAGAACATTTTCATGGCTATGGCCTGGGCAGCTGTTGTGGCAGTGCTGCCGCAGTTAGAAATTAGTCTCTCCGTTACCGCCGGTATGCTTGTGGCTTTTCTCTTTACCTTCGGCATTGTCTTCGTCCGCTCTGCCATATCTGATATCCTGGATATCCAGAGCGATAGGCTCATCGGTCGGGAGACGATACCTGTTCTGATAGGCAAGAAAACCACCCAGATTCTGTTGCAGGGAATACTCGTTTTGCTGGTCATTTTGCTCAGCGTATCCAATACCTTAGGGTGGACTCCCTCACTGAGTTTTACCCTCTTAGTGTGCATATTTTTTATGTGGATTTATTTCAGGCTTTATGTTAGAAGGGCGTCATTTTCCGGCGTTGTTCAGGAGGGTATTCTCGAGACCAGCTATATCATAGCTGGCATAAGTTCCCTGGTCTGGCTTTGTCTGGCAAGGTATTTGGGCTGAATAATAACGCGGGGGCGGCAATTGTGACGAGAAAGACATTTCTTTTTCCTTTAATGATGCTTCTGCTATCTGCGCTTGTCGGCTGCGGAGGAATCCGCTATTCCCATGTCGCCCCGGAAGCAAAGGATTTCCATCCCAAAAGAGTCGGTGTGCTGTCCGCTGATGTGGGGACATATGAAGAGGCAAGAGGGGTAATTGACCAGATCATCGCAGGTGTGCTCGTTGATACAAAGTGGTTTACTGATGTTGTTGCTGCGGATAAAATGAATAACCGGATTAAGTCCAGTGAGGAACTTCAGAAGGTGTTTGTCGATTATATCTCCAAGCTCAGAGCAGTCAACTTTTCCGATCCTGATCTGAGTCGCAAGCTCGGTGAAATGATAAAAGTCGATGCCTTCCTGTTGGTCAACGTTGATTACTGGAATTACACTAAGGAAAACGATGACAAGGTAGCCAAAGTAGTCATGGGCGTCAAAATGATCGATGCAGCTTCCGGCAAAATAATGTGGAATGCAGGGCATCATGAAGCAGAGGCCTATATACTTATGAAACCTGCCCTTCCTGATGTGGCAAAGAGCCTCGTCAAAAAGATGATAAAAGAGATGCCCCATTAATCCGAGGGCACCTATAAAGAGACCAGGGGCAAACTTTTTTGATCGTCTACAGCTTGCCCTTGATGCTGTTAATGAATGGAGGTTATGTATATGAAAGAAGAAGTACGCAGTGCAATAGAGCGTATCCGGCCCAATCTGCAGGCGGACGGAGGTGACGTTGAGCTTGTTGACGTGAATGATGAAGGTATTGTCAAAGTGAAACTTCTGGGAGCCTGCCGCGGCTGTCCCATGTCGCAAATGACCCTGAAAATGGGGATACAGAAATATTTGCAGAAGGAAGTTCCTGGAGTAAAAGACGTCGTTTCCGTGACGTAAATTTTTCAGTAAGGGTCTTTATCTAAAAAACCCATAGAGTAAAAAAATAAGGAGAAGAAAAAATGGCATATGTAATTACAGATGAGTGCATCGCCTGCGGCGCTTGCGAAAGTGAATGTCCCGCTGAGGCGATCAGTGAGGGAGAAGAAAAATACGTGATTGACCCAAAGCTTTGTAATGACTGCGGGACATGCGCCGATCAATGTCCTGTGGAAGCCATTGTACCTGGAGACGAGAAATAGAGTCAAGACCAGCATATGAGGTCAAAAGGGGAAGCCATTCGCCTTGGTCAAGGTCGGGTGCTTTCCCCTCGTTTGTTTTTACTGATGCCCTTCCATTGAACGACTTCCACTTGTCATTTCGACTGAGAGGAGAAATTTTGCAACCTGTGCATAGCAAGCAAAATTCCTCGTCGCTTTTCTTTTTGGAATGACATAAAATACATATCTCTATTAAAAAGTCTCCGGTTAAGATTGTCACTATGGAACGATTTATCACCTTTGAAGGCATCGAAGGTTGCGGGAAATCAACCCAGGTAAACCTCGCTGGAAGCTATCTTAAACAGCACAGTATACCGTTTATCACTACAGAAGAGCCGGGAGGAACGCCCATCGGAAGAAGGGTCAGAGAGATGCTCCTGAATAAAGCCCCATATGATTCAGCAAATAATAAGATGTGCGCTGAAACTGAGCTTCTTCTCTTCTCCGCGGCCAGGGCACAGCATGTCAGAGAGGTGATTCTTCCAGCATTAAAAGATGGAAAAGTGATATTATGTGACCGGTTTTCTGATGCAACGATTGCCTACCAGGGTTTCGGCAGGGGCTTAGATATCGACTTGATCAGACTCATTAACGACTTTTCTTCCGATGGTCTGAAGCCGGACTTCACACTTCTTTTTGATCTGCCGGTTGAGATGGGTCTAAAAAGGGCCATGGAAAGAATTTCCAGCAATAAGGGGATTCCAGCGGAAGATCGATTTGAGAGGGAGGCATTGGAGTTTCACAGCAGAGTGAGGGAGGGTTATCTGTCCCTTGTGAGAAACGAACCTGATCGATTCCGAATCGTCGATGCGTCAAAGGATATCGAATCTGTCCATCATGAAGTCTGTGTCCATCTCTCACAATTCACAAACGAGAAGCTCTAAGTATAAAATCCCAATTCTTAAAACAGCATCAAAATTCTCATAGCCAAACCTATGGGATTTTTGATATGAGAGTTCCTGTATTGTTTAGACCTCAGAAAAGGTTGGTTTCATGTCTTTCAAAGATATTTATGGTCATGAAAAACAGGTAAAGGTCCTTCAAACGGCGATGGCAAGGGATCGTATTCCCCATGCGTATCTTTTTTACGGCGCGGAAGGTGTCGGGAAAAGGACCGTGGCGGAGGTATTTGCCAAGGCACTGAATTGCGCAACGGGGCGGGACAGCCTCGATGCGTGCGATGTATGTCCTTCCTGCCTGAAGATAGATCACGGGAATCATTCCGATGTTATTACGATAAGGGCTCAAGGGCAATTCATAAAAATTCAGGAAATCAGAGAACTCCAGGAGCAGATGAAATTCAGCCCCTTTGAAGGAGGGAAACGAATTTTTATCATCGGAGATGCTGACAGGATGAATATCGCTTCTGCTAATGCCATCCTGAAAACACTTGAAGAGCCCTCGGCATCAAATATATTGGTATTGCTCACTTCACGCCCCCATCAGCTTCCTGCTACTGTTCTATCCAGGTGCCAGCACTTGAGGTTTAATCCACTTAGGCGGGAAACTGTTGCTTCGTTCTTAGAGGAAAAATTATCACTGGACCGTAAATTGGCCCATTCGATCGCCTTATCGTCGGGCGGCAGCATCGGGAAGGCCCGGGCAATGAATGATGAGTCATATCTGACAACAAGGGCGACAGTCCTTGATATAATTGCAAGGATCAAAACGAAAAATCCCCTCGAGCTGTTAGCCGCTCTCAATGATTTTGGACAGGAAAGAAAAGATATTATGGAAAGGCTCGGCATCTTAATGACCGGTTACAGGGATGCATTGGTGTATAAGGAAACCGGCGATGCGGACAGTCTTATCAATCAGGATTATATTGATATCATAAAGTCTGTTGCCGAGAGTGAATCGGGCCGCGATATTGTGAGCTGCATAAGGGCTGTGGATCGGGCATTCCACACACTAAATCAGAATGCCAATAAACAATTGACTTTAGAGGTCATGATGTTTACACTTGGTAGGTATCGTGAATAATTGGTTTTCTGTCATTACACAGGTAGCAGCATCCAACCTACCGACAAATGGGTAATGGCTGATTAAGACCAGTTCGAGTAACGGGAAAAGGAGCAAGTAAATCTGAAAAATATTGTCGGCATAAAGTTTCGAAAAGATGGAAAGATATATAACTTTGAAGCTGCTGATCTCCAGCTTGCGAAAAACGATCAGGTTATTGTCAATACGGAAAACGGCATGTCTTGGGGTACAATTATTACTCCAGTGATGCCTGTGCCGATTAATAAACTGCCGAATGGTCTCAAGAGTGTCGTCCGCAAGGTTACAGAGGAAGATTTCAGAATCAAGAAAGAGAATGAAACCCTGGAACAGGAGTCCCGCCAATTCTGCCTGGAGAAAATCAAGGCACGGGATCTTCCCATGAAGCTGATTGACGTGGAATGTCTCTTCGATAAGAGCCAGATAGTATTTTATTTCACAGCGGAAAGCCGGGTAGATTTTCGGGAACTCGTAAAGGATCTGGTTCAGCAGTTCAAGATGAGGATTGAGTTAAGGCAGATTGGCGCCCGTCATGAAGCCCGGATGATAGGGGGTCTGGGGATTTGCGGCAGAGAAGTATGTTGTGCGAATTCGATCCCCAATCTGGACCGGGTATCCGTCAAGATGGCCAAAGAACAGAGTGTGTCTCTGAATCCGGAAAAAATTTCAGGCCTCTGCGGGAGATTGATGTGTTGCTTGGCCTTTGAATTTGAGGGGTATCAAGATATGAAAAAACACATACCAAAGTGCGGCAAGGTCATAAATGCTCCTGAAGGGCGCGGCAAGATCATAAGGCAAAATATCCTCAAGGGTGAAATAGTTGTCGAGCTGGAAAGCGGTAAAGAGATTACAGTTAATATAAAAGACTTGTAGATGTGGGATTTTGCAGCTCTCTGTTGATGCCGGCGGCTTTTTAAAAAGAGAGGGATTGTTTGTGGAGAAAGCTTATTATATTACGACGCCGATATATTACGTCAATGCCTCGCCGCATATAGGCCATGCCTATACGACTATTGTTGCCGATGTTCTGGCCAGGTATCATCGCCTTTCCGGATACAGGGTATTTTTTTTGACCGGTACGGATGAGCATGGTGACAAGATCGTCGAAGCCGCCCGGGGAGCCAACACAACCCCTAAAGAATATGCAGACCGCATCAGCGCCCAGTTCAGGAACCTATGGCCGCAGCTTGCCGTCACCAATGACTATTTCATCAGGACCACCGATACAAACCACGTCGACACTGTCAGACTGATTCTCAAGAAGGTCTATGACGCCGGGGACATCTACTTCGGAAAATACGAGGGATACTACTGCGTAGGCTGTGAACGATTTTACACGGAGAAAGAGCTGGTGAACGGGCTCTGTCCCGATCATAATGCAGCCCCGGAGTATCGGGAAGAGAGTAATTACTTTTTCAAGATGAGCAAGTATAAGGACTGGCTGATAGAGTATATCAAAGATCACCCGGATTTCATCAGGCCGGAGCGTTACAAGAATGAGGTCCTTGCCTTCTTGAGGGAGCCGCTGGAAGATTTATGCATATCGAGACCGAAGAGCAGGTTGAACTGGGGAATAACTCTGCCCTTTGATGAAGACTACGTGACGTATGTCTGGTTTGATGCCCTCATCAATTATATTACGGGACCGGGTTATCCGGACGGCGAAAAGTTCAGGGTATTCTGGCCTAATGCCCAGCATCTTATCGCGAAGGATATCCTCAAGCCGCACGGCATTTACTGGCCCACCATGCTGAAAGCCGCAGGGATTGAGCCTTACCGGCATCTCAACGTCCATGGCTACTGGATCGTCGACCAGAGCAAGATGTCGAAAAGCCTCGGCAATGTGATCAAGCCCCTGGATTTAAAAGATACATATGGCCTCGACCCCTTCCGTTATTTTCTTCTTCGGGAGATGGTTTTTGGTCTTGATTCCAGTTTCAGCGAAGAGAGCTTCGTCCAGAGGATCAACTCGGATCTGGCCAATGATCTTGGCAATCTGGTGAGCAGGACCATGACGATGGCTATGAAATACTGCGCCGGAAAAGTGCCTGAAGCGCATACTCAAACTGAAGAAGACAGGCTGCTTGTGGCGGCTGCAGGCAAGGCCGTTGCTGAGGTGGAGAACTGTTTCCAGGAACTTACGCTCCACAGGGCCTTGATTGCCATCTGGGATTTTATCAACGTGACGAATAAATATATCGTCGAGCAGGAGCCGTGGAGACTTGGTCAGGATACGGCAAATAAGAGCCGGCTGGAGACTGTTATCTACAATCTCCTCGAATCGCTTCGTATCATTGCCATCCTGGTCTCTCCTTTCATGCCTGGTTCGGCAGAGAAGATTATGGATCAGTTGGGCATCACGAGCGCAGATTCGCAGGATTTTGACAGTATCCGAAGCTGGGGAGGGATCACGCATGGAAAAAGTATCAAGAGATCTGATGCGCTCTTCCCGAGGGTTAAATTTGAAAAAGAAAGGGAGAAACCGGAGGTGACAGAGAAAGAGATTCAACCGGTAAAGCCGCTAATGGATTATGCAGATTTCGAGAAGGTGGACCTTCGCGTTGCCAAGGTCATCGAGGCGGAGGCCGTTCCCAAATCCAGCAAGCTCCTGAAGCTCACGATCGATATGGGTGAAAAAAGGACTCTTGTGGCGGGCATAGCAAAGGATTACAAGCCGGAAGACCTCATCGGGAAAAAAATCGTCGTTGTGGCAAACCTGAAACCGACAAAGATGATGGGTATAGAATCCCAGGCTATGCTCCTTGCTGCCGATACGGAAGATGGCCTGACGCTCCTGTGTTTCGATAGAGAACCCGTCACGGGGGCAAGAATCCGGTAAACGGGTGATTCCTCATAGCCAGAATGAATCAGAGACATCCTTATCTCAACAGCAATGAATGAAAAACCTCATCCGGAAGATATAGCCGGCGGCCAGGCTATTATAGAAGGCGTAATGATGCGGCACGGGAATAAGATCGCAGCCGCCGTAAGAAAGCCTGACAAAGAAATAGCTATCCGGGAACAGTATTATGTTCCGCTTACCAAGAGATATAAATGTCTGGGGCTGGCATTTATACGCGGATCCGTCACCCTTTTGGAAATGATGGTGATCGGTATGAAATGCCTTATGTATTCTGCCGAGCTGGCCTTGACGGAAAATGATGTGAAGCCGAAAAAATGGGAAATGACAATTTCAGTCATAATTGGTTTGGGCACGGCCATATTTTTTTTCGTTGTCGTCCCCGCTTACTGCTTTTCAGTGTTGAAAGGTTTCATATCAAGCACAATTCTCTTGAACATAGTAGAGGGTTTTATTCGTCTGGGGATTTTCCTGTGTTTCCTGGGTACCACCCTTTTGATGGAAGACATGAGGCGGGTATTCATGTATCATGGGGCGGAGCATAAGACCGTATTCGCCTGGGAAAATGGTCAGGAATTGACCGTGGAAAATATCAAGAAATTCTCTACACGCCATCCGCGCTGCGGGACGAGTTTTGTCCTCGTCGTTATGATCACGGCAATCCTGGTATTTTCACTCCTCGGGAGGCCTGACTTTGTGCACAGAGTTTTCTATAAACTCATGCTGCTTCCTGTTATTGCCGGAATTTCATATGAGATTATTCGCTTTACCGGAAGAAAGAGAGACTTGAAATGGGTACAAATCTTGAGCTGGCCGGGATTACTATTGCAAAAGATCACCACTAGGGAGCCAACGGACGACCAAATCGAAACAGCCATTGCCGCAATGAAGAAGGTCATTTAGGTGCCGAAAATGAAAGTAAAACAGTTGGCAAAAGAGAGTTTTCTTATTCCTGCAATTTTAGTGTTGTCCTTCATAGCCTTATCAACCCTTAAATTCATCTAAATTCATCTCCATGGATGATGAAAGATTCGTTCACCTAAAGAAGTTGATACAGTACAACATGGCAATGCGGAACGTGTCGATGCCGAACTTCGGCGTCCTGCCTTCAGCTGATATGGAGCGGTGCATATTTAAAATACAGGATATATAGGTTAGTATGTCTGAATCTGAAGATCCAAAAATAAAAAAAGCAAATATCCGCCTGACGGACGGATCCCACGTAAAAGGTCAGATTAATATCAAGGACCATGACAGGCTTTCCGACCTGCTCAATGTCGGCGAAGACCCTTTTATCGTCTTATTCAATGCTACAATCCCTGGCGGTCTCGGTGGAAAGGTAATTTTCGTCAGCAAGAGTCAGATTCTGTGGATCTGCCCCGAAGACTGAATATAACTATCGTCCATTATTCCTTCGCCTCCAAATCCAAGGATAAACGAAATCAATTATACCTCGGCAACATTCGTGTGGGAGTCTATGTCTTTTGAAAAATATACGAAGAGCCTTTAAATGATGAAAGTGTATGTGTTTGAGAAGGTAGCCTCTCGTGGCTTCCGATAATGAAAAATCCACCGTCATCAAGGCTATCCAAAACATTCAGAAAGACGGAAGAGATGCTTTCCTCGCGGTAATAGGTGAACAGGCTGTTTCTTAAGAATATGATTTGAAACACCTCTGCAGGGGGCCGCTCTTTCATCAGATTATGCACTTCCCACGCGATATTCTTTTTCAAATAATCCGCCACACAGTAGTCTTTCCGGTCCTCACATGCGTGGAAATAAACCGATTTAATTTCGTCCGACAATACTTTTAGACTGCTTCTGCCATAGACCCCTGCCATGGCTTTACCTATGTAATCGGGATTAATGTCGGTAGCCCGGATCCGAAGTTCAGGCAGAGCGGAGCGCTTTTTTTTCAGCATGTCCCACTTTATTGCAAGGCTGTAGGCTTCCTGTCCCAGCGCGCAACCTGCCGACCAGGCATGAATTTTTTCATTGTGTCCGGCTGTGATGTCCGGGAGAATTTCCTCTTCGAGAGTGCGCCACAGATTTTGATCACGGAAAAAATGGCTTATAGAAACGCTCATGAGCCTTTCGACCTCTTTCAAAATCTCGGGGTCGGTCAGAGCTTGAAGATAGTCATCCATAGTCGGCAAGCCAAGCTCCCGCATATGACGGCCAATGCGTTTCTTAACGCCTTTTCTCACCTTGGCGTAACCCTGCCAGGAGAGACCGAGCCGGTTCATGAGCTGCCTGAAGGAATTATCGTCCATAAACAATGCGATAGTAAATAAAATAGTGATTGATATACTCTTACCACGACGAAGGACGGAGCGCAATGCAGCAGGACCGTCCCTATGCAGGCGGGGCACCTTTGCATGAAGCCGTAAGAATATACAGGCTTGACAAGAAACACCCGTTTCTCCATAATGCCCAAAAATCGGAGCGTCCAATCAAAGCAGGAGGTATGACATGGACAGTTCTGTCGATAGGTTCTGGCAGATCAGGCTTGGGGATATTAAACTATCCCTGGAGGCAAATAACTTCGATGTGTTTGTGGCTCAAAATGCTTCCGAAGCAAAAAATATTGTGCTTAAAGAAATTATTCCCACGATTGCCCCCAAGAGCATTTCCTGGGGCGGCTCCATGACATTCGTCGCCACCGGGCTTTATGATGAACTGAAGAACAATAAGAAAATAAAAGTGATTGACACATTCGACAAGACCATATCGCGCGAGGACGGCTGGGAGCGACGCCGGCAGGCTCTCCTTGTTGACCTCTTCATTACGGGAACGAATGCCGTTACTGAATCGGGAATGTTAGTGAACCTTGATATGCTGGGTAATCGTGTCGCGGCTATTACCTTCGGGCCGAAAAATGTCATCATTCTGGTCGGGAGAAATAAAATTGTCGCGGACCTGGAAGATGCAGTGATGCGAATCAAGAATTATGTGGCGCCGGTAAATGTCCTGCGGTTGGGCATAAAAAACCCCTGCGCCAAAACATCGTACTGCGAAGAATGCAAAAGCGGCGGGCGCCTTTGCAACAGTTGGGCGATCACAGAAAAATCCTTCCCGAAAGGCAGGGTGAAGGTCATCCTGATAAACGAAGACCTGGGATTATAATCATATAAGGATCGCTTCATGCAAATACAGGATGTTTTCCGCACTTATGAGGATGACTTAAAACGCGTCGAAGAACAAATGGAAACGCATCTCCGTTCGGGAGTGCACCTCATACCCGAAATCATCCATCATCTCATAGGCAGCGGGGGAAAAAGATTCAGGCCTCTTTTGCTTCTGTCCACCGCTTCACTTTGCGGTTACAAAGGCGAGAAAAAGTACGCCCTGTCCGCTGTGATTGAATTCATCCATACAGCCACACTGCTGCACGATGATGTAATTGATGAAGCAACGACCCGGAGAGGCAAAATTTCCGCAAACAATATATGGGGGAATGCGGCCAGCGTGCTCGTTGGCGATTTCCTCTATTCCAAATCCTTCAAACTTATGACGGAGCATGGCAATTTAGCCATCATCAAACTCCTCTCCACGACGACAAACACCATGTCGGAAGGGGAAGTTCTTCAACTTGTCAAATGCGGCGACATCAATATAAGTGAAAAAGAATATCTCACCATCATCGAGAAAAAGACGGCAACCCTCATATCCGCCGCATGCGCGGTAGGAGGTATTCTGGGAAAGGCATCAGATGATCAGGTGGGGGCCCTCACCCGTTTCGGAATGCGCCTCGGCTCGGCATTTCAGATTACCGACGATACCCTCGACTATGTGGCAGAGGAAGACGTATTTGGAAAGGCTATCGGAAAAGACCTGGAAGAGGGGAAAATAACCCTGCCTCTTATCCATGCCTTGAAGAAATGTACATCGGAAGAGAAGAAACTGATCAAAAAGGCAGTTGAGGAAAAAGAACAGGATGAAAAGGTTATCTCGGATATCGTCTCTGTGATCCACCGTCATGACGGCATTAATTATTCTCTCAATAAGGCAAAGACATACATTGGCGAGGCAAAAGGGTATCTTGAATTATTTGAAGACTCTAAGCCAAGGGCATCGCTGCTTGCCATATCAGACTACATCATTGAAAGAAATATATAGACATCCTCGATCTCACACCACATAAGGCCCTTCGTATATGTCTCTGAAATCGTCGAGGGGGCCTTCCCTATCGTACCTCATGGCAAAGGGTAGATAATCAAGAATGTCCTGAGCCGTGATGCCGTCCTCGCCTTTGTCCGCGGCTGCAAGGTCTCCGGAGAATCCATGGATAAAGACGCCCTTCTTTACCGCATCCTCCAATGACAGGCCGAGACCGAACATGGCTGCAATGGTCCCTGTCAGGACATCGCCTGAGCCCGCCGTGGCCATTCCCGGATTGCCGCTGAGATTGACAAAAACCCTTTCGTCGGGGTAACCGATCAATGTATGGGCTCCTTTCAGGACGATGATTGCACGCAGCGACATGGCCGTGAGCTGCAATATGTCTATCTTCTGCTTGTTGATTTCGGCGGTACTCTTCTTCGCAATGCGGGCCATCTCCCCAAGATGGGGGGTAAGGATGGTCTCTCCCTTTCTTTGTCTGATCATCTCCAGTTGATCTGCAATGGCCGTAATTCCGTCCCCGTCGATGAGGATAGGTTTCTTGATAATCCGCACGAGCTCCCTGACGAGTTGTTGTGTCTCATCGTCCAGAGAAAGGCCGGGTCCGATCACTACCATATCCATCTTTTCCGAGAGTTCGATCAGGCTGTCTCGATTTTCCAGCGCGATGCTTCCCGCCCGTGTCTCCTTCTGTGGAACAAAGACAATCTCACTTCCCTTCGTTGCGATAAACGGCGTCATCGATACAGGCGCAGCCAGACGGGCATACCCTCCGCCTGCCTTGAGAAAGGATAATGCCGAAAAATAGGGAGCACCGAAGTACGATGCAGCGCCGGCAATAAAAAGAACCTCTCCCATGCGTCCTTTGTAGACATCCCTCTCGCGGGGTGGAAGCTTCACATAATCGTTGATCTGGACCTTGAGGGCGTCGCTGTTATAGAGGGAAGGCGGAAAAGAAATATGCGCGACGTAAAGTTTTCCGCCCAGGTCATATCCGGGATAGAACATGTTCCCGATTTTGGGGAGACCGAACGTAACCGTATAATCGGCCTTTACAGCCACGCCCATGACCTCTCCCGTGTCTCCATGAACGCCGGAAGGAATATCCAGACTCAGAACCTTCTTGCCGCTTGAGTTGATCAACTGAATCAATTCCTTATAGAGACCCGTCGCTTCCCGATCCAAGCCCGTACCAAGAAGGGCATCTATAATCCCGTGACAGTGGAGGACATCGCTCTTAATCTCTTCGACAGACTCAATCCTCCGTGCTTCAATGGGAAGTTTCGATATAATATTCCAATTGGTTTTGGCTGCCCCTTTAAACTTCTTCATGTCTCCAGCAACCAATACCTTAACTAATCCGCCATTGCTGTGAATTTTTCTCGCTACGACGAGGCCGTCACCGCCATTGTTGCCGATGCCGCAGAACACAACAAACTTCTTATCCTTTATGCCAATCTCCTGTGCTAAGACATATGTCGAAGCCTGCCCGGCGTTTTCCATGAGGATCTCTTCCGGTATATCGAGTTTTTCAACAGCGTATCTATCCATGAACCGCATCTCGCTGGTCTTGCTGATTTTCATTTCTCATCCCTCTTTGATATCTTCGGGTTAAAATACCCGAAGATTGCTTCACATTGGGTCATTCCCGCGAAAGCGGGAATCCATAGTTTGTCCATTTGAAAAAAGCAACTGGACTCCTGCTTCCGCAGGAGTAACAGCAAATTAATCATGGCATTCTCGGCAGATATAATTTATTTGTCGCCGCAAATCAAGTGAAAGCATTTCATCCCGAAAATTCTTGACATCATTTTTCTTTCACAGCATAATTTAAGAAAGTCATCATAAATATCATGAATATCATAATTATTTTGTGTTTCAGAACTCGCGGGATTTCACTTATTCCTATTTTTGTAACTACCACCCTCACAAGAATAAGTTCAGGCGGTAATCCCATGTTTATTGAATGGGTCCCCCCTCCTGCGGGACGGTGACTGCGCTGGTATATCAGGCACCGTGATGCGAGGTTGATGATGTTTGAGCGAAAGCATGAAAAAGTAGCGCCCTTATCAGTTTTTGTCAGAAGGATGGCCGCCTCTGTTCTTCTGGCAGGTCTCCTGGTGGCAACTGCTTTATCTCTCGGCATATCAGGTTACCACTGGATAGCCGGATTTGGTTGGGTTGATTCTCTGCTGGAGGCATCCATGATTCTCGGGGGGATGGGGCCTGTCAATCAGCTCACGACGAAAGGAGCGAAGCTATTCGCTTCAGGATACGCGCTTTTCAGCGGCCTCATGTTCATAGTCGTCCTGGGGATTGTCCTTGCACCGGTGACTCATCGGCTGCTTCATAAATTTCACATTGATGAGGAAGATGAGAAGGAATGATGCCCTTGTCGTAGTGCATCATAGAAAGGGTGGATAATATGATTAGCGTGATTGCATCGGTACGTGTCAAGGCCGACTGGCTCCCTCAATTTATTGAAATATTTAAGGTCAATGTTCCCAAGGTCAGAGAGGAGAAGGGCTGCATCGAGTACTTCCCTACAAGCGATATCGATTCGGGTTTGCCTGTGCAGAAGCTTGATAAGAACGTCGTCACAATCATTGAAAAGTGGCAAAGTGTGGAAGCCTTGAGAGCCCATTTGAAGACTCCTCACATGTTAGCCTATAGAGACAGGGTCAAAGACATGGTTGATGACCTTTCTATTAAGGTACTGCAGGAAGTGTAAGAAAGAGGATCGAGATGGGTAAGAGCAGAAAGATCCGCAAAGTTATTAGGAGCAAACCGACCATCGAGGGAGCCGGCGTCCACCTGAAGCGTGCATTCGGCTTCAGCGAAGTGCCACAGTTCGATCCGTTTCTGCTTCTCGATGATTTTCGCTCCAACGATCCGCGATATTACATCAAGGGGTTCCCCTGGCATCCGCATCGCGGAATTGAGACTATAACTTATGTCCTTCGCGGAGATGTCGAACATGGCGACAGTATGGGGAACAAAGGCGTTATCGCCTCAGGGGACGTACAGTGGATGACAGCAGGCAGCGGCATTATCCATCAGGAGATGCCCAAAGGGGATGAGAAGGGCACGATGTGGGGTTTCCAGCTATGGGCCAATCTCCCGGCCTCGCAAAAGATGATGAAGCCGCGGTATCGAGACGTGAAGGACAATCAGATACCCGAAGTCTCTGCCGGAGAGGGCGTTAAAATAAGGATCATCTGCGGAGAAGTCAAAGGAACAAGAGGTCCCGTCCGGGACATCGTGGTTGATCCGGAATACCTCGATTGCACCGTGCCTGCAGGATCAGAGTTCATCCACCCAACCAAGCCGGGGCACACGGTCTTCGCATATGTCATCGGAGGGAAGGCCTTCTTCTGTAAGGAGAAGAACCCGTTCGCCTATGAGATTGAAGGAGCAAACTATTCTGACATTCAAAAGGATGCCTTCGTGCGCAATGAAAACCTTGTGCTCTTCGATGACGGGGAACAGATAGTCGTCTCTACGGAAGATGAGCCTGTTCGCTTTCTCCTGATGTCCGGAAAACCGTTGAGGGAAGCGGTCGCGTGGTACGGACCCATCGTAATGAACACAAAGGAAGAATTGCGGATCGCCTTCGAGGAGTATCAGAACGGTACATTTATTAAATACAGGAATGCATGAGCCGTTTCAGGGGCTGAAATGCATGGCAAGTTACTTGTCACTACGGGACTGAAAGCGAGGTATAGAGGATGCCGAAAGTCATGATCCATCCTGCCACCTATGATAATGTCCGAGGGGCCGTGGATCGGGCGTTCGAAATCTTCCCCCTCAAATTGCGGGGGAAGCGGGTTTTGTTAAAACCCAACGTGCTTCGGGCGTCGGAGGCAAAAGAAGGCATAGTCACGAATCCTGCCGTGCTTCGTGCCGTGGTGGAAAAGGTGGAGACAATGAAGCCCGCAGCAATCGTCGTGGGCGATAATCCGGGCCTTTTCGACTACGGGGCAAACGAGGCAAGCTTCAGAAAGACGGGACTGCTGGAAGCAGCGAAGGGCTATTATCAGAACATCGGCGGAGATTCGCATAAGGTTGATTTCAATCCTGCGTTCATGCCCGCCGTCAACGTCTCCAGGGCTGTCCTCGATGCCGATATCGTGATCAGCCTGCCGAAATTCAAGACCCATGGTCTCACGGTCATTACGGGGGCGATCAAAAATAGTTACGGCATCCTGCCCGGCGCCCAGAAGGCACAGCTCCACAAGGCGGCGGGAAACGCCGAACGCTTCCAGGAAATGCTGGTGGACGTATTCCGCCTCCGCATACCGGACCTCTTTATAATGGACGCCGTGGTCGGCATGGAGGGCAACGGCCCGGCTTCTCCGGACCTGAGAGACATAGGCATGCTCCTCGCCTCTGACAATGCCGTGGCCATGGATTCCGTTGTGGCGGTGATGATGGGATGTGAACCGGGCCGGCTGCGATTCCTTCAGAAGGCGAAGGAGGTCGGTCTGGGGGATTACGACCCGAGTACAATTGAAGTCATCGGGGAGCTGAAACCAATACGCGATTTCAAGCTTCCTCCGTTCGGCGGCCAGGTGATGCTCCAGAATGACGCTATACAGACGCTGATCAGCAATCGAACACTCATGCGACCGCAAGCGGATGGCGAATTATGCACAGGCTGCGGCACCTGCATCGATCAGTGTGCCGTATCGGCTTTGTCCATGAGCGACGACAACCTTCCCGTAGTTGATGCCGATACCTGTATTACCTGTTTCTGCTGCCAGGAGCTTTGCCCTGAGAAGGCCATTACCTTAAGATAGATCGTGTGCTTGCCGAGGTCTGACAGCCGCCCGGCCTATCTTGTCATTGTCGCTTCTTGTCGTCCGGCGAGGGCGGGATCTACGACAACGGAGATTAAATGAATCAGGAGGTAAATCTGTATGGAAAAGATTAAGCTGGATAAAAATTCCTTCCTTTTTCCCATGCCGATGGTTCTCGTCGGCGCGGTTGTCGATGGACGGGCTAATTTCATGGCCGTGGGCTGGGTATCGCGGGTAAACTTCGATCCTCCTATGATGGCCGTGGCTCTGGGTAAATTTCATTACACTAACACAGGCATCCATAAGAACAAGGCCTTCAGCGTGAATATTCCGGGGATCGCATTGATGGAGAAAGTGGATTATTGCGGAATCGTATCCGGTGAGAAGACAGACAAATCCAAGATATTCGATATTTTTTACGGTGAACTGCCCGCCGCCCCCATGATCAGGGAGTGTCCGCTCTCCCTGGAATGCAGGCTCGTCAATACTGTGGATCTGCCTACAAACAGCCTCTTCATCGGCGAAATCGTGGGCGCATACTCTGAGAAACGTTATCTCACAGAAGGCAAGCCTGATATCAGAAAAATCAGTCCCTTCACATTAACCATGCCTGACAACAATTACTGGAAGATTGGGGAAAACGCAGGCAAGGCGTGGAGTGTTGGAAAAAACTTCGGCAAGAGCGCCGCAGGGAATAGGGGATAGGGTGCAGGGGACAGGGGCAGAACAGATGAAGACTTCGGCTTAACGGTAAAACCGGATGAGCTTTTCCGGCCTAACCCCGAAGAGGTACAGGGAGAGGATCAGCCAGTTTCTGAGAGTCGTATAGACGATGCCCTCTTTTTCCCACCGTCGAGGGGATGTCCGGACTGCTCTTCCTATGATACATATTTTCCCCTTCCGTTTCTTGATCCGCTGCATGATCTCTACGTCTTCCATTATGGGAATATTATTGAAACCGCCCAGCTCACGGAACCCCCTTTTTCTTATAAAGATGGTCTGATCTCCGTACGGTATCCTCGTCATGCGAGAACGGAAAGAGGCCGCCTTCTCTATCAATCTGAATACAGGCCTCTCTGAATCGATTGCTAAATCGAATGCCCCGGCAATGCAGGAACTATCCTCCATTGCCGTTTCTATGAGTTCCAGGGCATCGGGGGGAAGGAGGGTATCGGCGTGCAGAAAAATCAAGATCTCCCCGGCAGCAAGAGATACGCCGAGATTCATCTGATTCCCGCGCCCCTTCTCCGAGATTGCAGTTTTCACATCCATATGACGGGCAACCTTTACCGTTTTCCCCCCCGGGTCTCCATCCACGACAATTATTTCCGCGCTGCCGGACGCGCGCAGACCGCGGACATGCTCGATCGTCCGGGAGATGATCGCCTCTTCGTTCCACACGGGGATGATAAAAGAAAATTTCGGAATCATGAGATATTATGCAAGGCCTATGGTCTTGAGATACAACATGGTCTTAGAGTCTGCAAATCCTGTTTTCTGACTGTTTTCGATGAGGGCCGCTATGTCCTCCGGTTTGTCGATGTCCCACCATACGGGAAGCACATGCACCGGGGCTCCGGCTCTGCGCAAAATCTTCATCGTCTCCTGAAAAACCGTCTCGGCACCCCAAGGAAGCCCCATAAAAACATCTCCGTTAAAAGTGTCCTGCTTGAATCCAAGCAGATAATAGCCTCCGTCGACAGAAGGGCCGATTACAGCCTCGTATTCGTCCAGGGCGAGGAAGGCCTCATCGACGATCCGTGCCGGCAGATCGGGGACATCGCTCCCGATCAAAACAACGGCTCGGAGCCCTTCCGAGAAGCATCGCAAAAAGGAGAGTTTCATTCTCTCACCGAGATCCTCTCCCGTCTGCGGGATATAAGAGAATTCATCGCCCAGCATTTCTCTCATCTCGCGTTCCTTTTCCGCGGGATAGAATGCTATGCGGAGCCTGTAAGCTTCTTTGGAAAACCGCTCCAATAAATCTTCCACGAAGCAGCGGTAGAGATTTGTCGCCGCCTCCTCACCCAGGTCTTTTGCAAGCCGCGATTTTACCTGACCTTGCCCGGGAAACCTGACAAACATGACCAGGCATCTGTCTTCTGCTATCGCACTCATGAATTTTTCTCTTGCCTCACATGGTAACAAGTCCTTGCTCCATCAAATACCACGGTATTTAGAGGCCGCTTCACATATCTTAGTTGAAAAAAAATAATAATAAAACAGAAAAAAATATATCAACTCCCATGGGGCGATATGCCTCTCATGAGTATAGTTACCTCACTGCAGAGGGAGTGGCATTGGCGGCATACAAAATAATTGCTGATATTAGCATCTTCACTATGGTGACATTATAATTACCATTCCAGTTTTACCGTTGTAAAGCGCGCCAATGTCACGAAGACTGATTGTTATAATATTTATGTCGTGATATAATTTCATTTAGTTAGCAACGTTGCAGCAATAAGACGCTGAGGGATACACGATGAAATTTGTCGACAGGCTAGTGAGTCAACTCTTCAAGCTGGATCTGCGCCGCCGCCTAATAGTGGGATTCCTGATTGCCACATGTCTCACCGGGTTCATAGCCACCGTCATCGGCATATGGACGATTAATAAAAGCACAATAGACGAAGTACAAAACCGGGTCAGACAGGACATCAATACGGCAAAACTTATCTATAGTCAGACCCTGGAAAAGATAACTTCCCAGATTCAATTTGCGGCAGAAGCAGTAGACCTGCACACAACAATAGCCAACCATGACATCTCTAAAATGGAGAACTTGAGGGGCTTAATCCGGCATGAGCGCGGGAATCAGGCACAAGACGGCGACGTGTTCCTTGATATGCTCGTGGTCGTCGATGCCAAAGGTCGTGTCCTCTACAGGGCGGCGAACCCGAAAATCAGGGGTGACAGCATGCTCTGGACACCGGTCGTGAAAAACTGCATAGTAAATAATTCTACACAGGCATCTGCTGAACTCATGCCCATTGATGACATTCTCAGGGAGAATCCCGGTCTTGCCGGGCGGGTCAAGATAGAAATCATAAAAACGCCTCTCTCCTTTGAATCGAGTGAGAAGCAACTCTCCCATGGCATGGTAATGATGGCAGCATATCCAATCCTTGATGAGACTAAGAGATTAATCGGCGCTGTAATCGGGGGGGTTCTCCTTAACAGGGACTATACCATCGTGGACAAAATAAAGGAAACCGTATACCAGGGTGAAAAGTACAAAGGCCGTGAAATGGGTGTTGCAACCATATTTCAGGGTGGCGTGAGAATATCCACCAACGTTATGACGAAAGATGACAAGAGGGCCGTCGGCACTATGTTGTCCAAGGAAGTCTATGACAGGGTCATAGTAGAAGGTAAAGACTGGGTTGGCAGGGCCTTCGTGGTGAATGACTGGTACATAACCACCTATACCCCCATCTACGACATAAGCAAGAAGCTCATAGGGGCGCTCTATGTGGGCATACTGGAGGCAAAGTACAGGGACATAAAATGGAATACCATCTGGATCAACCTGGGGATCACATCTCTTGGCATGATCATCGCCTTTATCATCTCATTTCGACTGGGGGACACCATAATAAAACGCATACGCATGCTGAAGGAGGCCGCGGAGTCTATAGCCGCCGGCAATCTCGACTACAAATTGTCGCCAGATAAAATCTCCGGGTTTGACATGCTGGATGAGGCATTCAATTACATGTCGAAATCCCTGAAGAACAACAATGAAATGCTCTACAGGGCTCATCAGCAACTGGCCAGAACGGAAAAGCTGACGGCATTAGGTGAAATGGCGGCAGGTGTGGCCCATGAGATAAACAACCCGCTGGGGGGCATTCTCCTTTACAGCAACCTTGTTCTCGAAGATATTCCGGAAGATTCTCCTGCAAGGGAAAATATGCAGAAGATAATCTACCAGACGAACAGGTCAAAGAGAATCGTCCAGAGCCTGCTTGACTTCGCCCGGACTCCGACAGGCGAGATGCTGCCTCTGAATATAAACAGCGCCATAGAGAGCTCCCTCAGTCT
The DNA here is from genome assembly GCA_003142295.1 of Syntrophaceae bacterium. Lineage (GTDB taxonomy): Bacteria > Desulfobacterota > Syntrophia > Syntrophales > UBA2185 > Fen-1135. The sequence goes on from PLLV01000090.1 coordinate 53,418, forward strand.
GGTAAAGGACCAGGCAATGTTCCACGGCATAGAAATAAACACCCGTCTTGGAGAAGATCTCCCCGAAGTGATTGGTGACAAGTCCAGGCTGGAAGATGTTTTTCTGAACCTCTTCATCAATGCCGCTGATGCCATGAAAGGCGGCGGAACGTTAACGATTACCACCATGCAGGGTGCCGATAATTCAGTGAAGATCCTGATTTCAGACACCGGCAAAGGAATAGAAGAAAAAGATTTCCCTCATATTTTCGAACCTTTCTTTACAACAAAAGAACCCGGCCACGGGACCGGCCTCGGGCTTCCTATAGCTTACGGTATCATCAGGAAGCATAATGGCTCTATCGATGCGGAAAGCAAGCCCGGAAATGGAACGACTTTCATTATCTCCCTTCCCGCATATTTGGGCAGATACAGCGGCATGGACGAAGACGTGTTTTACAGTTAATCTTATAAAATGAGAAGGGTGACGGAAACAGTGACTTCTAAAGATAAGAAAATTCTGATTATCGATGACGAGGAATCCATGCGGGACGGATGCACACAAGTCCTGTCACGCAAAGGGTACCAGGTGGAATGCACGGGAGATGCGCTTCGGGGGCTTGAGATGGCTCTCAAGGATATCTATGACGTGATCCTGTTAGATGTCCGGATGCCCAAGATGGATGGATTGGAGATTCTCGCAAAGCTGAAAATCGAAAGAAACATCTCTGCAAAAATCATTGTTATCACCGGCTATGGCAGCATCCCTATTGCCGTTGAGGCAATGAGGCAGGGCGCCTTTAATTTCCTGACGAAGCCCTATTCCGCAGCCGACCTGAAAAAAGCGGTCGAGGATGCCCTCAAGCGTGATGAGGGCAACGCGGAAAAGGGACTTTCCCTGCTCTACGGCACGAGCGACTATATGAAAGAGCTTAAGGAATCCATCAACCGGATAGCGCAGACTGACAGCACCGTCCTCATCACAGGGGAGAGCGGGACGGGAAAAGAACTTGTGGCGCGCACCATCCACAATCTCAGCAAGAGGGCCGATCAGCCATTTGTCCCCGTCGACTGTTCCTCGCTGGTTGAGACCCTCATGGAAAGCGAACTATTCGGACATGTCAAAGGGGCATTCAGCGGCGCTACAGAGTCGCGTGAGGGCCGTTTCCAGATGGCGGATAAGGGAACATTATTTCTTGACGAGATTTCCAACATCAATCTCAACATTCAGGCCAAACTGCTTAGGGTAATCCAGGAACAGGAGGTGCCCAAGGTTGGCAGATCATCACCGGAACGGATAGATGTCAGGCTGATTGCTGCAACGAATAGAGATATCCGCGCAGAAATTGAAGCAGGGAGGTTCAGGGAGGATTTATTCTACAGGCTTTCAGTTGTGCCTCTCCCCGTAAAACCATTGAGGGAACATAAAGCCGACATCCTGCCCATTGCTCAGCATTACCTTGATATATTCATAACGAAGTACGACAGCAAGGTGCGATCCTTATCGGAAGAGGCAAAGAAGTCGCTCGTATCATTCAGGTGGCCCGGCAATGTCAGGGAACTAAAGAACATCGTCGAGCGTCTATGTGTGCTGTGCGACCATGAGGTTGTCAATCTGTCTGATATATTTTACTTGGGTCAGGTCGATCAGGCAAAGGCCCCTGTGGTTGATTCTTCTACCGGCAGGATGACTTTGATAGATGTAGAAAAAGAACACATAGAAAAGGCCCTCAACCATTTTCACTTCCAGATTAATAGAACGGCAAAATTTCTCGGTATTGACAGAAAGACCCTCCGGATGAAGATGCGTAATTACGGTATAAAAATAGAGCATCATTAAAAAAAGAAATGTTGCCGTAAGGGGGTTATCCGCCTCAGAGACGGGGAGTTTTACCCCCTCAAAGTTTCCATTCTTCCACCACTCGCCATATCTTCTTTTTACAAATCAATAAGTTACAATCTGGCATCATCCTTGCTCATATTAATTACAAAAATCAAAAATGGAGGTAATGAACAATGACAAAGAAAAAAATTCTCCTAATAGACGATGACAAAGACTTTCTATTCGCGACCAAACTGATTCTCGAAAAGGGCGGGTACGAAGTGTTTCTGGCAGAAGACGGGAAGAGCGGAGTTGAGATGTGGAAGTCGGTGTCTCCCGATCTTGCCATTATNNATTATCGATATGATGATGGAGACATGGGGTGAAGGCTTCTCAGTACTGAAAAAAATCCGCGCCACAGATATCGGGAAGGATACACCGCTGTTTATGTTGAGTGCCGTGGACTTGCAGGGTCCGTACCAGTCATTTGAACCGCCTCCGGAGTTTCCGAAGGTGAACAAGGTGTTGCATAAACCTGTGAAGGCTGATGATCTCCTCGGATATATTGCCCAGGCGTTGGGTAAATAATCGGCATGATGAATGTTCAAAAACCTCTCATTTTGATCATTGATGATGAGGAGTCCTTATGTGACGGGTGCCGTCAGGCGCTGGAAAAGTCCGGATATACCGTACTGACCGCAGGGGAGGGAGTCTAGTCTACACAATGGAAGCCATACAAAAAGCAGCGTACAGCCACCTCCCCAGGCCTTTCAGCACTGATCAGTCTATAAAAACAGACTTGAAAAAACGGTTGATTTCAGGTAGCCTATATCACAGTAAACTTTATCGCATAGAGAATTCATGCCCATAATATACGACGACGAAAAGTCCTACCGGTTCCACAAAAGCGACTCTGGTGACAAGTGTTTTGCGTGCAATGAAAACTCCGACAGGTTGCTTATCGTTCGACAGATCAAGAGCATGATGCTTGTTCACCTGTGCCATAACTGCATAGCGAACAATTTCTCGGACTATCTCTTGGATAACACCAGACCCTGGCTTGGCGAGAAGGGGAATATTTAGATGTTGCTGTATCTTTAGAAACTCGACTCGCGGAAGCTTCCCATCTTTATTTAGCATCTTATGCAACCATCTCTCATATCTGTTTTTCTACTTGTTTCCCCATGGATTCCTTATTCTTATCTGATAACAATACAGGAAACACCAAGGAGTAATATCTCCCCAAAGACGGGGTAAGTTACCCCCTTCCCTGCCATGAATCAGTAGCCGTATCTAAGAATACTATATGATATCAAGCACTTTTCTTCTTGGTATTAAAATTGCCTATATTATATCCAAAGTTGTGTAGAAAGGGGCATTGGTGTGGCATTAGGAATTTTTTCGCCATTTAAGAGCAATAATTCCATGATCTCATATGGCAAGTCTTTAAAATCAGCTCAATGGAAAAGGAGGTACCGGCATGGGTAATCATCCCGGCAACATATATGAACTTCGACCTGTGTCTATTTTAAGGACACTGCCGCAGATCAAGGATCACAGGTTGTTCCAGTTGAAGCTTGAGGACGGAACGACATGGGAGACCTTCGGGCATCAACCGGGACAGTTTCTCGAAGTTTCTATCTTTGGCAAAGGAGAGGCGCCTATCAGCATCTCCTCTCCCTCTACAAGGCTGGATACCCTTGAGTTATGCGTCAGGCGTGCCGGCAAGGTGACCGATGCACTTTTCGAAATGGATAGAGGAGCTGTTTTTAACATCCGCGGACCTTACGGAAGGGGATTTCCTGTGGATAAGCTGAAGGGCCACAAGCTCCTCCTTATTGCGGGCGGTCTTGGGCTTGCCCCTTTGCGCTCCCTTCTCCTGTACGCCCTCGATAGAAGAGGTGATTTCGATGATATCATACTGATGTACGGGACGAATAACCCTGATAATGTCCTGTTCAAGTATGAACTGTTAAGTTTTTATGACCGGGATGACATCAAGTACCTCTACAGCGTGGACAAGGATGATGAAGGGATCTGGAAGCAGTATGTGGGGGTGGTGACAGGTTTGTTCGAGAAAGCCACACTGTCTCCGGAAGACACCTATGCAGTTCTGTGCGGACCCCCGATCATGTACCGCTTCGTCTTGCAGAAACTGCTGAAGCTGGGATTTTCGAAAGATCATATATATATGTCATTGGAGAGAATGATGAAGTGCGGCGTCGGGAAATGCGGTCACTGCGCCATCGGTGACAAGTACTGCTGCATGGACGGTCCCGTTTTTCCCTATACCGAAATCGAAAGTATTGAGGAGGCAATCTAATGGTCAGAACACCGACAGTATGTCCTTTCTGCGGGTGCGGATGCAGCTTCTATCTGGTATCTCAAAATGAAAGGGTGGTGGGCATAGAACCAAGCATTGCCAACCCCGTAAATAAGGGGATGCTCTGCGTGAAGGGATGGAATGCCTATGAGTTCATCCACTCGCCGGACAGGCTTACCGCGCCGCTGATAAGGAAGCATGGCGCCCTCGTCGAGAGCACATGGGACGAAGCGTTGAAGACCGTCTCGGAGAGATTGACAGATATAAAATCACGGTATGGCCCCCGCTCCATGGCATTTCTCAGTTCAGCCAAGGTGACCAACGAAGAGAACTACCTTTTTATGAAGATGGCACGGGCGGCATTCGGAACCAACAATGTTGACCACTGTGCCCGGCTCTGACACAGTGCAACGGTGGTCGGTCTGGCCGCTGCATTTGGATCAGGTGCAATGACAAACTCTATCAATGAATTTGAAGATGCCGATCTTTTTCTTGTTACAGGCTCGAACACAACGGAACAGCACCCGCTCATAGGGTCGCGTATCGTCAATGCAAAAGAAAGGGGAGCAAAACTCCTTCTCATCGATCCGAGGGAGATACCGCTTGCCGGTTTCGCCGATCTCCACCTGAGGCAAAATATCGGCACGGATGTTGCCGTGTTGAACGGTATGATGAACATCATCATCGAGGAAGACCTTTACGATAAGAAGTTTGTCGAGGAAAGAACCGAGGGGTTTGAGCAATTGAAATCTGTCGTCAGCCGCTACACTCCGCGGGTGGTGGAGAAGATATCCGGTATCCCCGCCCATGACCTGGAGAAGGCGGCGAGGATGTATGCAATAGCGGACAAGGCCATGATCGTGTACGCCATGGGCATAACCCAGCATACGACAGGCACTGATAATGTGAAAACCTGTGCGAACCTTGCCATGCTTACAGGCCATATCGGAAGGCCGTCCACGGGTGTCAACCCCTTAAGAGGGCAGAATAATGTCCAGGGTGCTTGCGATATGGGGGCGCTGCCCAACGTATACAGCGGCTATCAGCCGGTCGCTGATCCTGCCATTAGAAAAAAGTTTGAGGATGCATGGGGCGTTCAAGGGCTGGATGACAAGGCAGGCCTGACCATTACGGACATGATGGTGGCTGCCCGGAAGGGAGAAATAAAATCCCTCTACATCATGGGTGAAAATCCCATGATGAGCGACCCTGACACGTCGGACATCGAGCACGCCCTCTCCAGTCTCGAATTTCTTGTTGTGCAGGACATCTTTCTCTCCGAAACGGCAGCGAAGGCCGATGTAGTGCTCCCCGCCGCGTCATTTGCCGAAAAGGAAGGTACATACACCAACACGGAAAGAAGGGTGCAAATCTCGAAGAAGGCAGTTGCCTCCCCGGGGCTGGCCAGGCCGGACTGGGAGATCATATGCGATGTAAGCAGGCTTGTGGGGTATCCCATGAATTACAGCTCGCCTGCTGCTATCATGAAGGAGATCAACACCCTGACTCCGTCATACGCCGGCATTACTTACGAGAGGCTGGAGATGTGCCATGGACTTCAATGGCCCTGTCCCAATGAGGAACATCCGGGTACAGCCTACCTGCACAGGGACAGGTTTTCCAAGGGCCAAGGCACGTTTTTACCCTGTGAATTCAAACCACTTGCTGAAGTGCCCGATGAAGAGTACGACTTTTTGCTCACGACCGGGCGTATCTACTACCATTACCATACCGGCACCATGACGAGGCGCACGAGCATACTGGAAAGGGAAGCGCCTGTGCCTTTCGTTGAGGTCAATCCCGACGATGCAAAGAGGCTGGGCATAAGGAATGGTGACCAAGTGGAAGTTACATCACGGCGCGGCTCTATAAAAGCCAGGGCGGAGGTTACCACGAGGGTGCCCAAGAGGGTTGTATTTTCCACATTCCACTACTACGAAGCGCCCGTCAACCTTCTTACCAACGCGGCCTTTGACCCTCTTGCGAAGATACCGGAATATAAGGGGTGTGCAGTCAAAGTCAGGAGATGCATATGAAAACGCTTGCAAAAAAAAATCTCAAAGGCGTACTCAAAGCCTGGACAGAAAAATATCATGTCCTGGCTCCGAGTAGAATGACAAATGGGGATTGTATGTTTGATACTTTTCAGGAAGAGTCATTTACCCTCGACTATAAAAAGCCGCCGCTTCTGCCAAAGGCCGTTTTCCTTCCCCATACTGAGGTTGTCTTTGAGGTAGAAGAAAATAAGTTCCGTGAGGTCATATCCGCACGAAATACTATCCTCTTCGGGATACGCTCATGCGACATGATGGGGTTGCTTCAAAGCACGAGTTTTATGACCCGGGATCGCGATGACATCTATTACAGCACAAAAAAGGAAAGGGCCACAATTATCGTCATGGCATGTCCCGGTCCGCAAAATGAAACCTGCTTCTGCACGACAACATTCAGCGGGCCGGTTGCACAGAGAGGCTTTGATTTACTGTTCTTCGATATGGGGAATAACTTCATCATAGAAACAGGAAGCGACAGAGGTAAAGAGCTGCTATCTTCAGGCCCATTTACCGACATGGATGATAACCTTGCCGGACAGAAAATAAAGACGTTCAAGGAAAAGGCTGTCCGGGACATACCGGTGGTAGATGAGGTACATGAAGCCATGAGAAGGCTAAAGGACGGTATAGCCGATGAGAAAGTCTGGGAGTACTTCGGCCGCAAGTGCATCGTGTGCGGCGGCTGCGCCTTCGTATGCCCGACATGCACCTGTTTTAATGTGTATGACCAAGAATCGGCTCCGGGAAACGGCGTCAGAGCAAGAGCCTGGGATGCGTGCCTTTACGGTGGATTTACCCGTGAGGCATCCGGCCATAACCCGAGACCGACTCAGGCATCAAGGCTCAAGAGACGACATGAGCACAAGCTCCTTTATTACAATGAGACTGATATCCAGGAGAGCTTGTGCGGTTGTGTGGGATGCGGCCGCTGTTCCGACTATTGTCCCGTCCACATCGGAACCCTGGAGGTGGCAAGAGAAATTGTCAAGGAATAAGACCTGAATATGCGTAAAATAATCAAATTTCGGAGGTCCCTATGTCTGAGAAAAAAAGCATACTCATAATAGATGACGACAAAGACTATGCGGAGGCGCTGAGGATAGTGCTGGTAAATAATGGCTACGGCGTGGATTGTGCCCTGAACATCAAAGACGGGCGTAAGGCTATGGAAAAAAATATGCCCAACCTCATTATCCTGGATGTTATGATGGATAAACATACAGACGGGTTCGAATTCTGCTACAATCTGAAGCATGATGAAGAATGCAGGAAAATTCCCGTCCTGATGGTGACCGCAGTTACTGAAAAAACGGGATTCAAGTTTTCTCCGGAGACGGATGGAGAATATCTGCAGGCTGACGATTACGTGGCAAAGCCCATCCCAGTTGCGGAACTTCTTTCCAGAGTTAACAAACTCATTGGCTGAACCTGCTTTGACGAGGTCGCATCCCGCCTGCCCTGCGTTCCGGCGGGAATACAGGGGGTCATCTGCCTCAAAACAGGGGAGTTTTACCCCTCAAAGTTCTCTTCCCCCCCTACCTTCTCCATATTATTAATAAATATCAATATGTTACAATTTGGCATCATCCTTGCTCATATTAATTATACAAAAATCAAAATTGGAGGTGACGACCATGTCAGTAAAGAAAAAAATTCTCTTAATAGACGATGACAAAGACTTTCTATTCGCGACCAAACTGATTCTCGAAAAGGGCGGCTACGAGGTGTTCCTGGCAGAAGACGGGAAGCGGGGGGTTGAGATGTGGAAGTCCGTGTCTCCCGATCTTGCCATTATNNATTATCGATATGATGATGGAGACGTGGGGTGAAGGGTTTGAAGTGTTGAAAAAGATCCGCGCCACAGATACCGGGAAGAATACGCCGCTGTTCATGTTGAGTGCCGTGGACTTGCAGGGTCCATACCAATCATTTGAACCGCCTCCGGAGTTTCCGAAGGTGGACAGGGTGTTGCAAAAACCTGTAAAGGCTGATGATCTTCTCGGATATATTGCCAATGCTCTTGGTAAATAGCCGGTATGATGAAGACTCAAAAACCGCTTATTTTGATCATCGATGATGAGGAAGCCTTACGGGACGGATGCCGTCAGGCGCTGGAAAAGTCCGGATATACCGTACTAACCGCAGGGGAGGGAGTCGAAGGCATCAAGATTGCGCGGGAGAAAAAACCGGAAATAGCCTTTGTGGATCTTAAAATGCCGGGTATATCGGGCATGGAAATAATTGAAATTCTTTCCAAGGATGTCCCTGACATTGTGCTGATTATGATCACCGGTTATGCGACGATTTTATCCGCAGTGGAAGCTATACAGAAAGGAGCGTACGATTACCTGCCCAAACCTTTTAGCCCTGACCAGTTGAGGACAGTTGCCAGGCGAGGCCTCGATCATCGTAATCTCAAGATTGAAACACGAAGATTGAGAGAAGAAAAGGAGCGGATGGAGAAGAGTTTTATCACCTTTGTAAGTCACGAAATGCGTTCCCCTCTCGTAGTTATTCGACAATACATAGAATCCCTCAAAGCGATTGCGGGCGATCGTTTTGATAAAGACGTTTCGGATATCATAGAGAGGTGCCGCATACGCGTTCAGAGTCTTGAAGAACTTATTGAGCACTGGCTGGATCTCAGCCGGATAGAAAACGGTACCCTTGCACAAAAGAAGGAGCCCTTGAGGTTATCAGACGTAATTTCGCGCGGCGTCGAGGAGATGATGCCTATTTGCAACGAAAGAGGAATTGCACTTGAGGTAAATGTGCCGGAAAATTTATTCCAAATTGTCGGGGATGAGGAAAGCCTGGTCAGGGTATTCATCAACATCATCGGCAATGCAACAAAATATACGCCGGAGGGCGGCAAAATAGCCGTCTCAGCCCGGAACGGCGAGTACTATGTTACCGTGGATATTTTGGATACAGGAGTTGGCATTCCCCAGGACAAGCTCCCCTTTATCTTTGAGCCGTTTTTCAGAGCAGGGGGTAAGGAAGAACGCCACAGAGGGTCCGGTCTCGGACTGACTTTTTGCAAGAAGATCATGGATTCTCACGGCGGGGAAATAGACGTCACATCGAAAGAAGGTGAAGGTACAACCTGTATATTGAAATTCCCCGTTCCCCATCCCAGGGCGGAGAAACTTCCTGAGGCACCAGCATAAGGCGTCTTGAGAAGTTTTCCTATATCTAAAGATCATTATAGAAGAAACATGCCCACAAAATACGACGATGCAAAAGATTACCAGTTTCATGAGAAAGACATGCCGGACAGGTGTTTTGTCTGTTGTAAAGACACGGACGTGCTTCTGATATTCCGACAAATCAAAAGCATGTTGCTTGTCCATCTTTGCCGGGACTGCATATATGAAAACATCGCAGATTATCTCCTGGACAATACGAGACCCTGGCTCAGCGAGAAAAACACTGATTAGCAAAGCGACGGATGGGAGGTCTTGTGGCTTAAGAGGGGTGCTTGATCTTACCAGCCAGAGCCGCAGCTCCCTCAATCCTGTCCCAGACCCCCTACCGGATCGAGTACATTCCCCTAATTTCTGAAATATATTTGGCCGTTTTTGCCGCTACGCCAGCTAACATCGATCTGATGCTGTTTTAAGCAAGAACGTAATCGATCTGTTTCTTTTGCATATCCCCCACGGGAGATGTTGCTGTAACAGCTGTAATATATCCCCCTCCTATCCATCCCGGACCCCAAAGGAAGATTTGATCAAAAAAATTTCTTGTGTAGTTCAGAAAATAGTTGACATCATGAATCATATTTTGGTAGAGATAACCCCTCTGTTATTGTTAGGGGGGAATTTCGAAGACCGGAAAAGTCTGGCGTCCGATACTCTATTTCTCGACATCGGGCTGTTTTTTTGACTGCCCGCATGACTTTATTACGTTTTCATTAGTTGCTTTAAAGGACAACGACAAGCTCACGGAATGAAGAACCATGTCTATCTTTCCCCGTGATTGCGATGAATGCTACCAGCCGGAGGAGAACTTCAGGTTTTGTGAGCGCAGATGCATGTTGCAGAGTTGTCCTGAATGCACTTTTCTTTTACAGCTCTATGGAACTGGTTGCGGAAATATCAGCGTTTATTATTTATGCCGTCAATGTTATGAGAGACGCATTGCGCGGGGCTTTGTTGAGCCCTAGGAAGGAGGTATGAGTTGCTTTCCGTGAATTGTTGGCATTACTAACTCTATTTTATCATTAATAACAAAAGGAGGATTACATGGATCTCGACAAAAGGATGACGCTCAAGGATGCGGTAGCAAAGTTCATCCACGATGGCGATACTGTTTACTATGGGGGCTTCCAGATCATGGTCCCCATGGCCCTGACTCACGAAATCATCAGACAGAAGAAGAAGAACCTAACCACAGTCGAATCCTCTACGGACGTGGGGGGTCTGGATATCCTGGTAGGCGCCGGCTGTGTTAAGGAAATTCACACGGCCTGGATCATGAACTGGTACGTGAAGGCCCCCTATGCCATTCGCCGGGCTTTCAATGAAGGTAAGCTCAAGAGGTATGACATCTCCAACTTCGGCGCTACCACCGCCATGATAGCAGGTTTCATGGGCATTCCCTTCATGCCCATCCGGGGGAATATCGGAACGGATATGCTCAAAAACAACCCAATGGACCTCAAGGTAATTGAAGATCCTTTCGGGAGTGGGAAGATAACCGTTGTGCGCGCGTGGCGGGCCGACGTGGCAATAATCCACGCACAGAAGGCCGATCGTCTCGGCAATGTAGTCTCCTATGGATCACGCGGCGTCACTGACGAGTTCGGCGCCATGGGATCAAAGCGGGGCGTTATCGTTACAGCCGAAGAAATTATAGAACCAGAAATAACCAGAAGCGATCCTGACCGCGTGATTGTACCCTACTTCAAGACCCTGGCCGTTGTCCACTGCCCGTGGGGTGCCCATCCTTCGGCATGCCGCGGCTACTACGGCCTGGACATCCGCTTCTCTCAGTATCAGGGCAGACATGAGCGGTACGCAGAACTGCTTCCTAAATTCCTCGATGAATGGGTCTACGGCTGTAAAGACCATGCCGCTTACATAGATCTCTATAAAAAGAAATTTGGCCAGGCAGGTCTGGACCGGCTGAAACCCAAACTCGGATTTAAGCCGAAGCTGGATGTCGACTACGGTTACCATGATCCGACATGCTGGAAGGGTGTGCCCATGTACACTGATGATCGGCTGAAGGCCTACGAAGAAGCAATCGCCGCGAAGAAAGGGGGTAAGTAACTATGGCTGACTATAAACTGACAGAACTTATGACAATCCGTTGTGCCAAAGAAATTAAAGACGGAGAGGTTGTCTTCGTGGGAGTGGGACTGCCAATCGTTGTGGCGGCATATGCAATGGCCGCTCACGCACCGAACATGATTATGTTCACCGAGGGCGGCGCCATCCGGGCGACGCCTCCTTTGGCCCTTGGGATCACCGTGGATGATCCGGCTCTTTTCACCGGGGCCGATCAAACGTTCGGCATGCTGGCTACCATGGCCGCGCTGCAGCGCGGCGAGTGTGACGTTGCCTTTATCGGCGGCGCCCAGATCGATAAATATGGCAACATCAACTCGAGCGGCGTCGGAGACTGGACAACGCCCGCCAAATGGACGTACTTTGCCGGAAGCGGTGGCGCGAATGACATGGCTACCTCGGGCAAAAGGGTTCTTGCCATCATGCCCCAGGATGCCAAGAAGTTTGTGGAGAAGGTGGACTATATTACCACCCCCGGCTTCCTGGGCGGCCCAGGGGAACGCGAGAAATGCGGCATGATCGGTGGGGGGCCAGACTGTGTGGTCAGCACCATGGGTGTCTATTTGTTCGACGAAAAAACAAAGGAGATGTACCTGTCAGAGTACTTCCCCGGCCAGTCAATTGAGAAAATCAAGGCCAGTTGCGCATGGAATCTCAAGGTATCGCCTAAAGTGAAAGAGACCACTCCGCCGACTCCGGAGGAGGTCAAGGTACTCAGAGGCATTGACCCGACCGGTTTCTACCTCGGATAGTTGTTGAGAAAGCAAAACATATAATAACGTAAGAGAGCGGTGTTTTTCTCTGCACCGCTCTCTTTTGGGAAGATTTACCTGATAAGTATCTGATTGAGGTCCTCACAAAGAGGCCAGATCTGACCCATAGCGGTAACCATTCCCATTAGAAAAGGCTTTCCAATAAGTATTTTATACTTGTGGGAAATGCCTGCGTAAAGAACGAGAAGAATAGTTTGGACTGCAGCAGCCGGTTCCTGACCGCGTGACCGCACTGCCGGTGGAGTACCGTCCGATATCTTCCAGGTGGTATTATGCAACAAAAGATCATACCTGCAAACTTTGAAAATGGCAGCCTCAATAAGATGGAGGAAAGATACCTTAAATACCGGAACTATTATGCAGGGATTGATATTTCCGGCTTCGGCGGATATGGAAAGGCTGTCTATTCCCCTCTTTTGCCCGTGTTTGATTGCTGGTATAAAAGGAAATCTCTGCATGATGTTCCACCCAATATAACCTTTCTGGAAGATAGGGTATATCTTATTGATCATCCGGATTACAGAAAGGAAAGGGGAGGAGCGATCAACTTCCACATAAAGGTATTGGCTCTCAGCATGATCGGGCTTATTGTAAATCACAACAGGGATGCGATCTCGCGGCAGCTGCTGCAGTGCATAATTTCTGATATTTCCACGCATACGAAATCGTATAATTATTCCGAGTGCCTGTGTTTTTCGATTACCATGAGAATGTTCATCGACACGGTAAAGGAAGAATTTTCTCATTTCGGAAGTCCGGTGACGGATCTTTCGTTTTGTGATTTTGCCAACGAGGAAACGTTAACGCCAAAACCACAGCCCGTCATCAGCGTCCTCTAAGGGACGTGCCCATCTTCCCATCATAAAATCTTTGACCTTCTATCAAAAAAATACATTACAAATAACAACGTTCTCAATAGGTTCCTTGACGATAAAGAAGCAAAAATGTTAAATGATCTTCAGGAGTGCCAAGTATGTATTTGCACCAAGTTGAGGTTGGTCATATGGCCGTATTCGCCTATATTGTGGGCGACCAGGAAAGCGGCGAAGGCCTGGTAATAGATCCAGCGGCAGCTGTGGACGGCATCATTAAAAGAGCGGAAGAGAACAACATCAGGATCAAATACATCGTCAATACACATGGGCATGTGGACCACATGACAGGGAATGCGGAGATGAAAACCAAGACGGACGCGCAGATTATCGTCCACAGGGATGATCAAGAACTGCTCATGTTCACACCGCTTCCTCTCTTCAGGATGCACGGGGCTGAAAAGTCTCCCTATCCAGACATTATTGTAAATGACGGCGATGTTATCACGGTGGGGGACATCTCACTGAAGGTCATCCATACGCCGGGACATACCCGCGGCGGCATATCTCTTTATACAGAAGGATATGTCTTCACCGGGGATACCCTGTTCGTAGAGGCCGTGGGGAGAACCGATTTCCCTGGAGGATCGTGGCCGGTTCTGCGCCATTCAATAATGGAAAAGCTCTTCACACTGCCGGATGATACGAAAGTGATGCCCGGCCACAACTACGGGAGGATGCCATCGTCCACCATAGGGCATGAAAAGGCGCATAATCCATACCTGAGATAGAAGCCGCCAATCTTCAAGATAATACATGAACTCCTTGACAAGAAATCTCGAATTTGTTTGACTGCAAAGAAGGTGATGGAGTTCACCCGCAAACAAACCGCCCACAAGGCTGATAACTCCTACCAGCTTTATCCTGGAGGAGTTTTTTTATGTCAGACTCTACCCACAATGGCTCAAATGCCAGCATTCAGGATGTTTCACAGCGGTTGCTGAAAGACGTTCTTGACCTCTGCGCCAGATTCTCTATTGCTTCTCTGAACCGCCAGATAGAAGCCTGCGAAAAACTACTTGTTCAGAATCCGCCAATTGATGTGGCTATCTTAGGTCAGTTCAAAGCAGGCAAAAGTTCCTTCATCAATAGTCTTATCGGCAAATCCGTTCTCCCCGTCGGCGTCATACCGGTTACTACGGTCATTACCCGCCTTCAATATGGGGAAAGAGAACAAACCGTTGTCAGGTATTTCGACGGCAGCACATCGGAGATTGGCATTAACGATATCGAAAATTTTACCTCGGAAGCCGAAAATCCATCCAATAAAAAAAACGTGGAGGTTGTGGATATTGAGCTTCCGTCTCTCAGGGCTTATGCCGGTCTGCGATTGGTGGATACCCCTGGCTTGGGAAGTGTATTCAAATATCATGTGGAAACCTCTGAAAATTGGCTTCCCCAAGTGGGGACCGCCATACTTGCCATCAGTTCCGATCGACCCCTTTCGGAAAATGATGTGCAACTGATTCGGGAGCTAACAAGTCACACGCCGAATATCGTGCTCCTTTTGACAAAAACTGATCTTCTCTCCCCGGAGCAGCAGAACGAAGTCATAGAATTTTTTGAGCGAACGATTCAGCGTGAATTAAACCGGCGATTACCGATCTATGTATACTCGACCCTTGTGAACACGGAACAATGCAAGGATCGATTGGAAGAAGGCCTTCTCTTTAAGTTGTCGCTAAACCGTGATTTCGAGTTCAGGCAAATCCTCCAGTACAAGATGCAGTCCCTGATAAGAGGTTGTCTCGGCTATCTCGATATTGCCCTGAAAACATCTGTGCAGGCTGACCTCGACCGTGAGAATCTTCATAAACAAATCTTCGATGAAAAGGTCAGTTTCGACCTCATCCGTGAGGAACTAACCATCATTGCCCGCGAGAACCAGAGACAAACTCGAACCCTCATTATGAACTACCTTGATAATTTTCAGCAACCCCTTAGGAAGAAACTTTCTGAAGATTTGGAAAAGGAGCTTTCCGCGTGGAAAGTGAATCTCTGGAAACTCACCCGGAGATATGAAGAATGGCTCGCAGACCGCATGACAGAGGAGATGAGGCATATTTCCAAAATAGAGCATAGACATTTCTATGGCACTCTCAACAAGGCCCACGCCAGTTTATCCAGATCAATTGAAGCCTTCAGGAATCTTTTGGATAAAAATATCGAAAAGGTTCTTGGTGTGAGGCTTGCTCCCGCAGACTGGAAAATTGAGGTATCAGAACCCGATCACCCAGACATCAAAACGGTCAAGTCCTTCGACATCCATTTCGATCTCATCTGGTTTCTCATTCCTATGTTTATCTTCAGGGGTCTTTTTGAGAAGCATTTTATTAGCGAGATCCCCCGTGAAGTGGAGGCCAATCTTTCCCGTCTTGCCGCCCAGTGGGAGGACCGCATCAACAGGGCGATCGAAGAAATGCGAAAACAGGCGATTAATTACGTAAAAGAGGAACTCTCCACCATAGACGCCTTGTTATCGAAGACACATGGTCAAACAGATGAGATCAATGAGACCATTCAAAAACTCAATGAAGGATTGCGGGGCTTAATAGTTTAAATTGATACAATCAGGTAAAATGGGGACAGCGCCTATTTATTAAGAATGGAACGAAGTGGAATAGGAACGAATGGCGAGAATAGCGAGAGCAGTAGCGGTGGGGATACCGCATCATATAACGCAGCGTGGCAATTATCGTCAGGTGATCTTTTTGCGAGATGCCAGTATCTGGAGTGGCTGGAATACTACAGCGACAGATATTTGCTGAAGATATGGGCATACTGCCTGATGAACAATCATGTGCACTTTGTTGCAGTGCCTGGGGCAGAGGAATCCATGGCGCGCACGTTTAACATTCTGCACATGAGATACGCACAATACGCGAATGCGAGACAAGGAGAGAAGGGACATCTTTGGCAGGGGAGGTATTATTCATGTGCATTGGATGAGAAGCACGTGTATGCAGCCGTTCGTTATGTGGAGAACAACCCGGTGAGCGCCAAAGTAGTTAGAAAGGCGGAGAACTATAAGTGGTCGAGCGCAAAGAGCCACGTAAAAAAGATGAGAGACCAGATACTGACCATGGATTGTTATCTTGTTAAAGAGATCAAGGACTGGGCAGCGTATCTGGAAGAAAAAGACGACGCCGGAACTACCCAAGCACTGAGAGAGAATACGAAAACAGGACGTCCGTGTGGAGATGAGAAGTTTATAAGAAAGATCGAGCAGGCTGTAGGCAGAAGACTTGTTGCGCTGCCCCGTGGCAGGCCTAAGAAGGGCGAATAAACGGGCGCTGTCCCTATTTGTTGTCCCATGACACTTTTGACCGCTGCTTCTAAAAGTTATTGTTTTTTAAATGTTTCGTCAAAAAGCTATTAAGCTGGTTAATAAAAGCCTGGCATTCCTTTTTACCAAATACCGATGGACCGCCCGTCATCATGCCGCTGTCTCTTAGCCCAGTCATCAGGTCACGCATAGCCAGTTTGTCCTTGATGTTGCCCTCCGTATAGAGATCACCTCTAGGGTTGAGCGCAAAGGCACCCTTGGCAACCACCCGGTCTGCAAGCGGGATGTCGGCAGTAATCACCAGGTCGCCCTTCTGTGCCAGTTCAACGATCCGATCATCGGCAAGATCGGGTCCGTCAGGGACTATAATGCTTGAAATGATAACTGACGGCTCATAACTTACCCTTTTGTTGGCCACAAAAACCAAGGGCACATACAAGCGTATAGCGGTCCTGATCAGTAGATCTTTGGCCGCATTCGGAAATCCGTCCGCATCGACATATATTTGCATTCATGACCTTTTCAGCAAAAAAAACTGGAATTCAGCTTCAGGCATCCAAAATCTCTTTGACTCGGCCTATTATGCCGCCTTGTAGGCGCACCTTGATGCCATGAGGGTGACTGACCGATTTTGTGAGAATATCCTTGACGATGCCTTCAGACAGTTCACAACTGAACTGATCCTGCTTCTGGACGACCTTCACATGCATCCCAGGTTTAATGTTTGATCGGTTATTTCCATTCATAGTTAATTTCCTTTCGCACGGCTGTTGCCGCTACCGTGCTAACGGGTCTCCGGACGGGGTATTCCCGCTCTGTGATACACCAAACGTTCCTGGAAAAATCGGGGACACTTCCCAGATTAATTACATCCTGCGTATTCATTTCGATAAGAAATCTACATCAATCATATTGATATGTCGATCATTTCTTACAGGAAGCTATACGTACTA
>PLLV01000099.1 GCA_003142295.1 Syntrophaceae bacterium
GAGAGCATCCCTCCATATTTTATCGCAAATACCAGGCTTATAGCCGCACCGAGGGAATGGCCGATCAGAACAGGTTTCTCCAAGGCAATGACACCGATGAACTTTTTAATCCATTCAACATACTGCGATACATCCTGCTCACCCCGGCCCTCAGACAGTCCATGACCGGGCAGGTCAATTACCGCAATGTTGAACTCGTCCTTCAATCTCGTATACTGTTCTATCCAGATCCGGTGGTCCCCGCCCGACCCGTGAATAAAGAAGAGTGTCTTTTTCTCTTGAGAAAAGTTCTTGCTGCTCACCCAGCAGGCTATCTTCGCACCGCTGATTTCATGAAATATTACCATTCTACATATCTTCCTTCTGACAAGAGAGAGCGGCGGGCGATAGGCCCTGCCAAGAGAACGACGGAACAGGTTCTCCGTCTGTCTTCCTCATCAACAACCGAGAATTAAAGTGATGTTACAACTCCGCCCCAGCATATAAGAGGTATCCAGTGCCTATCATATATCGTGCATCTTGTACAAATAAAGATTGATAATATTGTAAAAATTCGTAAACTGGAGCAAAGTACTGACGGCCCGTAAGAGGGCAAACACGGGGGGAAGAAAATGTTGAAAGGGAAAAAGATCAGCTTTATCGGGGGAGGCAAAATGGGCAGCGCCCTTATTAAAGGCATCCTGGCCCACAATCTCATAGCTCCGGGCAAGGTCACCGTAGCCGATGTGGTAGAAGGACAACTCGAAGAGCTCAGAAAGACATACGGCGTCCTTGCGACCAAAGACAATAAGAAGGCCGTCGGGGAAGCAGACATCATCATCCTCGCTGTGAAACCACAGAACATGACGGAAGTGCTGGAAGGGATATCGGGCGGCATCGATACTGGCAAGCTTATCATCACCATCGCCGCTGGTATTTCTACAGGGTTTATAGAGGAACACCTCAAGAAGGGTGCTCGCGTCATGAGGGTCATGCCGAATACCCCCGCGTTGATCGGTGAAGGGGCTGCGGCAATCGCGAGAGGCTCACATGCGACCGACGAGGATCTTGCTTTGACCCTTCATATCTTTGATGCTGTCGGAATTACCGTTACGGTTAAGGAAGATCTCATGGATGCGGTAACCGGCTTGAGCGGAAGCGGACCTGCCTACGCATTTGTCATAATCGACGCGCTCGCCGATGCCGGCGTCAATATGGGGCTTGCGAGAGACATCGCCGTGAAGCTTTCCGCACAGACCCTTCTCGGTGCGGCCAAACTTTGCCTCATAGGAGATAAACACCCCGCAGCGCTCAAGGACATGGTCACCTCTCCCGGAGGGACGACCATAGCCGGCCTGCAAGCCATCGAAGAGGGGAAACTGAGGGCTACCATGATGGCGGCTGTCGAAGCGGCCACGCTCAGAGCCAAGGAACTCGGCAGGAAAAAATAATTCTACTCCTCGATTTGTTCAAACACCTTGCGGAGTCTTGTTAAAAGGTCCTGTCCTTCTCCGCTTGTTCCAACGGCGGGCGCCGGCGGAGTAACTGCACTGTCCTGGACCTGTTCTATTTTCCTGTAGGTCGTCGTATTGCCGCTTTGCTCAGCAGGGGGACGGGATGCGGGTTCAACGGATTTATCGTCCGTCCTCTTTCTCTTGTGTCTTGGCCTCCATCTTGACTTCTTCTTGGCAGGCTTAGGACTTGCCTCTGTTCCTTCGCCGTTTTCTTTCGGAAGGGAAGTGACTTCGGCCTGTGTTAATACACTGACAACGGGTTCGGTGCGCCCATTTTCCTGTTTATCAGACATCTCAACAGGACGGCTTTCCTCCTCCTGAGAAGCTTCCTCAATTATCTCCCTGGCTACGGTTTCGATCTTCAATTCGTCCCACGGCGTGTCAGGGTTCCCGGAAATGTGAATAGACACGTTATACGTGCTTTCAAGTTTGCTGATCTCGCTTCTCTTCCTGTTCAGAAGATAATCGGCTATCTCGTATGGCAGCTTCACTTTGAGAACGGAGTAATCCCCCTTTACCGCCTGTGATTCAATTTTCCGGAAGGCGCCGAGGGCCGTGTATTCCAAAGATGGCCTGACGCCGCGTCCCTTACAGTAAGGACAGACGTTATAACTGATTTCCTGTATGGTCGACTGCTTCTTCTGTCTGGAAAGTTCAAGAATCCCGAACTTGGATATGCGCGACATCTGTATCCTTGCCCTGTCGACATTGAGGGCCTTCTTGAAGGTCTTCTCCACTTCGGCTTCGTGTTTCCGGTCACGCATATCAATGAAGTCGATTACAAGCAGTCCGCCCAGGTCTCGCAGGCGCAGTTGCCTGGCAATCTCCTCTGCCGCTTCCATGTTGGTCCTGAAGGCGGTTTCTTCAACGTTCCTCTTATTTGATGCCCGCCCCGAGTTGACATCGATGGTAGTCATGGCTTCCGTCGGGTTTATTATTATATACCCGCCGGATTTCAACTCCACCCTGTCCTGGTAGATGACGCGAATCTGCTCTTCAAGCCGATTCTTATCAAAAAGCGGTGTCTTGTCCTTATAGAGCTTGATGAGTTTTACAGTCCTCGGGACGACGGCTTTGGAATATTCCCTCATCTTTCTGTACGTCTCCACATCGTCTACGAGGATCTCTTCTATTTCCGATGTGTAATAGTCGCGGAGAGAGCACACGCCGAAATTACTTTCCTGATAGATGAGTGACTGCGCAGGGGCGCTCTTTGCCCGCTTCTGAATCTCCTTCCACAACCGGGACAGCATTTGATAATCCCGGGAAAGCTCCTGCTTTGTTCTGTGCATGCCTGCCGTGCGGATTATAAAACCGATGCCCTCGTCGATTTTTACTTGCTCCATTAATGCCTTCAGTCGCTTGCGGTCTTCCTCATCTTCTATTTTCCGGGAAATGCCGCTGCTTTCCTTATTCGGCAAGAGAACCAAATATCGTCCGGGCAATGATATATAGGTCGTAAGAAGCGCCCCCTTACGTTCACTTTCTTCTCTTACTATCTGAACCAGGACATCCTGACCCGCTTTCAGAAAAGGTTTCTGACTCGAGGTGCTGCCTTCCTTTCCCGTCTGCTCCGCGAAGTATTCGGGACTGACGTCGTGGAGCGGCAGAAATCCATCCCTCCTCCCCCCGTAACTTACAAAAGCTGCCTGGAGACCGCGCTCCACTTTCATCACGGCGCCCTTGTAGATGTTGCCTGTTATTGGTTCTTTGTCGGCCATTTGGATGTTGTATTCAATGAGTTTCCCGCCTTCCACAATGGCCAGCCGCTTCTGTTCCGGATGAACAGCATTGATTAACATTACTCTCTTCATAGTTATCCTTGTTCTTTAAGTCTCAGCCTCACAAAAAATGTGCATGGGCTGCGCTGCTTCGTCCTGAGTCATTGCGGCATACGTCTCTTATTTCCTCATCCTCCAGATGAGTCTATCCTGAGCCTGCCTGAGGACGCTCCCTGCAGCCAGCTTTTTGCGATGCCGGCCAATTTCAAGTCACTTCTTGTATTTTCACAAGATAATCATCAGATGAGAGTGGATACATCTCCCTTCCCTTCCCTGATTACCTCAATTGTGTCATCAACAAGACTGATAATGCTCGATGGCTCGGAAACCAGAATGCCTCCATCTATTATCAGATCCACAGAATGACCGAATTTATCCTTGATTTCAACCGGATTACTCAGCACCTCGCCGTCCTCAGTCGATACACTGGTACTGATAATAGGCTGGCCAAGCTCCCTGACTAAGGCCAGGCAGATTTTATTATCCGGCACCCTGATGCCTGTAGCCAGTCTTTTCGGGAGGATGGTCTTCGGAACCAGCCTCGATGCCTCCAGGATAAATGTGTATGGTCCCGGCAGGAGGCGTTTCATGGTCTTATAGGCAAAATCCGAAACACGGGCATAACGACTGATGTCCTTCAGATCGGCACAAACAAAACTCAACGGTCGTTTCCTGCTTCTCCTTTTTATCTCATAAATCCTATCGATTCCTTTTTTGTTGGAAAGGGCACAGCCCAGCCCGTAGACAGTGTCAGTAGGATAGATGATGACACCCCCATCCTGCAGCATATCAACGGCCTTCTTGATCAACCGCATCTGAGGATTTTGACTGTTTATGGATAGATACATATTATTACATTATTCTGATTCTATAAATTCTGCTTATTATATAATTTTAATTATCTACCAGAAACAAGCGTCTTTATCAATGAACATATTGAATCTCTTTCAGCCCCGGCCATTTCTATTTTCTTCATCTTTGCTCAATTTATATTGGATACTGTCCACGAGGGCAAGCCAGCTTGCTTCGATGATGTTTGTAGATACACCCATAGTACTCCATATATCCTCGCCATCGGTTGAATCTATAAACACCGTCACCTTTGCCGCCGTTCCCTCGCAGCCCTCGAGAATCCTCACTTTAAAATCCACGAGATGCATCTTGTTTATCTGGGGATAAAATTTTATCAATGCCTTTCTTAAGGCATTATCCAAGGCATTTACCGGGCCATTGCCCTCTGCGGCAGTCAACTCTTCCTCACCGCCCACGGTTATCTTAATCGTAGCCTGTGATACGGGTGGATTATTTCCTGTTTTTGCATTGATTACCTGAAAGCTTTCAAGAATAAACGGATCTCTGAATTCACCTTTTATTTTCTTCATCAATACGGAAAGGGAACCATCAGCTGNNGTTTCCTTACCTAAATCGATGCCGAGCTCCCTTGCTTTGTATGCAATATTGCTTTTACCTGAGAGGTCCGAAACCAGCACCCGCTGCTGATTTCCTACCAGCTCCGGTTTGATGTGTTCATATGCCGCCGGATTTTTTAAGACTGCATCAACGTGGATACCTCCCTTATGGGCAAATGCACTCCTGCCAACGAATGGCCTGGAATTGAGGGGGGGGATATTCGCAACGTCGCTCACGTAATTAGAGAGGTGGGTTAATTGCCTTATCGATGCTTCGGGCAAACATCTCTTATTCATTTTTAGCTGGAGATTACCGATTATAGAGATGAGGTCAGCATTCCCGCACCTTTCTCCATATCCGTTGATCGTTCCATGAACCATTCTGACACCATGGAGGACTGCCGCCAGGGAATTGGCCACGGCAAGGCCACAATCATTATGGGTATGAATGCCCAGAAGATGGTGAGGCACAGAAGGGACGATCTCCGTAATGATCGTGATCAGATCAGCAGACATTGTCCCTCCATTAGTATCACACAGCACAATCATGTCAGCCCCGGCAGAAAGGGCAGCCTCTATCACCTTGCGCGCACAACCGGGATTATTCTTATATCCATCGAAAAAATGCTCCGCATCAAAGATTACTTCCTTACCTTTTGATTTCAAGAATTCAATAGAATCACGAATCATTTCTAAATTTTCATCGAGGGATACATTGAGAATGTCTGAGAGATGAAGATCCCAGCTCTTGCCGAAAATGGCTACGGACGGCGTTTCCGCTTCCAGCAGAGCCATTATATTGGGACAAGTTGCAGCTTTCATATGGGGCTTCCTGGTGCTGCCGAATGCGGTGAGACGCGCGTGCTTGAATGACATGCCCTTGGCCATCTCAAAGAAACGCATATCTTTCGGATTTGATCCCGGCCACCCGCCTTCAATGTAGTGAAAACCAATCTCATCAAGACGCTGGGCGATGCGTAACTTTTCTTCAGCCGAAAAATTTACCTGCTCCCCCTGAGTCCCGTCCCTCAATGTCGTGTCGTAGATCAAAACATCCGACGAATCCATAACTCCCTCCTATTCCAAAAAAAACCGCTACCAGATAACCTGATAACGGATTCTTGCTGCTCTATAGGTCTTATCGAAACACTACACCACTACCAGGCTTCCTATGTAAGTAGCCTAATTATGCCCTCAATGCTGATTGGCCTGACGGTACACGTGCTTCGCTTCATACAAACAACTATGTCCTTTTGCGGTTGAACGATTAACTGATGATATTTCTAAGATATATTATCCGATTTGTCAACAGAAAAAGTTTTCATGCTTTTCTACAAGTAACAATGAAGAAATGCACAGAAGATATTCCAAAATAATAAAATTTGACGTCAATTCCACTGTAGTGTACGTACCCGGTTATACTTCCTGAAGGAGACAAACCATGAACGGCACCGACGAGAAAGAGCCAGAAATCAGGATAGACCAGGACAATCTCTACCATGAGGAGACCTTCACCGATCTGAAGGTCGGGTGGCTACGCCGACTAACTCCCGTGACACCCGACGGTAACAGAGATAAAAGTCGTGAACCACTTTTCATCGGGCAGACACAACTCGCCACACCCCAGGGCCCCATACCGATTCAATGTCAGATACCGGCGAAGACACTCCCGGACGCCATAAAAAAATTTCCTGAAGCCATGGAGCTAACAATAAAGAATATGATTGAGCGGGCCAAGGAAATACAGCGCGAGTCCACCTCACGGATTATCACGCCATAGTGGAAGCGGAAGAAGAGAGAGGACTTGCCGCAGCGTCAGATATCCCCTTTCCTTACAAAGTCGATTGCATTCTTGAAAACGGCCAGGCCCATCCCCTCTTCAGGCAACTTTTCCCTTGTCCAGCGCGGGTGGTTAGTGCGGTGGAGATAGGCTTCCGGATGCGGCATGAGGCCGAATATCCGTCCCGTCTCATTGCATATCCCGGCGATACCGTCAATGGCGCCGTTCGGGTTTGCCGGATAGTCCATCGTGGCATCCTTGAAATCCTCATAGCAGTACTCTACGACAACTTGATGATCTTTGTGAAGTCTTTCCAAGATATCCTTGTCCTTCGTGACAAACTTCCCCTCGCCGTGTCTTACGGGAAGATAAATACCGGTCACCTTTTTTGTAAAAATGCAGGGGGAATCAGGGTTGACTCTCAGATTTACCCACCGATCCTCAAATCTACCGGAATCGTTGAAGGTAAGGGTCGTTGTCTGATTCCGGTAATTGCCGTCAAAACCGGGCAGCATCCCAAGCTTGACAAGCAACTGAAATCCGTTGCAGACGCCAAGAATAAGTTTACCCTGCTTGATGAACCTGGCAAACTGATCATAGAGGTTTTCCGACTTTCCTTTGACTTTCGCATGCAAAATACGGTTGGCTCCCGCTTTTGCCGAGCCGAGATCGTCGCCATCGAGGAACCCTCCGGGCAGGTTAAGGAAATGGTAATCATCGAGGCTTTTTTCACCGTAAAGCAACATACTGATGTGCACAATATCCACTACATCAGAACCTGCAAGTCTGCAGGCATGGGCCATCTCCATTTCGCAGTTGGTTCCGTTCCCCGTAATGACGATCGATTTAACTTTTTTCGGCATCTGAAATCCTCGTTGACAAAAATTGCGCGTTCCAAAAAAAATCCCTTGTCATTCCCTCGAAAGAGGGAATCCATGCACTAAGAAAACTGGACTCCCGCCGGAGCCTGCCCTCGAATGTCCCTATCGGGGGCGGGAGTGACATATCAAAAATTCAACGGCCTTTGCCACTCCGCTTTCAGCTCGTTGATATCTTCCTCGACGATCCTGTTGCCATCACGTCCATCTATTTTCAATAGCCCTTCCGCAAGGACTGTCCCCACCTGGCTTATGGCGATTCCTTTCATCATAGCTTCGAAAGATTTCTTTGCCTCGGGTGAGATTGTGACAACGAACCTGCTTTGCGATTCCGAAAAGAGGAGTGTGTCGTTGCGGTCAATACCGGAAGAGGGAAACAGGGCAAGGTGGATCAGCATGCCCAGTCCTCCGGCAAAAGCGGTCTCAGCGATGGCGATGCCTGCTCCTCCGTCAGANNGGCACCTGATTCCCTATGAAGCCATGCATGGCATACCACTCAGAACCGCCCAATTCATGATATGTCTCACCCAGGATATAAACTAAATCGCCCGGGCGCTTCGCATCCAGAGTGACCGCTCTCCGCGCATCTTCGATTTTTCCCATCGTGGAAAACAGAAGCGTCGGCGGGATAGATATTTTCACATTACCGATGTGATAGTCATTCTTCATACTGTCTTTTCCGGAAATGCACGGCACACCATAGGCTGTAGTATAATCGTATAGCGCCTTGTTTGCCCGCACAAGCTGGGCCAGTTTATACTCACCATCGGGAGTCTTCTCCGACTGGACAGGATCACACCAACAGAAGTTATCGAGCCCCGCCATAAAGTCAAGGCTTCCACCGACAGCTATAGCATTCCTTATGGCCTCATCAATAGCGCATGCGGCCATGTGGTAGGTATCAATATCACCATACCTTGGGCAGATGCCGTTGGCCACAACCACTCCTTCGAAGGAAGTCAGGACGGGCCGGATGACGGCGGCATCACTGGGCCCGTCATTGCATACCCCGACAAGCGGTTTAACGACGCTTCCACCCTGGACCTCATGGTCGTACTGCCTGACGACAGACTCTTTACTGCAGATATTAAGCCTGGATAACATGTCTTTCAAGGCCTGCCCCATATCGGCGGGCTCGGGAAAATCAGGCTCCGGATAACTGCGAGGTTGCCATTTCGCGTGCAACTGCATCTGAGGAACTCCGCTGTGGAGAAAATCCATCTCCAGATAGGCGACAGTCCTGTCACCGTATAGGACATGGAACCTACCCGAATCCGTGTATCTGCCAACAACAGTAGCCTCCACATCCATCTTCTGTGCAAGCTCCAAAAATTCATGCACCATATCGGGAGCCACTGCCAAAGTCATCCTCTCCTGGGATTCGGAGATAAG
>PLLV01000079.1 GCA_003142295.1 Syntrophaceae bacterium
TTACGGTAAGCGTCTGCCATGGCTTTTTGTATATCTGCCCCCTGTGCCAGTGTTCCAGCCTCTAAGCCACAGGTCGGGCAAATAAAACACCCCAACGGGTAATCAATATCAACACCCTTGAAGTTCACGTGTTTCTGCTTATTAGTTAGTTTCATTTCCCCGTGACCCGCAGGACAGCTTAATTTTTTCTTTTCCATATTACTTCCCCTTTTTCTCTGGTCTATCCTTATGCAGGGAGACCAACCACAAGGTATCATCCTTTATGGTAAACTTATAATAAATCGTACACCCGATAGTTTTACTTGTTGTTTTGAATGCATATAGTTCACAACCGGAAATAACCGGCTCATAAGACCTTTGAGGTGGTCGCGTTCCTGTATAATCCTTTGGATCTGCATTTTCCAAAAGTTCATAGAGGATATCCGGTATTTCACCAATCTCACGACCAAGGTTCATAAGGTCTGCAGCTATTATATCAGGAGCAACCAGGACAATGTTGCCTGATCTGCCTGCCTTCAGAGCATGCGCAATCTTTCCGACTATCGTCTTACGAGAAGGTATCATTGGCCGTATGGTATCAATTGATACTATTAATGTCAATCTTTTTTTTGTACCTGACACCATTAGCTAAAGATAGCTTCCTCGACTCAGACTATATCTGCCTATTGACAACATCTGCTTATGTTCGTCATGAGTTATGTGTTTGCATCGAGGCGTGATAGGAATAAAGCATACCATAATATAGATGACTTAGTGAATATCAAGCAGGCCTTTAATATTTCTGAATTAGAAGATAAATTTGGCAATAACGATCAATTCTGTTTGACAAAAGGCTCTTCGGTAGCTGCTCGGGAAACGGCTTCGATGGCAATTGCTGTCACGGCAGCTCCATAGTCAAGGTCAATGTTGGTCATCGTATCATGGCTATCATGATATCCGTGACGGCTGATGTCATAATTCTCCATGAAAAGAACTACCGGTATACCTGCATCAGAGAAGATCTGGGCATCGGTATTATAAAGCGTACTCTTGGGATCACGAGGCAAACGAATTTCACCATCAAGTTTCAGATGTAACGCAATTTCCGGGACCGTCTTTTCACCAGAACTTCGCTTTCCTCGAGCACATCTGCGACGGGACGGCCTCATATTCCAAATATCAGTAGAGGCGTTCCATATTTCATTGGCCATATGGGCTTGATAAGCTAACCATACCGATTCCTCTCCCATTCCCGGAGATATTTGAAATTTGTCAAGTTCACTGTCATTGTTATGTGCAACCATATCAAGAATAAACGCGCCCTCTATTTGAACGTCTGACAGAGCTTTTTCTTTATCCTTTGATAAGCGTAATTTCAATGTACCTTCTATAAGCTGTTGGCAGAGATTGCGCGCTCCGAGACAGTCTGATGGAAATTCCTCGCCGGTCAGATGAATAAGCCAGATGTCGCAACCGAGCTTCCCCTCCTTACTGAGTTCGCAAAAGATCGGAGCAGCACGCATCAGCGCAGCGGTTGCGGAGAGGTTATCATCTGCGCCGGCCGACGCAAGACGCGCGCCGGAACCGCCTTGCTCCTTATAATAAATATCTTCCATGTACGCCGTGTCATAATGATCCGCCATGATAACCGCCCGATGGCGATCACGTCCTGGAATCACCATTAGGAGATTTCGTTCCTCAAGTCGCCCCAACTGGTCATTTGCCCAACCTCCCCACCAGTCAAAGTCAAAATCAGTTTTCCATCGGAAAGGCAGGTCTCCAACCAGTGCCTTCCCCTGCATTCCGCATTCAGCGATGACCCGCCTATAGTAGGTAAGCAAGTAATTCCCAAGCCCTTCCAGGTCTCGATGATGATGCTTCAACATCCTTTGAGTCACAGCGTCCAGGATGCAGTCAGAATTGGCTTTATTCGTATATTCACCGGTCGATAGATGAAGGATATCCTTCCAATATCGCACTTCAAAAGAACGAACAGCAGAACGGTCAAAAGTCAGCGAGGCCGGCAGTCCTTTTCTTCCCGAAATTGGCAGAATCGGCTTTTTGTGTTCGATCTGATCCTGTAATTGATTGGCGAGCATTTGACCTTTTTCTTTATTGCCCGCAATCTCCGGCAAAGATTCGAGCCATGCATCAAGAGTCCTATTTTCCGGCAGCATCAATATCTGTCTTGCAAAAGTGAAAGGAAGCTTTCTATTGCCGATGAGTTTGTGCGCTTCCAACAGATTCAGCGCTCTCGTAACTGTTTTTTGCTCATGGTTTTTATCTTTGAAAAGTTCAATGACGGCCATATGCTCGTTCCGTTTGTAAAGGCTCGGCCAAAGTTCGATTGGATGATCTAAATCAACATGCTGTTTTGCGTTATAGGCAGTAAGATATCCCATAAGAGTGTCATGTAATACGGCTGGCTTATCCGTATCGTGGGGCATGTACGCTATGAGAGGGCGATGCCAGTAGACTGGGTATGTCCCTATGCACATCGGTGGATATTGAAATCTGTATCCAAACATACCACCTTGATTGACTGACTTGATGGCAGCATCAATTTCGGCTCTGGCAGCGTCTGGGCCATCGAGCAATAGCTGATAGTCATGAGTCCAGATCTGGCTGTTGCGCGCCATGGGTTTGCCATACAGATCCAGGTCTTCTGGATTCGTGCTGAAAAGAACGTTGGCGATATGATCCTGACGTCCGGGAGTCGCAAGCTCATCTTCATAACGGTGCACCTTTGCCCAGCGATGGGTTCGCCGGAAGGTACTCCTAATCGGTCCGAAGTCTTCATTGGGCAAAGGATGGTTTTGCCGTGGCATATGCATCCAGCCGGATTGAGGCACACGAACTCCATAAGGAGACTCATGACGCTCCACAAGACTCAACAAGGGAATCTGGTTGGCCATCGTTAATTCACATTGCATTTTGATATAACCGGGGACACCCCAAAAAAGCAAGCTGCCCGGGAAAGGCAACAAGTTTAGTTCCCCCGCGAAATAGGCCCTTTTCAAATCCGCTGGAAGTCCCTCGAATGGTTCAAAGTTCAAGAGATATTTAACACCTTTCAGTGACATTCCCCGATGCCAGATCAAGGGCGATGCCCAGTCCGGCCGCAGATTATTGTGTGGATCATCATCCTCAACAAAAATGCGAAAGCCGGAACCATGGAGATCAGATAATTTCTCGAAAGGTTCGCCATAGGCAGCATGGAGAAGAGTTCTAATAAAATCCATTGCTCTTTCTGATGGGAGCTCACTGCCGTCAGACATGAAAAAACTCTTCCAGAAAGGACGGACAGGCCCCTGTTCACTGCCACCAAAGAATGTCCAACGTCTCCTGCCCTTGTCGTCATGAGTGAGAGAAAGAGCAAGAGGCAGAAGCAAAACGAAGCGTTCATGATTTAACGCTCCTGCCTGCTTAGCAAGCTCCGGGGGCCAGTAAGGGTTATTGACGAGTTTGTTCTTGGCAAGGTGTTTAGTGGGTTCCCCGCGAGCCAGATGAACCAGAGACTCCAGAACCTGATGGGCGATATTTTCCAGCCCCGGACGCAATTCGTAATACTCTTCAAACTCTGTGAACGGGAAACCATAAGGGTTCTCTTCGGAGAAGAAGTCGTATATCCTTCCACCGTAAGGTCTACAGCCCAAATGGATCGGCGGCATAAACTCAGAATAAGCCGCTATAGGGTGTTGCCCTTGTCCACTGAACGAACAACTTCTTATCAGATTCTTCCAACCCATGAGTGGCATTTTATTTCCTCACTTGTCCCCAGGACATTTACCACAGTTGAAATAAAAGTTCTGCTTGAGCAGGTGCCCCGCTATTATTTTATTCTTCCTGAAATAGAGCATCCTGTAGTTTTGACAAATATACATCCTTTCAATTGATTATCAAAGAAATTTGTCTCTTGACTTTTCAAAGAATTAGGAGCACAAAAAGAAGCATATTTAAATAGGGCATCGTCAAAAGGTTAACAATTAATCTGAACCCTTTTTGTACAGGTGGTGCCATGACTAGGTTATTGAAACCCCGTTTCTCAGAAGAGAGCGGGGTTTTTTAGGATATCGAAGATATGGAATTTATTGAATTAGATGTGTAGCGTTTCAAAGGAAAGTGGACAGCTAACGAAAAAAACAAACCTCAACCTATGGTATCATACGAAACTGGTATACTCGACTCATTGAATAACGCGTCTATGACGAGAAGTGGTGAGCTCCCCCAAAACAAATTATGTATTAGCTAGTCTTTTAGTTGGCACCTCAATATCGGACGTGGTGCATCAGGAGGTGGATCATGAAACGATCATTAGGATTTGTACTTGTGTTAGTGGCATTTCTTGGCACCGGTTGTGCGGCAGTTCCGAAAGTTCATTATGATGTAATAA
This sequence comes from Syntrophaceae bacterium, assembly GCA_003142295.1. GTDB lineage: Bacteria > Desulfobacterota > Syntrophia > Syntrophales > UBA2185 > Fen-1135. Next base: position 4,373 of record PLLV01000079.1, read on the forward strand.
ATGAACCCGATCCAGCAGGGAAGATAAAGTTCGTCCTCCCACGCTCATTGATCATTGTAGACCAGAAGCGCTCAATAGAGGAAGGCCAGAAACTTGTTGCTTCTGCAGTGCCAAGCGATCTGCCGGTCGATGTCCAGCAAAATGTTTATGCGATTGTTCCGAAAAAGCGGCTAGGGATCGAAACTATTTTGAACGTAACGTACATTCCCAATAGCCGAATCATTTCCTCAATTGGCGTCAAGATCGAAGATAACCGCGTGAAAACTATTGCTGAGGTAGGAGGGGTAATCGTAACCAGCATAGGTTTTTTTGCAGCTAAATCACAACTGGGTCCAACTTTAATGCCGGACCAGCTGCCAGTAGTGATAGATCCCAAGATATATGAGAAGGAGAGAAAGCCGGAGCGAGTGTGGTTGCCACTTCCACATAATGCTGATTGGTTTTACCGGATTGATATTGAAATAACCCCACGGGATGCGATAGAGACGAAGACTTTCTTTGGTCAGGACCGAGTTGACACAAGTGTATTCCCCTTCTCCGCGTGTCGAGACGCCACCCTGTATATCCTGCAAGCAAAGGACGTGAAGACTGATGGAGATCTCAACAAAATAATTGATAAAGCTTGGGTTTTTGGATTGACGTTCGCCGATCCAGACTACGTCATGACTGTGGAACTTCCACCACAAGGAAAAATTGACATGCATACAGCCTGTGGTGTGAATATTACCAGCGAGAAGACTGACACTGCGTCGACTTGGGCAGTAATCGGAGAGGTGATAAAACAAGCAACTGCAATAAAAAAAGCTTACAACGCTATAGATAAAGGAAACAACGGCAAGTAGTAGTGCGAGAGTGCTCAGTGAAAGGGTAGTTATCGGCCTAAGCAGGCTGAGCATATACCATTGGCAAGAGAGAATGCAGTTAGTAAGTGATCGTGAGGGCCGCAGGCTTTCTGGCTAGTAGAGTTTGCCCGTGTTCTGGAAAGTACATCATGCCTAGAGTATTTTTCTTTGCCATTGTTTTGTTCGTCGCCACAATAACAGGTCTTGCTCGCGCAGAAGAGGAGGCCCTTAGAATCAGCGAAGCTCGAAAAATCCTCAAGAAGGCTATTGAGACGGCTGACACCATTCAGGATGTGACCGCGAAGGTCATTTTGTTTGGGGATATTGCAAGGGTTCAGTCAAAGGCGAAAGACAGTACCGCTGCGGCAACAACTCTCCAACATGCACTTCTGAGCGTTACCAAATTGAAGGACATTTCTGACAAGATCCATCTCCTAGAATACATCGCAGGGGTTCAACTAGTGACGGGAGACTATTCTGCCTCGGCAGCAACCCTTCAACAGTGTCTACACGTTGCTCTTGCCATCCAAAGACCAGAGGCTAGGGACTTCGAATTGCGTACAATCGCAAAAGATCAGGCAACTGCAAAAGATATCGTGGGTGCCCTTAAAACTGCCGCTGCGATTCAAAACCCGTTCTCTAATGCTTCTGCCTTAAGGGAAATCGCCGTGGTTCAGGCAAGGGCAAGAGATGATCAGGGGACCCTTAAAACCTGCACTGCTATTCAGGACATAGCACTTAAAACATACGCCTTACTAGACATCGCAGCGGCTCAAAGAGAAGCGGGAGATTGGCCGAGTGCGTTAAAAACCCTCCAGCAAGCTTTTCAAGCCGGAACCGGCATTAAAAAGGATTCTGATAAGGTAGATGCCTGGCGCAAGATTGCAATAGCTCAGGCAAAGGCAGGAGATCGAAGGGCCGCAATAACAACTCTCAGACAGGCTCTTTTAATCGCCGCCCGCATTGAAGATGCCAACAAACGCGAAGTTGCATTGTTGGGCGTTGCGCAGGCCCAAGGAGAGATGAGGGATATCGATGGAGGTATTAATACCGCTGCTTCCATCCCGGATCATTCTATTAGAGCAAAATACTTAAACAAAATAGTGACAGCCCAAGCAGAGGCAGGGGATATCCAGGGAGCTCTCCGAACTGCGAACTTGATCACAAATGATTTCACGAAGACTGATGCTCTTCTTGTTATTGCGAAGGCCCAAGCAGAGGCAGGGGATATAAGAGGAGCTCTTTTAATCGCAACAGCCATCAAGGACGCGTTTATGAGAGTCGTTGCCCTTTATGACGTCGTCGTGGCTCAAGGAAGGGCGGGAGATGGTGCTGGAGTGTTAATTACACTTCGGCAGATTTTTCAGAGTGCTGTTGTTATTGACGATAAGCATACGAAAGACGTTGCCTTAAAGAAGGTCTCGCAGGATTTTGCCACTTCGGGAGATATCCAGTTGGCATTGGAAGTAACCGCCGCTATTACTAGTTCTTCTTATAAAGCCGAAGCTTTGCGGGCGATCGCAAAGGCACAGGCGAAGGCAGGAGATGATGCTGGCACGCGAGCGACCTTCCACCAGCTTCTTAAAGTCGCGGCTTCGAAAAATGCAGAGATCTTGCGGGAGATCACGGCAGCCCAGGCAAGACGTGGAGATTTAAAGGGGGCTATCAGGTGGTCTGTTAGCCAGACTACCCCTTCAGAAAGTGCGTATGCTTTATTAGGTGCGGCTGAGGGAATATTGGCCATTAATGAAGTGAAAATAGAACCCAGGCCGTAAGCCAAAATGAATGAGGCGGTTGGACACTTAGTAGAAATTCGGCGTCAGTCTTGTTTATTGACATCTATCTAGTTTATTTAATCTGCAATCAAAAAAGGCACATTGGTTCAAATGCAACTTAAGCATCCATCACAGATAGAAGATTCTCAACGGAGGAAGTATGCCAGTTAACTAGAAGTCTTACCTGCATAAAAAATCGCACTGAGACCATATGATTGTTCCTGAAAAGCCAAAAATTCCCACCAGCCTGGGCCTCAATAACTGTAAGTCTTCAGATGGTTTTGGACAAATCAGGTCTGAAACCATTTGAAGACGTACATATAAAGAACTTCCTGTAATGTTGTTTTCCTGAGTCGGTCTATAAATGCAAGATTTTAAGAGGTAATCAGCGTTCGATGAAACTGATTTTAAGACCGTCGGTGGGATCTCAATCGGCTGTGAGCTAACTTTCAGCTGAAAGAGTCGCTTCGTTTAATTACAAAATCCCCAGATTTAGGATCATCAAACCATTTCCCTGTCCATTCTAAGAGGAATTCTTGCTCGACTGGTGGTCCGTTCTCAAAAAATACAGTTATATTAAATTTATGCTTGCCAGGTGGTACATGCGATAATATCCATCGAGGGGTGTCAAGCATTTCAAATCTGAATTGTGGCTGTTCCGGATTTCCAGACCAGAGAGCTGCATCATATTTTTTTTGGAAATCTGGATGAGCAATTCTACCGAGGGGTGTCCAAATCTGCTCACCGGGTTTTATTTCACGTTGGTCATCTTTTAGTTTTAATCGAAATGGTTCGAATAATTTTTCTGCTACGAATTTCCCATCTTGAAAATTCCATAAGCCAGTTAATTTGACCGTATAGTTTCTTATTGTTGAATAACTGGATAAATTCTTTATGCCTAAACGATATTGATAGAGGGGATAATATTCTTTGGTTTGGTCGTTCCCAATCGTCGTCCTTACGACGTACGGATCTATGCTCTCAAATATGATTTTTACATCTGGACTCATCAGACGTGGTTGTAAAATATATACCCATAAGATAGGCCCCACAATACTCCCTAAAATAAAAGATAAGATTGCTACAATATATGGATTCATCCAAGTAAGATTCAGATTCCCCATTTTCTTATCCTCTTTAAATTAAGTATATCATAATAAATTATATTTAAAAGGCATTTAATCGTCAATAATATTGTGAAATTGATTGCTCCGGTTTCTCTTTTTTCTGCTTGTATTCGTCACGTTTCACAATCACCTCGTAGTAGATAGTTGTGAAGTCTATCAGAAACCCCTCGGAGAAAAGGGAATTCTATGGATATCTTACTCAACAATTATTAAATAAATTGTTCAATCCCCACAGTTGAAGCATTGCTTATAAGAGGTAATCCTTATTTTATTTCCTAACTGAAATGTGTGTGTTTGTAGGTGGAAGCAGCAATCGACTTCAGTAAAAATCAACTTCTCCTTCCATTTCCCATTTTCATCTTTACTGGGGAGCCAAGCATGATAGGTGAACAGTAGTACCTTTGTAACGGTCGCTTTCACAAGATGCGTGGCCGATGCGGTTTGTTCATCCTGCATCGTATGAGGCCGTCACCGCTCTTTATCGTTTCTCGATGGGAACATAGCTGCGGGGTTCAGGCCCGGTCCACAGGCTCTCCGGACGATAGATGCGATTGTCGCTTCTTTGTTCAAGAATATGAGCAAGCCATCCGGCAACTCTCCCCATGGCAAAAATCGGGGTAAAGAGAATGGCTGGAATACCCAGAAGGCGGTAGACGGCGCCGGAGTAAAAATCAACATT
>PLLV01000068.1 GCA_003142295.1 Syntrophaceae bacterium
TAGGCGACCGTTATCCTTTCCCGTGCCGGTCACGCATTTCCGAGCAACACGGTGAGAAAAACCCTGTTGTTCGAAGGCGAGAGAACGTCTCAATGGCAATCGCTATAATTAGGACGTGCGTGATCAACTGGCTGGGAAGGCGTCGTTGACTAAGCACGTCACCGACATAAACGCTGCGAACAGTGTAAAGAATCGGATGTTCACAGATAGTCCGATTCCAAGACCAGCTCGACCGCTCGTTGCCGGCTGTCGTAGGAATGCGCCAGCCGGCAATGAGCCCCAACAATCCGGGAGATAGATCATATGCTGTGGACAATTGCTGTGGTACTGATAATTTTGTGGCTGCTAGGGTTGATAACCGGCTACACGATGGGTTATTTTATTCATATCCTGCTGGTTATCGCAATCGTTGTGGTGTTGATTGGGGTCATTCAGGGGCGAAGACCTGGATAAATGATTTACCAATTTGAACGTGCCCGGTTAGTTCCATTAACGTTGCAATCAAAGGAGGAGAAACATGAAAAAGCTTATAATGTCAATCGCAATGATCGCGTTGCTCTCCATCGGGGTCTTGGCCGGATGCTCTGGGACTGCCGTGAAATCACCCGATGTTGCGGGCAATATTCGCAAATCGCTCGATCAAGCAGGCTTCAAGGACGTCACCGTCAGTCAGGATCGCGACAAGGGCATTGTGACCCTCAGCGGACAAGTGGCTAGTGACAACGAGAAGTTACAAGCCGAATCCCTTGCAAAGTCACTAGCTGGCGCTCAGGTTGTCGCGAATCAGATTGCGGTGATTCCTAAGGGCCTGGAAAAAGAAACAAAGACCGTGAACTCCGATCTGGACCAAGGCATCGAGAAGAATCTGGACGCTGCGTTGATCCAGAACAAGATGCATGACGACGTGAAATACAAAGTGAAGAGCGGAGTGGTCACGCTAACCGGAGAAGTGAACTCGCAGAACAAGCGCGACCAAGCCGAGCAGGTGGCCATGAAAGTCCCCAACGTGAAGCAGGTCGTAAATGATTTGCAGGTTAAAAATCAGAAAGCCAGATCTTCGCAATAAGGATTAATGTTTGAAAGATACTGTAGAGCGCTTCCTGCCCTGCTAGCATGATCTTATCGTGCCTGCGGTCCGGTCAGGGAAGAAAGTTCTCGTAAGCGCCCATGGGAACAGCCTTCGCGCCCTGGTAAAACACTTGGACGACATTCCCGATGACGTCATTCCCGGAGTGAATATTCCCACAGGTGTGCCTCTTATCTATGAGTTCGACGATGCCCTGAAGCCGATACGACATTACTATCTCGGAGATCATGAAAAGGTAAAGGAAGCGATTGATGCAGCGGCAGCGCAGTTGCCCGCGTGCATGCTAGCAAACGCGCCTTGTAGAGCCGGTTTTAGCCTTTCCAAATCGGACTCATACAGCAGCGTTCTAGAGGGGTCAATCCTCTTGATCATCTGGTCGACGGCGTGAGTGTTGATCTCCCCGGTCATATTCTTCGTTACGTAGTGTTCGGCTAGTAACCCTTGCATCAGCATGGGTAGGCGGTTACAGGTAAGATTTTCGGCTACTGAGTAAACGGGCAACAGCATGATCAGTAGCAGAATCAGCGAAAACCTCCGGAGACAGAACCCGCTCTTGCTGCCGACGTTTCTATCGCACATGCTCATGCTCGCTGTTCCTCCCGCCGCACCGGGGCACGGCGGCCGCCAGAATCGAAATAATAAGAAGTCCTTTCGTCGGTTTCATTTTATCCCTGCAGTTCTTTCTCTTTCACAAGATAGACCCATCCGGATTTGATTTTCACATAACAAGCGCCTGAGGTGATAAAAACGTCGGCGATGCTTTTTGAGAATAAAAGAAGAAGTTTATATGCTTTAAAGGCTGCGGGAAAGGCTCTTGAGTGTCAAGGTTAAATTGTTAGGAAAATGATGCAAAATATGGTCATTACCATTTGAAAACATAAATGTTTCGGTAAGAAGTATTGATGTTGACTTCAGAAATACCTTCAAATCCAAAAACACTTATGAAAATATATTGACTGGGATAAACAAGGAAGTTGTGTTCAAAAATACATTGAACGAAACACCTTAAAAAGGCAAATTTTTAAGAGTATTACCATTCTCTTAAAAATATCCCGGATTTCTTCGACATATTCTGAGAAATCTTGTATATTACCGCAGAAGTATTCACCTATGTAATCTTCATCATGATCAATTAAAGTAATGATCTTCCGACTCACATTAAAACTATCGAAGAAAATCGGCCTCGCTCCGTCGCAAATCCTTCCATCTGATAAGAATCCCTATGCAGACTGGAGCACTCATCTATTCACAGCGCAGCGCATTCAATACATGATCCTGACAAACACCACGTCACTATACTCCATGGTTATGTATGGACGAGGGATTACCGACGAGAAGCAATTTTTGCAGAGGGTATTGACCTGCATGAGAGAGTTCATGACCATCGATGGAAATATGTTAGTATTTCAGAAATACATCGAACCGCTGGCTAAAGAAATATCCTTCTCTAAGATATTAGACCGGCGAGTTATGGGATCGATGAATGACCTTGTATTTCAGGCAAAGATCCATCTCAACATGGGAAAATCACCTTTTGATGTTTCATTTCTGTTAAATGAGTCACCGATGTCGTATTTGAAATATCATCGACCGAAAGATGCTTTTAGGGTATTGAATTCGGTAGCGAGCGCATTCCCCGCATCTTGCTGCGGGGTAAGCGAGCGAATGCCGAACGATACTGTTCCTTAAGAATCGAAGATTCTCCGCAGCAAGCTGCGGAGAGCTTCAATATTGAAGAAATAGAATCACCAGGTAATAGGCAGGGGAAATAACGTGATTTATATTAACGTCGTTCGACCGCCCACAATAAGATCATGATCATTGACAAGGAAACGGTAATAACCGGTTCTTTCAACTTCACGAAAGCCGCCGAGGAAAAGAATGCGGAGAATTTGTTGATCATCAAGTCTAAGGAACTGGCAACAGTTCACATGGACAACTGTTATAAGCATAAGGAACATTCTGAGAAATACGAAGGGAGATAGAGATGGCTCTGACAAAGCAGGTCTATTCGCCACTTAATCACATGATACGTTATATACTGTTTTTAATTTTAATCCTGGGCGGAGCTGGTACTGGTCTTGCCTACAATGCCAATCAGGCCATGGAAGAGGCAGATGCGTATCTGAGAAACGGGCAGTACCTTGAGGCAGTGGGCGCCTATCAGGATATCTCAGACGTCTCGCCCGATCCGGAGATGAAGGCGAAAGCAACACTCAGGATAGGTGATATTTACAGCTACTTTCTCAACAATAACGAGAGGGCGCTGGAAAAATATGGCGTCGTCATAAAGAAATACGAAAGCAGCATGCATGCGGCAAACGCCCATTTCAACTCCGGGATGATTCTTTATGAAAAGAACAGGTACAAAGAGGCGCTGAATGAATTCAAGACATACCTCAAGAAATATCCCCGCGGCGACAGGAGAGATACGGCGGAGTTCATGATAGAAACTTGTCAAAGACCACCTCCTGCCATGAAGGAAAAAAAGCCATCATTTAAGAAAGCGAAAGAGGAGAATGTCAGGGTTCTCGTGGTGACCGGTCTTCAGGCCATCCGTGTGAATTCGACCTCCGTATTTGAAGTGCGGGACGATTATGGAAAAGACATTTCTGGCAAGGTCCAAAGTGCCGCCCTGACTATCTCAGGAGGCAATATAAGGCTCGATGGCAAAAGCCTTTCCCATGATAGGCTGGTTATCGTACCGTTGGAGGGCCAATGGTTGAATTTGAACGGCACGCCATACAGGGGTGAGCTCAGGATAGCGAAGAGCGCCAGGGGCGATATGGATGTGATTAATGTTCTGGACGTGGAGGCCTATCTTTACGGTGTCGTCCCGAAAGAGATGTCCCCTCGATGGCCTCTGGAGGCCCTCAAGGCCCAGGCGATTGCCGCAAGAACGTATGTGCTTTACCAGAAGGAAAAAAGCAAGGACAGGGACTATGACGTAATTGCTACTACAGCATCCCAGGTTTATGGCGGAGCAGGCGCAGAGTCGGCCATTTCCAACCAGGCAGTGGATGAGACAAGAGGGATGGTGCTCCTCTATGACGGTCAACTGGCCCTTACGTATTTTCATGCAAATAGCGGAGGCATGACGGAAGAGGCAAGACGCGTATGGAGTGCGGATGTTCCTTATCTGAAGGCGGTTCGTGATGATTACAGCGTAAAAGCCCCAGGCTGTTCGTGGAAACTATCCCTGAATGTCGATAAGATTAGGGCAGCCCTCAACAGGAAGGGCCTTGATGTCGGACATATTGAGAGATTGATGCCTGTTGATATAAGCCCCTCCGGCCGGGTAACGAAGATCAAGATATTCCATGGTGGCAAGGAAAGCGTGCTTACCGGCAATGACTTCAGGTTGAAGACCGATCCCACCCAGGTCAAGAGCACTCTTTTTACGATGACCAATGAAGGAGATGAAATCCATCTTGAGGGGAAGGGATATGGCCACGGTGTCGGTATGAGTCAGTGGGGCGCGTACATCATGGCTCGCGAAGGTTCTTCATACGGCGATATCCTGAGACATTACTATTACGGAGTGGAGCTCAGGTAGCCTGTCATTCCCGCCAAATCAGCATCCACATCGGCGTATACTACTGGCTGATTTCGGAATATATTTTTTCTATAGCCTCTATAATATTTTCTGATTGTGTGATTGGTCTCCCAATATATGCAATGTATATCGGCACTTTTGATTATTATCTTTAGTTCTTATACCTTATAATACTCCCTGTACCATTCAATAAAGCGTCTTACACCGTCTTCTACAGATGTCGCCGGTTTGAAGGAGACGTCTTTCATGAGATCGTCAATGTCTGCATATGTTCTCGGTACATCCCCCGGCTGCATGGGAAGCAGATTCATTTTTGCCTTCTTGCTTAATACTTTCTCAATCATATTTATGAAGTCAAGGAGTTCCACGGGCATGTTATTGCCGATGTTATAAATCCTGTATGGCGCAAAGCTGGTAGCGGGGTCCGGTTTGTCACCCTGCCATTTGGCGTCCGGTTCCGGAATCCTCTCCGTCACTCTGAATACACCTTCTGCGATGTCATCGATATAGGTGAAGTCTCTCTGCATTTTACCCGCGTTATAAACGTCGATCGGCCTGTCTTCCAGGATGGCCTTTGTAAAAAGAAACAGGGCCATATCCGGTCTTCCCCAGGGGCCGTAAACGGTAAAGAACCTCAGCCCCGTGCAGGGAAGCTTGTAGAGACTCGCATACGCATGCGCCATCAGTTCATTGGCCTTCTTTGTGGCTGCATAAAGGCTCACGGGATGATCGACATTGTGATGAACGGAAAACGGCATCTCCGTATTGGCCCCATAAACTGAGCTTGACGAGGCGAAGACTAAATGTTCGCACTTCTGATGCCGGCACCCTTCGAGTATATTCAAAAAACCGGCAAGATTGCTCTCCAGATATGCATGGGGATTTACCAGGGAGTATCTGACTCCCGCCTGCGCCGCCATGTGGACGACAATCGCGGGCGCCTCTTTCTTGAAAAGAGAGGCCATGTTCTCCCTCTCTGCAATATCCATTTTGATAAAATGGAAGGCATGGTTGTCCTGAAGGAGCCTGAGACGCGCCTTTTTCAGATTGACATCGTAGTAGTCATTCAAATTGTCCACACCGAT
>PLLV01000204.1:0-349 GCA_003142295.1 Syntrophaceae bacterium
CTTCCCCACATGGAAGCCCATTTGTCGTACTTTTTTCTTCAGTTCATCTTTCTCACCAATGTCGAAGAGAGCCTCAACTGTCGCCGATTCTTCGAAAGATCTGATCATGTCGGCAGATGCCCGGTCCCCCAGAAGGAGACTTACTGCCCCTATGATAATAGACTTCCCGGCCCCCGTCTCTCCGGTAATCACATTGAGACCATCGGTAAAAGAGACCTTCATTTCATCAATGATGGCAAAATTTCTGATGCTAAGTTCCGTTAACATATCACAGATTATTTGTTCCCGTGGGCGATCCGCCCCATCCCAGCTTCGTTCGCAGGATCTCCATATAGTCCCTGTGAGGTGA
>PLLV01000204.1:358-4405 GCA_003142295.1 Syntrophaceae bacterium
CCCTTCGTCCACATGATTACCTTTATTTCGGCATTGTTGGGGATAATGATCGGACGATTCGTCAGTGTAAAAGGACATATGGGATTTACGATAAAGGAATCCTGTTCAGGAAAAACAATAGGGCCTCCCGCGGAGAGGGAATGCGCGGTGGAGCCTGTCGGCGTGGATATGATGATACCATCGGCCCTGAAGGTGGTTAGATAGCTGTTATTTACCGTTGTTTCCAGATTGAGGATGCGTGAAAGATTCCCACGGGTAATCACCACGTCATTTAAGATGCTCTGTTCCCTGATCGTTTCTCTTCCCAGATAAATCGTAATATCCAGCATCATCCTCTTTTCGGTTTGGTAATCGCCTTTGACAATCAATTCCAGAGCGCTCGTCATCTCGCTCAGATTGACCTCTGCCAGATAGCCGAACTCTCCGAGGTTGATGCCGACGACGGGGATGTCATACTCACTGACAAAACGTACTGTCCTGAGGATGGTCCCGTCACCTCCCAATACAACCAGAAGATCGACCTCTGCTGCCAGCTTTCTTCTGTCCAGACCCTCGCCCGCACCGATCTTCCGCGCAATTCCCTCTTCTAAATAGACCTCGATCCCCTTTTTGATGGCCCAGTCTCTCAGCTGAACGGTACACTCACCTGATTTCTCTTTTTCGATATTTGCAATGATACCGATCTTCTTAATGCTCATGGAAATCCCTTGGGTACGATTTTGCAATTTTTCTACCATAAAATGAGATGCGTGTCTATGTGCAGATTTTTTACCTGGAAATATACCAAATTCGGAAGTTGCTCGGGGTAATATAAAACGCCGAAATAATATTACTTCAACCCTGACTGTCACTTACGGGTTCTCACGGCTGACAGGAAACTCCATATCAGTACTGCTCGCGGTCATCGATCCGCCTCCAAGACAGCAGGGTCATGGGAACACTTGATAGTATCCCTCGTGGATCAAAATGATGCGGCATTTTTTTCTATATCGTTTTTATAAACGGGATTTGTTTTCCACCTTGCGTTCCGGCTGGAAGATCACGGTCCGGAGTGGCCATTATTTTGAGTGAAATAACTGAAGCAACCCCATGAAAAAACCGATGATGCGGAGCGTACTCGCAGATCGCACGGGTCTATGACTCCGCCGAATTCCCTTGACAGTTTTTCGATCCTGATGTTAGCTAAAAACCAATATGCTCAAGGAAGGCCAAAATAGCAATGGCAGGTTTCTGATAAGGGCTTTTGTCATCGCAGTGCTCGTGGCATCCATTTTCCTCAATGCCTGCTCGACAGTACGCCTAAATGCAATTCCGCCCCCATCCCCCTCCGCCAAGCTGCGGGTCTTTGTGCAGGTCATTTCCGAAGAGCCACGAGGCCGCTGGCGTTACTCAAATACAAACGATGAATTTGAAAGGATAATGACTGCTGGTGTTGATCGCTATCTGCAGGCCACGGGCGTATATGAGGTGATAAGCAAAGAAGAGACACAGGCTGTCTTAGGAACACGGGCGCCGGGTTCAGAACAGTATTGGTGGGTGAAAAAAGACTATGCATTGCTAAGACAGGCTGGTAAGGCATTATATGCCGATTACGCGATGATTATTATAAGGAGTATCTCGCTCAATTTAACGCTCAAAATGGTACTGATCAATATTGAGACGGGCACGCAATATACAGCTTCAGACACCGTCCTTGTTATTCACTCGTCAGATCTAGTGCTTAAACGTGCCAGAATAGTGCTCCAAACTCAGTACAGGCAAATATTCTATGATGCCAAAGGGGACCTACTGGCAACCGCCATTCGCAAAGGTCGTCTCATGCCGGGAGGAGAGACGAAGACGCCAGCACCTCGTGAGACGAAGATTGCTTTAGCTCCGCCTCCGGTACCTCAAATTGCCCCTGCAACGCCCGAAGTCGCAGTTGAAAAGAAGCCCGCTCCCGTCGAGAAAGCGCGGCAAAAGCCCATTCCTCCCATATCAACAGCACAAGAGGAGACAAAAGCACCAATTCAGCCGCCTCTAAAACCAACGATAGAGTCTCCACTGGCAACCAAGACTTTACCTCTTCCAAAGCCGCCTGTCCCTGAAGCAAAACCTGCGTTGCCGAAAGAACCCCTGAAAGCAAAGGCTCCTGTTGAGGAATTTGTGCCGCCATCAAGCCCTATTGCAAAAACGCCTGATACTACAGCTAAAGAGCCCATACGTGATATCAAAAAGGATACGGAAACCCCAAGAGTTATCGCAAAAATCGCCCCTGTCCCGCGGCCTGAGTTAGAGGCTGCGGACAAACGTAAAGAGTTTGAGAAGAAACTGGAACGTGAGCTGCAAACGGAAACGCCGGCAACAGACAAGGCCAAGCTTGTAGTCTATGATTTTGATACCGTCGAGCGTCTCAGTGTTGTTGCACTCATTCTTACTGACGCCCTCCGTGAGGAACTTTTCATATTGGGCCGTTTTTCGCTGGTCAATCGTGAAAATATGATGCAGGTCATGCAGGAATTGAAGCTGCAGCACTCTGGGCTGGTTGCCGAAAGAGAGATTGTGGAACTCGGAAAATGGCTTGCGGCAAATCAGGCCGTTACAGGAAGACTTGCAATGTTGGGAAATTCATACGTTCTCCAGGCAAAGCGCACGGATATAAAAACGATGGGAACCCTGGGTCTCGGCACCCTCAGGTGTTCGTCCGGGCAGGAGGAGGAATTGCTTTCCGGTATACCAGTCCTTGCCAGGAAGCTCATCGGTATGAAAAGTAACGTCCCATAATCTCTTTGCCGCACTGTCCGCCGCAGGAAGACTGGTGCTGCTCCGGTATATCTCAATTCTTGCCTCACACACTCTACAAGAACTCGGCGCCGCTATGGCTCACTGCCTGATCAATATCCCCTTCTACGAGCTTTTAGCACTGTGCCTGAAGATGGTCCATGTTCTTCGTCTCATCAAATTTTCACACTTATAAATTCTTTACAATGGGCGAAAACCTTATTTTGTCTAAGATAAAGCCTGAAACTGGTAAGGAAACCCCTCAGGAGATATAAACTAGGTGCAGATTTCAAAGTGGTGCTGTGCGGGAGATCTTGCGCATCTGCGCGAGGCATAGGCAGAGCATCACTTTATCTCCGCGCGCAAGCAGGAAATGCCGTTTTTTGTTAAGAGAGGATGGCAGGACTTAATTTATATATTTTGATATCAGGGTCGTGATTACGAATCGTCCTGTTGAATAAAAGTTGATCCATACATGCATCGCCGAGAAAATAAACGTGATATTAACTATTTCCACTAAGTTATTGATTATACTGGCTATTTATTATTACCCTAATTTTTGCTTTTGGTAAAGAAACGGCATTTTTCAGATACTTAGTGAATTAATTAACAGGTGTATCAACAAGTTTATCCACATCTGAGATCACATCTTCATCCATAGAAATTGATTACATAGTCTGGGCGATTAGAACATGCATGATGCGTTGTGTGGAAGGGCAGTGGAAATCCGGGAATCTTGACCTCAAAAGCTCCTCATTTTGATTGATGTGACGGATCAATAAATAAATCTCAATGATGGTTCATCCGGTTCGTGCGTGCTTACGTATAGCACCTACAAAGTTTCGCTTATTGATGATTTAAATAATTATTGATTACTAACTGTTATGTGTATTTTCCCAAATGCTGTTTTTGCGTAACACACAATTTCTATCCCTGATATTGGATCGGCGGAGAGAAACTGTTGAATTTGTTTAAAATACTCTTCCCGACCATCTCCTACCCAATCATCGAAATTGATGATAACATATACTATACGTCGTGTTGTAATACTTGTATCATATTCCTTAAGCTGATTTTCAGCAATTATTTGATCCTTTCTAAGCTTTTTAAAGAACCCACATTTTAATTTATAGTCTGTCATCGTCCTCACCTTACCGCCCTTACGAAAGTCTTTCTCCTTCTCTGATATATGAATCGTTTTTACTTCGCATAAAACCTTCACAGCCCCTAACATGCCCTCTATGTCTGGTGTCTTAAGTCCTCTTTGGACTTCCCCCGATTTAGTGG
>PLLV01000141.1 GCA_003142295.1 Syntrophaceae bacterium
AAATCTATTTGTTGCTAACAGAAAAAAATTGAGACTCATAAATATTGTCTATTGCAAAAATTATATCACCGTGTTCTATTTAACGAAGTCAAGAAGCAGACAGCTGATTCTTCTGAAATGAAAGAAAAGAGATTATGATAGATAGCGCCTGGTCAATGCTGCAGAGCCTGCGGATTCAGGACGTCCTTGACATTGCGATCATATCGATCGCCATTTCCATACTCCTGATATGGATTAAAGACAGGGCCTCACGTTTTGTCTTCATTGGCATCAGTCTCCTGGGTTTTATCTACGTCATCGCCAAATTTTTCCAGCTTTACCTTACCACGGTTGTCCTGCAGGGATTTTTTGCCATCCTTCTTTTCGTTCTTGTTGTTATATTTCAGGAAGACCTCCGGAGGTTCTTTGAACGCCTTGCAATTCTGGGAATAATCAGGAAAAAGATTCAAAGGACGACATCACATGGACAGACATCTGAAATCATAGCCCAGACTGTAGCCGATCTTGCCCGAAAGCATATCGGCGCCCTGATTGTTATCCAGGGAAACGATCCTCTTGACAGACATCTTAGTGGCGGCGTGGAACTGAATGGCACTCTCAGCGAGCCGCTGCTGGAGAGCATTTTTGATCCACATTCCGTAGGCCATGACGGCGCCGTTGTTATTGACGGAAACATAGTAACTCGTTTTGGATGTCATCTGCCCCTCTCGCCGAATGCCAGTCGTTACAGGAATCTTGGTCTTCGCCATACGGCTGCCCTTGGCCTCTCTGAACGATCGGATGCCATTTGCATAGTTGTTTCGGAAGAAAGGGGAACCATCTGCATTGCCGAAGGTGAAAGGATCAAGGAAGTAAGCGCGTCGGCCCTCAAAGGTGACCTGGTGACTTATTATACAAGCAAAGCACCCGTAAAGAAGCCGGGGCCTCTTTCACGATGGTTAAAGGAAAATACAAAGGAAAAGGTAATTGCCGTTCTCCTTGCCTGTATCCTCTGGATGATCTTCGGATACCAGAGAGAATCGATACAGAAGGATTTTACCATACCTGTTGAATACCTGAACGTACCTCCTGAGTGGGTAATTGAAGAGCCGAAAATTACTGAAGCCAAGGTAATGGTTGTTGGTCCCTCGCAGGCCTTTCAGATTCTGAATATAGATGCACTCAAGATATCCCTGAATCTGTCACAGCTCCAGGAAGGCAGACAGGATATAGTACTCACGAAAGACATGATAGATGCACCTTCAAACTTAACCATAGTAGGGATCAAGCCCAGCCGCATCACTGTCATTGCGTCACGGTTTGTCCATGTTTCCATTCCTGTTGAGATTGTAACTGAAAATGCGCCGCCCCCAGGAGTTGCCATCCAGAAGATCACAGTGACACCACCATCAATAACGGTTCTGGTTCCGGGCAAGCTGCTTCACACCAAAATAAGGATACGGACTGCGCCGATTGACTTGAGGCCAATAACGTCAACAACTACATTTGTACCAAAGCTGATTGTACCCCCGGAGATTCAATTCGAAGGCAGAGGGGTACCATCCGTAAAAGTAGTAATCAAGACAAGGAGCTGATGATAATGTCCAAATGGCTCAAGAAAAGATCGAGAAAGACCGGTCTTTCCCCGGGATCTCTCATTCATATCGGAGAACGATTAACCGAAAAAACAAAAATAACTGTTGTCGACTACGACGAAGCGCATATCGAGGAAAAGGAAATCAGTACGGCGCGTGAATGCGGGCACTTCAAGGATCGTCCAACAGTCACGTGGATACATATCAATGGCATTCACGATGTGCAGACACTCGAAGAACTGGGAACTATCTTCGGCTTACATCCTCTCACCCTGGAAGATATCCTCAATTCCGACCAACGCCCAAAAATGGAGGATTTCTGCGAATACATCTATATCGTTCTCAAAGCTTTCCACAGTGACGACGACCAAGCAAACGAGATTCATTCAGAACAGATAAGTATCGTCCTTGGCCGGACATTTGTCATATCCTTCCAGGAAAAAGAGACAGATATATTTAAACCCATCCGGGAGAGAATCCGCGCCGGCAAAGGACGGCTGAGAAAATCGGGAGCAGATTACCTTGCGTATGCCCTCATCGATTCGATAGTTGACAATTATTTTACCGTTCTCGAACAAGTGGGTGAACGAATTGAGCTCCTCGAGGAATCACTGATCAAAAGCCCCTCGGCAGAAACACTTCAGGCCATTCAAAACATGAAACGAGAAATGATTTTTTTGAGGAAAACGGTCTGGCCCCTGCGGGAAGCCATTAGCAGTCTTGAACGCACAGGATGTCAACTGATCCAGGAATCTACAGACATATACCTGAAAGACATTTACGATCATACGATCCAGGTGATAGATACCATAGAGACCTTCCGGGATATGCTCTCCGGTATATTTGACATATATCTCTCAAGTATCAGTAACAGGATGAACGAAATAATGAAAGTGTTGACTATCATCGCAACGGTATTTATGCCGCTGACATTTTTAGCCGGCGTTTATGGCATGAATTTCAAGTATATGCCGGAGCTTGAATGGCATTGGGGGTATTTCTTAATCTGGGGCATTATGCTGGCTATCGCCATCTCCATGCTAATCTATTTCAGAAGGAAGAAGTGGTTGTAAATAAGGTAATTCTTTGAGATACGCACGCATGATAGGCAATTTGAGACGAACTGCTTGATGTCAATTGGCGGACGCTTTATTCAATTGTTGCCGTCCCCGTGCCGTCAATACAAGTTGAAGCTTATTGCCGCCGCTTAACACCTGCGCGACTGCCCCCTTGGCCATCAGCAGAGAAAGGGTCTCATCAAAGTCCTTTTGCGATATTTCTGTATTTTTCATAAGATCTTCCAGAGTCAATTTGGCATCTTCCGCAACTGCCAGCTCCCGCAAAATTTTTAACTGGTTTTCCGGTTTTCTTGCCTTGTCAGGGCTGCTTACGGGAATTGCTTTAACTGCGTTTTCTTCTGTTCTGTCGGGCTGATCCCCTTTTTGATGAACTTCCTGACCATACTTGCCTTCATCCTTTAATCGGCTTCCAAAGATGCGCTCGAGAAATCTGGTAGAAAACACCGCAAAAATAATACATAAACCGCTTAGGGTAACCAGTTTCAGCGGTCTGGTCTGTCCGGATTCGAGCAAATCGCTGGACAGCAGGTTGAGTAACAACGGGACCATCAATGCAGTGACCATACCGATCAAGGTATGTTTGATGATCAAACCCAAGAATAGCCGGTCGTCTCTCGCGCTCAAGAGGGCGCTTACGATACCGCCCAATGCTCCCGATATGATCATGACCCCGACAATCAGTATTATGTAACTGGCTGATGTGGATTCTGGCATTTATCGCTCCGCTTGATTGACCGTCTGACCTGTTGACCTAAAAAAACACCCATATTTCAAGCGATTCTTTTTGCGCTTGGGGATAACTCTTGCCCAAATTCTTGATCTTTAAATTAATCCCTTTAGCAGCAGTTGAATCGGCAACAAAATCGTTAAAATGTTTCTGCAGAAGCAGCGCTGCCTGTCTGTCCTCGCCATGAAAATACCGGATGTCTCTCCATTTGTGCTGAATCCTTTCGGTGTCAACGGAGGCATATCCCTTTTTCCTCAAAAAATCAGAAAATGCCTCCGCCATTTCTTTGTCTTCTTGCCGGGCATAGTGGATGTGAATTTTGTTAACCGCGGGGGGTGCAGAGACATCCTTTATGACCTGAACTGTCTCCGCCTTTCTTTGCGGTGCAACTGATTCCTTCTCAATAACTGCGGTCTTTCCATCGGTGTTGCCCGTTTTCGCTGCATTCAAACTATTCATCATGGATCTGAGCTGCTGCAATTCCTGCAGGGTCTCATCCGCTTTTTTCAGCAATACTTCGGCATCCGGAAGTTTTTTCTGATTCATGCTCGCCAGATTGGTAATCAGAACCCCAGCGCCAAAACCGATCAACAAGCCGGCAATAAACGTCAATATAAAATGTCTTTTATGGATATATTCGACGGACTTCGTCAAAGCTTTAATCAAGACCCGCAATTCGTGTTCGGAGACATTGGTATCTGGTGCATCTTTATCCATTTTTTATTGCACCCAAGGAAAACTGGCCCGCTCCGTAAATACGGAGTGCGGAACGTCCGTCATCCGTGACAGCGAAGAGACCCCGTTCGTGATTATGATAATAGGTCAAAATTACATATATGCCGACATAAAACCACCTGTATTTTTAAATGTTTTTACCGGAGATTACAAGTGCATAATTTATGAAACGTCAAATTCCAGCGACTTCCACGATGGTATGCACTGTTCGGTAGTATTTACAATATATTGTAGATGACTTAGTTTGACTTGCGAGACAGTCTTTCCTGCTTTGCGCATCATAATGAATCCGACAAACATATGGACCCCTTTCGGGTAGCGTTTGAAAGTGAGGGAGTATTTCAAGCTCCAGGGACGTCTCAAACATTTTACTTACAAGGACCCGGGACATATTCAGAAATCGTCAACGAGGATTGGGAACTACTGCTTCGCAAGGCCGGCGAAAGGGTCTGGGACAAACGCAACAGGAAAACAACTTCCTATAAAATCGACCATTGCCCACTATACCTCGCAGTCAAATTATATTGACTTGCATCGCCGCCTCCCCTATACTTTCTCACCTGAATGCAAATTTTTTCAATGAAATAAATTCTCAAAATACAAGAACCATTTTTAGCCAAGGCCCTGTCTAATGAATTGCAAGAAAGGCCTTATTTCCGGGTGCCTTCCTGAAGTGAAAAAGATCATTTTATATTTAACCTGCTTCTCACTATTCTTTGCCGCTGTCCCCCTGCATGCAGAAACGAAGACATTTGTCCGTGAATACACGTACGAAGCCGGCGAAATTGACAGCAAGATATCATGCCGTGCCATCGCCCTTGAGCAGGTGAAGAGGCTCCTTCTTGAGGAACTGGGCACGTATGTGGAAAGCGTTACGGTGGTCAAAGATTACCATATTGCTAAAGATGAAATAACAACTCTGACAGCAGGCATTGTTCAGACAACTATTCTCGAAGAGAACTGGGATGGAAAAGAATATTGGCTTAAGGCAAAGATAACGGCTGATCCCGACGAGGTTGCCTCCTCGATAGAAAAACTTCGGAACAATCAGCAACTGGTTAAAGATCTTGCGGAGGCGAGGGACGAGGCGTCACAGGCACTCAGAGAGATCGATGCTTTGCGGCAGGAACTGGCGGCGGCGGAAGCGAGTAAAGAGAAGCGGGAAGAGTATAGGGAAGCGGTTAACAAGCTGGTGGCCACGGATTGGTTTGAAAGGGGGCAGTACCAAACGTTCTCAGGTAATTACCAGGAGGCTCTGAGGGCATATGACATGGTTGTAGTACTAAGGCCCAATAATGCCAAGGCATACAGCAATCGCGGGGCCATATATGTTCAGCTTGGAAGGTATGACAGTGCGATGAAGGACCTGGATAAGGCTGTCGCCCTGAACCCCCAAAATAGAACGATCCTTTATAACAGGAATCTTGTTTACAAGAAGCTGCAAGAGACCAGGCCCGTTAAAATACCGGGGAAAGTGATTCTTCCCAGGAGGTATGATGAGAGAGTACAGCTGAGGGATAGAGAAAAGAAGGAGATGGCAGATCGCCTTAAGGGAAGCCAGGATAGAGATAAGCAGAGATTGCTTAATAGGCCGTCATACAGACAGTTGAAGGAACGCGAAGAACAATTGAGAAAGGACAGACAGCTGGTTCAAAAGCAGAGACCTGACGATAAATTGAAGCAAAAGGAGCAATTGAGGAAAAAAAGAGAAATGGAGGAGAAAAGGAGAAAACAGAAAAAGCGCGAACTGCCCAAGCCCAGACAAGAAGACGAAAAAAAATAGAAGCTGAATGATTAAGGGAGCGGCAGGTTTAAATAATGGATACGGGAAGTGGCAGTTATGAAAACGCACGAAGGAGCTGATGTATGCCTACTATGGAACTAACGAAAGAAGGAGCCGTTTATGTCCTGACCCTGACCAACGGGGCCAATGCGAATACCATCACCGAAGATGCGGTTGGCGAATATCATGACATCTTGGATGAACTCGAAGCCTCCACAGAAAACTCTGCCTTGATTTTAACGAGTAGCGATCCGAAATTCTGGTGTAATGGTATCAATCTGGATTGGCTCCTTAAGCAGCCGCACGATTATTTTCCGAAATTCATACAGCTTCTTGACGAATTATTTTTGAGATTCTCCCTGCTCTCAATGCCTACGGTGGGGTGTCTCACCGGACATGTCTATGCAGGTGGCGCCATTCTCGCAACGACACTCGATTTCCGCCTGATGAGGGAAGACAGGGGCTTCTTTTGTTTTCCCGAAGTAGACATCAAGATTCTCTTCAGCCCGCTTATGTATGAGGTCCTTCGATTGCTGCCTGACCACTACGCCCTCAATGAACTCCTGCTCACGGGGAAGCGCGTAGGAGGTAAGGAGGCGCTGACCATGAAGATTGTCTCAGCGGTCTACCCCGAGGAAACACTTTTTGATAAGGCAGTGGAGTTGGCAACGTCGCTGGCTAAGAAAGATCGCACGACGTATGCCCATATCAAACGCGGATTGAGACAATCTCTGGTGAAATATACTCTTTGAAGATTTCCTGAGAATTCAAGAAAAGGCGATTGCGAACCCTTCGCATGTGTTGAGAATAAACTCCGTGACGCAAAATCAACATCACAATATTAGAGAGATTGCCACGGTGTTTCGCACGTCGCAATGACCAGACGATGATTTTTGTAACCTCGTCATTCTTTTAGGCCGTATTTTTTAAGTTTGTATCGCAGCATACGTTCACTGATGCCGAGTATTTCAGCGGCCTTTGTCTGATGATCACCTGACTTTTCCATGGCCTCGAGAATCAATTTGCGTTCCATTTCTTCAATCGATCCCCGTAGCAAGCCCTCTCCTTTTTTCCCTGCGTCTTCCGGGTAGATCCTGTCTTCGTCGAATGGAAGATCATCTACGGAGATGACCGAATTTCGAGATATCACGACAGCCCGTTCGATTATATTTTCCAGTTCCCTGACATTGCCCGGATAATCATATTTCAAAAGCAGGTCCCTGGCCTCGCTGGTTATGCCCGTTACGTTTTTGCCATTCTCCGCAGCAAAGCGTTTCAGGAAGTGATCTATGAGCAGGGGCACGTCTTCCTTTCTATCTCTGAGAGGGGGCATGTCCACAACAACCACGTTCAACCTGTAGAAAAGGTCTTCCCTGAATGTCCCCTCTTTGACCTTGGATTCCAGGTCGCGATTGGTTGCACTGATAATCCTCACATCAGAGTGGATGGTCTGATTGCCGCCCACACGCTGTAATTCGCGCTCCTGCAGGAAGCGAAGTAGTTTTACCTGGACAGAAGCGGAAATATCGCCAATCTCGTCCAGGAACAGGGTCCCGCCGTCGGCCTCCTCAAATCTGCCAATCCTTCTTGCCGTTGCGCCGGTGAAGGCCCCTTTTTCATGACCGAACAGCTCGCTTTCCAGGAGGCTTTCCGAGAGTGCGCTGCAGTTTACCACACTGATCAATTTTGCTGAGCGAGGGCTGAGATTGTGGATCAACCTGGCCAGCAATTCCTTGCCCGTGCCGCTTTCTCCCTTGATAAGAACAGTGGCGCGGCTCACCGCGATCCTGCTTGCCATATTGATCAGGACATCCATTTTATGGCTCTGATAAACGATCTTGTCCATCGTGACGCCCTTCTCCTTAAGTTCCTGACGGAGAATCTCATTTTCCCGGATCAGGGTGCGCCGCTCTGATACTCGATCCACATGGATAAGGAGCTCATCAAATTCAACAGGTTTTGTAATATAATCTATGGCACCTGCCTTCATGGCCTCCACTGCCGTTTCTATCGTTCCGTATGCAGTAATGATAATCACGTCGATTTCCGGATTGATTTTCTTCACCTCTTTGAGCACCTGCATGCCATCCATGCCTGGCATCTTATAATCCAGGAGGATCATGTCAAAATGACCCTTTAAAACAGACTGGATGGCGGTATCTCCGTTTTCAGCCTCCGCTACTGTATGTCCTTCTGTCACGAGAAAATCCCGGAGCATCTCTCGCTGAGACTGGCCATCCTCGACCACGAGTATGTTTAACTTCTTCATGCCTGCATTCCTTTAGACCGTGCCATTCTTTTCTCCCGCCCTTCCCGCAGGCAATGAAATCTCGAAGGTCGTCCCCGAACCCGGCCGGCTCAAAACACGAATTTCTCCCCCATGGCCACGGATAATCTCATGCGCCAGGGGAAGTCCGAGACCCAAACCCTTTTCCTTCGTTGTATATTCAGGATTGAAAATGCGCTCTATCTCTTCAGGGTTCATACCGCACCCATTATCGGAAATCTTTATAATGACCCGGTCCTTTCCGCTCGAATCAACAAGAATACGGACGGTGCCCTCACCGGAAATGGATTCCATGGCATTCTTTACGAAATTAAAAATGGCCTGCTCGAGTTTATCCACGTCCATAGGAATGATTGCATGGTTACCTTTGTACCCGGTTTCCAAAGTAATTCCCTTTAATTTCGCCTCTTCCTGGATGAGATTGACAATCTTCTGAAGAACCTCNNGCCGGCATAAACTCCCGCTTCAGTCTCTGACTGGCCATACTTATGGCATTAAGAGGATTACGAATCTCGTGAGCAACACCTGCGGCGAGCTGCCCAAGGGCAGACAGCCTCTCGGCTTTCTCGAGCTGCCTTTCCATCTCGACAATTCCTGCCAGATGCCTGTTCTGATTGTGATAGAGTATCCACATCGCCAAGAGCGTAATCAAGATTACAGAGGACATGAAGAAGATCATATTACGCTTGTTCTCAGCAAGGATTTCATCCGTACCCTCGCGATCAAGACCAAGCCTCGCGACCCCTGCCACCTTGCCGAATAGGTATATGGGTGCAGCCATTTCCAGGAGTTTTTTGCCGTGGGATACAATCTTCCGGCTTTCAAATTTTTTTGTGCCGGCAAGGATTTCATCTATACGCATCTTACCTTGTTCCTCTTTATCAGGCGCCTGCCCCGAACTGCCCAGGATCATGTCGCGCTGATCCATTATCTTAATATAGACCAAACCCTGTCCCTGCCCCAATCTTTCCAGGGCCTTTTCTATGGATACCTTAATGCCCCAATATCTCTGCCCGTCACGATCCAGAGCGATAATGACTGTCCCGCTCCCATCCGTGCGCCGCAGTGCTACAAACCCGATCTTCTTGTCCTTGCCTAGTCGTGAGAAAAGATCAATGGTAATGGCGTCCCTTCCTAATATCCTGGAATCATCTCCACCGATGATGTCCGCATGCAGAGCCCTGCTCTGGTAGACGACCTTTCCCCTTCTATCCAAAACGGCCACAAACCATAGACCCTTCTCTTCGGCAAATTTTCCCAGATATTCGTCGCTCAAGCGATGCGCTTTCCATTGATTATCAATTTCGCGTCCCATATCCACAAGGGCAGCGGTTAGTGACTTCTGCGGCAATAAGGCCTCATCAAGAGGAGGGGCAAAGGTACCGCCGCTATCCCTCTGATACGCCTGAATCAGGGCATTGAGGTTTTCCTGGGCAAGCCTCTCAACAACCCCGATTATGGCCAGGCCCTGGCTCTCCATGAAACCCATGAGGCTCCTGTCACTTCGCCGGATGTCCATGATCCCCATGATCAGAATAAGACAGATGAAAACGGTGGAGACAATCGTAACGGCGATGGGCTGTAGAAAACGCCGGCCATAGTCGGGAGCGCGGTGCTGCCATATAATTTTATTCTGCGTCTTCATCTACTAATGCCTATGCAAATCATTGTTTATATTCTTCTTTATCTCGGAATCCCCCCGATTAGTATTCGCTGAAGGGATGCGGCATTTCTACTATCCTTTACAATGCATGCCATCATATTTCATCAGCATGAAAAGTCAACGAATTCTTTCCCCTGGAAAGAATTGCAGGATCGAGTGAAAAANNCATCGACATTTATTGCCCTTTTCTTTCCTCCTGCCGACATGCCATTTGTGTTAGATATTAGTCAATTAGTGCTGTTAAATAAAGATGTTACATATCTTGACCGGATCGTGGCATAACATATGCATTCTGAAAGCATTACAAAAGTTAATTATCGGTTAATAAACGGGCATGATTGGCCGGTAGTAAACTCCAAAACTGAGAAGGTTAACACCTTCACTCCTCCTGACCTTGGGGAGACATCAAGTCTCCCCTTTTTTTTTGCCTCGTTCATGCGTCGATTCTCGCAGCTTTCGCCACTTCTCGATTCTTTCTTTGATGACCTTCTCATGTCCTCTTGCTGTAGGTCTGTAATAAACCTCTCCCTTAAGCTTGTCTGGCAGATAGTCCTGGGGAACATAGGCCTCCTCAAAGTCATGGGCATACTGATAGCCCTTGCCATAACCAATATCTTTCATTAAACGTGTCGGGGCATTCCTTATATGGAGAGGCACAGCGAGGGTGCCGGTTTCACTTATCCTTTCTTTAACCATGCCGTAAGCGACATAAAGTGAATTACTCTTGGGAGCAGTCGCAAGGTAAACGGCGGCCTGGGCCAGGGCAAGTTCCCCTTCAGGGAGACCGATGAAATGAAATGCCTGCATGGCCGAAACCGAGATTACCAGGGCCGCCGGGTCGGCGTTGCCAACATCCTCAGAAGCGAATCTCACCATACGCCTGGCAATGTAAAGGGGGTCTTCTCCGGCTGCAAGCATGCGGCCCAGCCAGTAAAGGGCGGCATCAGGGTCGCTGCCGCGAAGGCTCTTGTGAAACGCCGAGATGAGATTGTAGTGTTCCTCACCTCCCTTGTCATACTGCAGCGCCTTCTTCTGGAGGGCTTCCTCCACAACAGAGCGGGTAATTTTTCTTGCACCTATCTCCTCGTTCCGCAGGAGAGACGCTGCTGCCTCCAGGCTGTTTAAGGCCATGCGCGCGTCTCCGTCGGCAGACCAGATGATATGCTCAATGACGTCCGGCTCTATCTCAAGAGTAAGGTCTCCCAGGCCTTTTTCTTTGTCATGCATGGCCCGGTTGATAATAACCGCCAGTTCTTCCTTGGAATAAGGCTTCAGCAGCATGACCCGCGTCCTGGACAGGAGCGGCGAAATCACTTCAAAAGAGGGATTCTCCGTAGTCGCACCAATGAGTGTAATAAGGCCTTTTTCGACATGGGGCAAGAAAGCGTCCTGCTGTGCCTTGTTGAATCTGTGGATTTCATCTACAAAGAGGATAGTCTTCTTGCGGTGGTAACGCCGTTGAGATTGCGCCTCGTCAACAACAGCCCTGATCTCTTTAANNGCCAGGGTGGTCTTTCCGGAGCCGGGCGGTCCCCAGAAGATCATCGAAAAAAGCCTGTCTTCTTCAATGGCGCGCCGAAGCAGGCTGCCTGCGCCCAAGAGGTGTGACTGCCCTACGAATTCGTCAAGAGCCCGGGGACGCATCTTATCCGCCAGGGGACTGAGATCGATGTCGGTATCTTTCTGATCAAACAGATCCATAATAATCACTGATCTTTTATTTTTGCACGTTTTTTCGCCGCCGAGACGAGTTCGATAAGTGTTGTGATTTTGTCTTTAGGCATCTGACCGACAAAGGCATTCCATGACTCTTCGGTCATGGTTTCTCTCAGATACTGTTCAACGGGGAAAAAGGGATACCAACAAGTGATGATGCGAAGGCACGGCAGGTCCCCGCCTTCCTTCCGGCAATATGAGAATTTGACTTCACCCCCAAGCCGTGAACACCGGATCTCTAATTGGTCATACTTATCCACGATATCAGCTCGCTGCATTAATAATGCCATTTCAGGCATGTCTCATACCATGTCTAAAAACAAATAAGCCGTCAAGGGGAATCTTGTTTTTCCCCTGACGGCTTAAGGGTTTAAGAAAGGCTGATTTATTTAGGGCTTCGGTAGTCCCTCAATGGCCTTCAATGCCCTGCGGATCTCTTCATCCGGCAGCTCATAGGCCTCAAGCTTTCCCGATAAATAGGCGTCATAAGCGGCAAGATCAACCAGACCGTGGCCGCTCCAATCGAAGAGGATGACCTTCTCCTTGCCCTCTTCCTTGGCACGTCTCGCTTCATCAACTACTGCGGCTATGGCGTGATTTGTTTCCGGCGCTGGTATAAAACACTCGGTCCGGGCCCACTTCACGCCAGCGTCAAAGGTCTCCATCTGATTATATGCCCTCGCCTCGACCAGTTTTTCATTGACAAGGTGGCTGACGATGGGGGCCATGCCGTGATAGCGCAATCCTCCCGCATGGATGGGCGCAGGCACAAAATCGTGCCCTAAGGTATACATGGGAAGGAGCGGCGTCATTTTGGCAAGGTCACCGAAGTCATAGGCAAATGGTCCTTTTGTCATGGTCGGGCAGGATGTCGGTTCCGCGGCGATGATCTGGACTTTCTTGCCATGAATCTTATCTCTTACGAACGGCAGGGCTATACCTGCAAAATTGCTTCCTCCACCGGCGCAGCCTATCACGACATCGGGATATACGCCTATCTTTTCGATCTG
>PLLV01000031.1 GCA_003142295.1 Syntrophaceae bacterium
CCATCTGTTAAGAATTTCAAATCCGAAAGTGGCTTATCGACATTCGGCATATTCTTTTTAAGATACCACACGGCTTTTCTGATTTTCTGCAAGCTTATACCTGTGCCAAGCAAAGTCCTTGCAACCTTCAACTGGATCAGGTCATTGAATGAATAAAGTCTCGTGCTTCCCTGCCCCGCAGCTTCTCTCACAGAGGGTTTGATGAAATGGCTCGTGTCCCAATAATCGATTTGCCTTTTGCTCAGGCCGGTAATCTTTGAAACTGCACTGGTATTAAAGTTCATTATGCTGACTCCTTCGTATCATTATAACTACATTAATGTATTTTAAATACTATTCTTTGCAAATTGTCAAGTGTTTTTAAGAAAGATTAACCTCCCACGTTTTGTCCCTTCTCGCCCCCTTTGACAAAGGGGCCACGGGGGATTTGTATGAGTGATTCAAATCTCTTTGCCGTCATTCCCGTCCCCCATTTGTCATTCCCGACTTGATCGGGAATCCAGTCACTCCTGTCACTCCCGCCTTCCCTCTCTGTCATTCCGGTGAACCGAAGCCCTGAACATGGTGAAGGGGAATGTGAGGAATCTTTTTATATCGCTTAAAGAAGAGTTTGTCATTCCCGACTTGATCGGGAATCCGGTTTTGACACTACATCAAAATAGTTGAAGACACTGGAGAACATTCATATATTCCCAGGTATGAGAAGTAGGTACTATTTTGTAATTCTGTGTTTATAATCATTTGACATCGCGGAGGGATAGAGAGTGATATGAAACCACTCCACCCTGTAATATTTTTCTTGACAAGCGTAACCCTATTGGTTACAGTATAACCCATGATAAAATCTTTTATCCATAAAGGTCTGGAAGATTTTTTCTACGATGGAATACGTAAAGGCATACATGCCAAGCATGCTTCCAAATTAGAAGCGATGTTGGATAGGCTTGATGCGGCAAGTGAAATCAAGGATATGAACTACCCCGGCTCCGGCCTTCATCTGCTACTTCCCAAAAAGAAGGGGCGCTGGGCGATAAAGGTCTCCGGCAACTGGCGATTGACGTTTGAATTTAAGGATGGAGACGCATTTAGTGTAGACATCGAAGACTATCATTGAAGAGGATTATTTATGAGAACACGAAAAAGACCGCCTTCTCATCCGGGATCGATTCTTAAGCTTCATTACCTGGAACCGTCAGGAATTAGCGTTACAGATCTTGCGAAGGAGCTGAGACTGTCGAGAAAAACGGTATCTAAAATATTGAATGAACGAGGCGCTGTCACAACGGATGTTGCCTTGCGGTTGTCCAGAGCATTTGATACCACGCCTGAATTATGGTTGAACCTTCAGAGAAATTACGATCTCTGGCATACGGCGAATGAAACAACTGATTGGCAGGCAATAAGACCTATATCGAAAATTGCACATGCAAGCACATAGTGGCTGAAAGACAGCAGTCATGAACTCGATGACTTCGCGAGCCGATGGCATTCCACCACTCTCCCTACATGCCCTATGCATAAGCCCCCTTTGACAAAGGGGGCAACGGGGGATTTCAGGTGATGGTGTGGTGTCATTCCGAACGAATGTGAGGAATCTATTTGTGTCCCTTACGGCATTAGGGAAAAAGATTTCTCCTTTCAGTCGAAATGACAAAAAAGAAAAGTATGTCATTCCCGTCCCCTTCTTGTCATTCCCGACTTGATCGGGAATCCAGTCCCACTGCCAAATACCATCCTTTTTATCTCATACTTCCTTTAGTCAACATTTGACACAACTCAAAGGAAAGCGTAGATTACGTTTTAAAAAAAATCAAAACAGGGTGGTTCTATGAAAACGCGGATTACAGAACTTTTTAAGATAAAATACCCTATACTCCTCTCCGGCATGAGCTGGATCAGTGTGCCAAAGATGGTGGCAGCCGTATCCAACGCAGGAGGTCTGGGGATCCTGGCCACAGGTCCCCTCAGTGCCGATGAGACAAGGAAGGCCGTTCATGAAATCAGGGAATTGACCGATAAACCCTTTGGCGCCAATCTTGCGCTCCTGTTTCCCGGGGCCGTGGACAATGCAAAGGTCTTATTGGAGGAACGGGTGCCGGTCATCAACTTTTCCCTGGGTAAGGGCGACTGGCTTGTGAAGAAGGCCCACGAATACGGAGGCAAAGTCGTTGCCACCGTCGTCAGTGCCTATCATGCAAGGAGGGCACAGGACTACGGCTGTGATGCCGTCATTGCCACCGGTCATGAAGCGGCAGCTCATGGAGATGCCCTGACCACATTCATTCTAATACCCACGCTCGTCGATACCTTAAAGATTCCTGTGATCGCTGCCGGTGGTATCGGTGACGGCCGGGGTTTAGCGGCAGCCCTGGCATTGGGCGCGGATGGGGTTGCCATGGGAACCCGACTCATGACGACGAAAGAAAGTCCGCTTCATGAAGGCTACAAAAAACTCTCTATCGAAAAGGAGGCCACGGATACCCTCTTCTCCAATCGTTTTGACGGTCTCCTCTGCCGGGTCATGAAGACCGATGCGGCCCTTCGGAGCATCGAGCGGGGGCTTGATCTTCCGGCGGCCTTCTTCAATTCCCGTGAGATTGCCCGGCAGATCCATGCCCCGTACTGGAAGCTGTGTCTCGGTGTTATGGCTTCGGGATGGAAAAACGCCAAGCAGATGGCCTTCATGGCCAACGCCTTTAAGGCTATTCGTGTCGCCACAGAGCAGGGCGATACGAAGGAAGGGGTGCTTCCGGCTGGGCAGGTAACGGGACTCATTCACGATGAGCCCACGATAGCGGAGCTCTTTGAGTGGTTCGTTGCCGAAGCTAAAACGATTCAGCAGCAACTTGCGGTAAAGATGGAATGAGGCAGTGTCACCATTTAAGTATTAGCTTTGTCATTCCGAACGCATGTGAGGAATCTTAAAGATTTCTCCCTCCGGTCGAAATGACAAAAAAACTGTATCACCTGGCATAAAATGTTTTAGAGAATCCATGGAGGTGCCGGTATGGCTGTCGTAGAGTGGAAAAGGGATGATACCGTTGCTGTCGTTAAAATGGTAAACGGAGAAAACAGGTT
>PLLV01000212.1 GCA_003142295.1 Syntrophaceae bacterium
TCTGCCGCCGTTATCGACATGCATGGCATACCTGCCGATCTCACAGCCGTTGAAATATTGGATGAGCACGGCCTTGATGGCGCCGGTCACCATTCAAGGCTATTGACGGAAGACATGGTCTCCCAGGCAGATATGATCATTGTCATGGAGGGTATCCATAAGAAAATAATCGTTGGCCAATACCCGGAAGCAGAGGGCCAGATTCATCTCCTCAAATCATTTTCTCCGGATTATAATGAAGAATACGCGGACATTAAGGATCCCTACAAGCTTTCAATATTTCAGTACAGGCTCTGTTTTTCAGAGATCTATATGGCAATCGATGGGCTCATGAAATGTATTTAAAATACTGGGGCTTCAACAAATTTCCCTTTGAAAATGTACCTGATCCCGAGTTCATGTACTACTCCCATGAACACGTGGAGGCTCTCGCCAGGATGGTCTATGCCGTGAAAAGGAGAAAAGGAGCAGCCCTGCTTACAGGCGAAATAGGAAGCGGAAAGACTCTGCTCAGCAGGGTTTTTATCCAGCAGCTTCCTGAAAGGGATTTTGAGATTGGATTGATAACAAACCCGTCGCTTGAGCCGCTGGACTTCTTGAAGGAGGTGCTCTATCAGATAGGCTTGAACGTTCGGACTGATTCAAAGACAGAGCTTCTTACCACATTGAATACGCGGCTGCTCGAAAATGTGAGGAAAAACAGGAGCACTCTGCTCATTATTGATGAGGCGCAGCTGATCCATACCGATACCTTCGAAGAGATCCGCTTGCTCCTGAACTTTCAATTAAACGACAAATTCTTGATGACATTTGTCCTCATCGGACAACCGGAGCTGAAGGATTTGATAAGACAATTTAAACAACTCGATCAGAGGATCGCCATAAGGTTCCATTTGAATCCCCTCAATGCCGATGAGACGGCAAAGTACATAGCCTATAGAATGGAAAAGGCCGGCCTGACTAACGGACTTTTTCCTCCGGACTCTATAGAAGAAATCTATCTTTATTCCGAAGGCGTGCCGAGAAAGATAAACAATGTCTGTGATCTGGCTCTTTTGATTGGCTCCAGCACGAAGCAAAAAACCATTGGTCCTGACCTTATAAAAAAGGTAATAAAGGATTCACTATAATCAGGATAGGCGCCATTCTAGAGTATCTTTAACATGGGGGATTGAGTAGTGAAAACATCGAGAAGAAATTTCATGTCTGCGTTATTCGGTGCGGGTATTATACTGCCGACTTCGGGTTCTATTGTGAACTTCGACATATTAAATTATCTCAGACACGCATGGAAAGCGCTGGAAGCCGCGGAAATAGAGGGGGCGAGACTCGTCAGAAATCCCTCTGTCTCAATGAGAATAGAAGATAGATACAGAATTCTTATGCATGCTGACAGTAACATAGACATACTGAAGCTAAATGCCGTAGCGGCTGATATCTGGCAACTATGTAACGGGCAAAACAGCGTTGATGATATAGTCCGAGAAGTCACCAATCATTTTGACGTGGAACCGGATGCCTGCAGGCAAGATATACTGCTGACACTTATGGCATTTAAAGGAATAGGGGTGATATCTTTATCATGAACGACTGTCTCTCTGCTCCATTGGATGTCTTCATCGCCATTACCAACCGGTGCAATCTCACCTGCGAGCATTGCAACGTTTATGCGACGCGCGATTCGGCGAGTGATCTGACAACAGATGAGTGGATAAAGTTTATCAGGAGACTTGCCGAATTGAAGGTTTTTACCCTCTGGATCAGCGGTGGTGAGCCTTTTATGAGGGATGATATTTTTTCCATTTTCCACGAAATAGAAAAGCACCACTTCCATTACGGTTTGAACACGAATGCGACTCTCATCGATGAAGATACATCCGAACGGATTTCAGCATTGAGGAAATTGTTCAACATTGTTGTCAGTCTTGATGGGGCCAAGCAGGAGACGCATGATAAACTGAGGGGAAAAGGAAGTTTTGATCGAACCATCCGGGGAATCGAAAACCTCTTGAAGTATAACGAACGAGTGTCCACCTACACCACGGTCACCAGATACAATTATCAAGACGTAGAAAATGTCACTATTCTCGGGAGGAAGCTTGGTTTGGAATCAGTGAAATTTAATGATCTTCTCCCTCTCGGTAATGCTATGTGTCATCTCCCTGATCTGACCTTGTCCAATTCCCAGAGAAGGGCAGTGACGAAGGAAGTAGAAAGGTTAAGAAATACATACGGGAATTTTGTCATTGGGACGATCCTGGACATGGGACAATTCTTTAAGGACTTCGAGGAACTTGAAAAAATAGGTAACCGCGAAAACCCAAGGTGTGCGAATGGACTTTTCGGATGCGGAGGAGGAATCCAGAAATGCACGGTCAGACCGGATGGCACGGTTGTTCCCTGCGACAGGTTGTGGAGCTTCCATGCAGGAAATATCCGGGAAACCGACTTTCTGGATATTTGGAGATCGTCACCTTCCTTTTCCGAGATGAGAAGAAGGGCATCAATTTCCTTGGATGACATCGAAGAATGCAGCGGCTGCGAATATAAATTACTCTGTATCGGCGGGTGTCCTGCTGTATCTTATGAGCTGTCAGGCTCTGTATTTACGGTTGATCCCATGTCATGTTACAGGATTTATAAAGGTGAAGGATTTCCTTACCATCGGTCTAAAATGTCTCAGCAAACAACAGGAAAAACGATTAGGATATGAAAAGTAAATTCAAACTCCCCTATGAACCTCCCGAGATCATCGATCTTGGCGGTGATGCCCATGCGCAGGCAGCCCCGCCGCAATGTACGGCAGGCGGATCGCCGACACATCAGTGCCTTGCCGGCGCTTCTGCTTCTGCTGGCAATTGTCTATCGGGAAGCACTGCTTCCAAACGGTGTCTTGCCGGTACTGTTGCAAGTCAAGGTTGCCTTACAGGCGGGACACCCAGTACGGGCGGACCGTGCCAGACAGGTTCGACCGCATCCGGGCGGTGCCTGACCGGCACGAGTGCTTCCGGACGGTGCCTGACCGGCGCGACTGCGACCATACGATGTCTTACGGGCGGGACTCCCAGGTAGAATTCAAGAGCGTGACTATTCAGGGCAGTGTACTCTGGCTATCTTCTATGCTCGCCAGTGCATCCCAGTATTTGCCGTTTTTTTGAAAATGCAAATCATACGCGGGTATACGACTGCATAAGTCACTGCAAAAAGAAAAAGCGGCAATCCTGCAATTCTTGTCCATGAATTCAAATCCATGTATATGCCTCGTCATGATTTCAGCCAGGGCGGACCGCCGCTCTCTTTTTTTTACTGAAAGCTCTTCTCCCTTTATTAAGAAAAACAGTTTGTTCAACTGAACTCTTTTCCTGCGCTGATTCTTGCTCTTCTTATCAAACAGATTCACCTGGCTGAATGGCGATGAATAGATATAGAATTTTCCATTCACACTTCCGAGAACAGGGCTGTCGTCCGACAGAACGTCCTCTTTTCTGGCAAAACCTGCGACGGTCGTCTTCCCTGCACCCGATTGGCCCAGGAAAAGGTATCCTCTTCCTTCGCCGTCAATACCGGCGCCGTGAACCATAAATTTGTTTTCTTCTGCCGCAATCAGGGATACAAAAACAAATAATAATTTAAGGAAGCTACCCATGATCATATCTGATTTTTCCGATCTGAAGATGATGACATGGCCTGTCCGAGAATTAAAGTTATAGGCCAGGCAGCCGTTCAAATAGCCGATCACGACAGAGTGTTTCGATAATTGATAAACGCTGCCAACGGTATTTACGAATTCCGTGCATTCCGGCAAGTCTATTTGACGCAACTCGACAGGAACATCTCCAAATTCCGGCCAGATGTTAAAATAGTCATAGGATATATTCAGGATGGCTTTTGATTTACCGGTTTTACCAAGAAATCCATCGAAGATTACAGTGAAGGGCTTTATAAGAAATTCCAAATCTTCTTCTAAGCAAACAGCTATGGAAAGATCCGCAATGGAGAGAATAAGTTTTTCCATTTAGCTTGGCAATTCTTCTTCTGATACGCCGTCGAGAATATTTAAAACAGTATTCTGTTTCAGGTCTATAATCTTTTCGTCAGTCACTTTTTTCCCATGGCCGTCGAAGAGGATCTTGATTATCGGTTTCAGCGGCTGGTCTTTATTTGTGGCAATAACCAGTCCTATAGCGTTGTTATTTAATTTTACGTAACTTCCTATCGGGTACAGAGAGAACACTTCGAGAAATGTCCTGAGTATCTTTGCAGGAAACAAGAGGTTCTTTGTCTCAATCAATTCCCTTACTGAGGCAAACTGCATGATTGCCTTCCTATGGGGGCGGTTATGTGTCATAGCCTCATACGAATCGCATATGCCTATAATCTTCGCGTACTCTGTAATGTCATCCCCTTTAATTCCCCTTGGATACCCCTGGCCGCTTTCTCTTTCCTGATGTTCATGAACAGCACGAACAAGCCAGGGGAATTCATCTTTAAACTTGAACAAAAGATTTTTCCCCAGTTCAGAGTGTCTTCTTATCAGAGCTAATTCAGATTCGGTCAATGAATCTGCCTTGCCAATGATATTTTCGGGGATCATAAACATACCTACGTCATGAAGAAAGGCCGCCAGCGCAAGTTCAGTAAGTTTCTCACGGGTGTATCCCATATGCAGTCCCATCTTTATGGTATACACCATGGTATTTACGGGATTAGAAATATAATAGTCTTTCCCATGGTAAAAGGTATTGGTTAACTGATAAACTCTTTCGGCCATACTGCTTGATTCCGTGATCTGGCGAATCAGATTGAATGCCGTTTCAAGTTCAATGGGCTGATTGGTCTTAACCTTCTCCCTGACCTCGCGCATGTAGTTCTGGCAGCTTGTATACAGCCGCTCGGCATTATCAATCTCTTGCTCCTCCTGGGACGCACGTGCTTCCGGAGTTTCGTATGATCCACGTTCTTCAGACTTCAGATTTTCAATTTCACTCAGGCGAAGAGGCTCATCTCCCTCTCCCTTTTTATTTTTAATCACGTCATAAGTACGAGTCATTATATTACCTCATATTACCTCAATTGATCATTCTTGATTCCAGGAACAAACCCTTTTCATATGCCTCATGACACACAAAAAAAGGACTATTAAGACTTCCTGTTAAGCCGTATGCACAGGCCCTGCAGGCCCCGCGACATCTGAACTTAAATATGCAGCGGCCGCATATGCCCTCTAAATTTCGCGGTATGTCCTCCCTCAATTTTCGCAGGATGGGATTATTTACCCATACTTCACGTATATCGTCTACCGCTATATTCCCCATATTAAGAGCTGTCTCCGTCTGGCCGATACCGCACAGGGAAATTGTGCCATCGGAGAGGATGCCAATTATATTGAGGATATTGCACTCAAATAATTGTCTGGTTCTTATGCATTTAAGCGACTTGAGACCTATGGGGATATCAAAGTGTATATCAACATTATATTTTGACACTAATTCTTCTTCGATCCATCTGTCAATCTTTATTAGATCATCGAACTCTACATTGTTTTTGTTTTCAAAGAATTTCTTGCCGCGGCCAGTAGGCATCACCGGGTTTATCTTAAGCGATTCAACACCCATTTGGGAAGAAAAACCAACCAATCTCTCGATCTCGGAAACATTTTCCTTATAGAGAGTCATAATGATCTGGGTATTGATGCCGCTTTCCGCCAGCAACGAAAGGCCTCTCATGGCATCATGGTAACAACCTTTGACCCCGCGAAATGTTTCATGCTGCTCTGCGGTCATGCTGTCGAGGCTGACAGATACCTGATTGACACCATTTGCTTCTAAAACCTCTACTATCTCTTTATTTATAAGGGTGCCGTTTGTCTCTATATCCACTGTGATGCTTTGAGCATGAAGATATTCGATAATATCAATTATGTCCTTTCTCAAAAAAGGTTCGCCCCCGGTCAGTTT
Organism: Syntrophaceae bacterium; assembly: GCA_003142295.1. Lineage (GTDB taxonomy): Bacteria > Desulfobacterota > Syntrophia > Syntrophales > UBA2185 > Fen-1135. The sequence goes on from PLLV01000212.1 coordinate 5,958, forward strand.
CACGCAGTTCAAACCGATTTCTTTTGCATCTCCGATTGCCTTTTTAAGAAATTTGAGGTCGAATTCATCATTATTATCTTCACGACCTTCATAATATAGAGGTTCAATCCAGCAATGCCTGCACCTCAGGTTACACCTGTCTGTGAGGTAAAGATAAATGGAGTTCAGCGGATGCCATGCATTTTTATCATTCATGCTGAGCTTCATCTCTTCTTAAGAACTCCATTTCTACAAGAGATCGCAAAAAAACCTTGATATCTTCTTCGATCTGTTTACTCGATATGTCTTTATAATTTTCAATAACTAACGAAGTGATGTCTCCAATAGTCATTCTACCATCGCAGAGCTGATAGATATTAACTCCCATGTTATTGATAAACTTTAAATTCCCGGTTTCCGGATCGAACAGAAATGCCCCGTCTTCTTCTTCCCTGAAAATACAATCCCTTTTTTGCGACAACCGTTCGATATTCTTCAAATACTCTTCCATGCATCTATTCTCATACCCTATTTACTTCTTGCATCCAATTTATTATAATATATTGTAATTCAAATTGAAACCTATTTTGATAGACACTACTTTCTTAAGGGTACTCCTTCTCACATGGGCGAGAAGGAGTATCTATGTTTACGAGAAGCTGTGACTTTAGAGAGCGGAGCTTTGCCATTAACTACCGAAACTGCGACAGACTAATCCTAAGTCTCCTTTTTCATTTGCCGAATAAGGACTCACAGAAGTCGGATTCCGGAAATCAATCCGCCCGCAATACTCCTTTTGATTTCTCCAACACATCGTCTGAAACGGACATTACTCAATTTGACTGGGATTATATTGTTAAGAAAATGAGGCAGGAGGGCGTGGCCGAAGCAATATTTCACAACTTAAGAAAGAACCACACGGAACATCTGGTGCCACGTGCCGCCTACAGTGCTTTATCGGACCAGTATTTCAAGAATCTAAGAAGAAACCTTTCTATCATCGGTGAGCTAAAGGGCATTCTCATTCTTCTTAAGGAATCCGAAATCTCCTGCATTGTTCTTAAAGGCATTGCCCTTGCGGAGCATATCTATCCCGGCATTGCCATGAGGGGAATGTCAGACATCGATATTCTGGTCAAGAAAAGTGACCTCTACGCTGTAGATGAGCTGCTGTCGTCTCATGGATATATCGCAAGGGACAGTTCCGTATCAAGCGCCATTAACAATCCTGAAGGCTATCTTGCCAGCCTCGAATACCGGAAAGAAAATGGTCCCCTCTTAAATCTTCATATTCACTGGCACATTGTGAACAGCTCGGTACCGGCAACGATGTTTGTAAAGCATGTCGATATTGAGCGTATATGGGAAAAGGCTGTTGCCGCCACGGTTGCAGATGCCGATGTATATATTTTATGCCCCGAACACCTTATCATCTATCTCTGTGAACATGCCCTCAGGGTTGGTCACTCCTTCGACCGCCTCATACTCATAACGGACATATTCTACGCTCTTAAAGCCCATGAAAAAAATATTGATTGGAATTTCCTTGTCGAAGAAAGCCGCCGTTTTAACCTGGACAGATTTGTCTATTTCAGCCTCTCCATCGTCAAGTTCTATTCGTCATTGAATATACCTCAAGAATACCTGAGGAGATTGAAACCGCCTGATATCTCCGCCGGTGAAAGATTTTTTCAGAGACTTCAGTTTAATAACCGCCGAATAAGAGGCAGCAGTTATTTTATTTACTTGGCCATGAATAGGACATTTTCCGATAAGATCAAATTCTTATTCAGGACTTTATTCCCGCCTCGTCAAATCCTTCTTCAAAGACTATATATCAAAGAAGGTACAATTAAGAAATCGTACTACATAGCTCGTATGCGGGAGGTACTATCTCATATTTTCAGTTTTTTCCCCATGCACGAAAAAATATAAAAAAGGCCTTGACTTCAACCATTATTTTATTGAACTTAAGAAATTCGATTATGATGAGGAATCCTTAATATCCCTCCCGGAGTTTACCCTGAGTANNCGAGGGCAGGCTCCATCGGGAATATAGAGTTACTGTCATTTCTTCTTGCCCCCTTTGACAAAGGGGGCTACAGGGGATTTCATTTGAGTGTGGCGTCATTCCGGTGAACCGAAGCCCTGAACATGGTGAAGGGGAATGTGAGGAATCTNNTCCCTTCGGTCGAAATGACAAGAAGGGGTCGAAATGACAAAAAAGAAAAGTCTGTCATTCCCGCGAAGGCGGGAATCTAGTATTATCAAATATTTCCTGGATTCCGGGTCAAGCCCGGAATGACGAATAGAGGAGTTATGCAAAGGTCTCAGATTATGATCCTACCGAACCAGGAGCAAAGCAAGATGTTATGCATAAGCAAAATTAAATTACCGCCTTATATCTTGTGCATCGCAATTCTCTTCCTTTCAGCCTGTACATTCGAAGCGTCTGGTATCCGGGTTAAAGATTATCAAGAAACTTCCGGGGTTGTTACGCCTGCAGAGCGCCTTGCGCAAAAGAAAGAGTTGGAAGAAATCACAAGGATGAGCCAGGTTACGGAAAACAGCGTCTTTACACAAAGGCATGGTGTACCGGAATATATAATAGGGCCGGGTGACGTCCTTACAATCAACTTTTGGATTCCCTTTACAATCACGACGACCCGCACCGAAGAGGGCTTCAAACAAAATACGTACACGGTTGTGGTCAGGCAGGAAGGCAAGATTTCCTATCTCTTCGGTGATGATATTGCCGTAGCAGGTCACACAGCCAATGAAGTCAGAGAAATACTGACAGACCAATTAAAAAAATATATCAGGAATCCAAGAATTGAAGTTATCGTAAAAGAGTACAAAAGCAAAAACGCGCTGCTCTTCGGCCAGATCAATATCCTTCAGACGGGAACCTCCGGTCCGGGAAAGTATCCTCTTATGGGAAGAACTACAATACTTGATCTTATCGTATCTGCAGGTGGCCCAATAACAGGCAAGGACAGCAGCATTCTTGGCATTAGTCCTGGAAATGCGGATATGAGAAATGTAGAGATTGTCAGAAAAGGAACAATGTATAAAGTCAATCTTTACAATGCCATGTTCAGAGCGGATCTGACCCAGAATATAATCATAGACGATGGCGACATGGTCACTGTTCCGGAACTTCCCTTCTATGGTGAAAGGATATATGTTTTCGGCGAAGTCAACAGGCAAGGTATATATAGACTCAAGGACGCTGCTGACCTTCTGGCAGCAATAGCTAATGCTGGAAGTACAACCTCTTTCGCTGTGAAATCGGACATAAAGATTGTAAGAGAATACAAAGAACGGGGGGGAAGGCCAATTATTCTATCCGCCAATCTGGATGAAATTTTAAAAAGAGGAGATTTAGCCCAGAATATAAAGCTTAAAGACGGTGATCTTGTTTACGTACCAAGAACAGTTATCGGCGATATCAATGAGTTCGTATTAAATACGACACCACTTATGGAGTACCTGTTCAAATATCCTGCCGGCTTCAGGGATGAGTATTTCCTTAACCCTGCAAACAAACTGCGGTTTTAGGAGAATGTCATACAATGGCCCAATATGACCTTAACCTGAGAGATTACTGGCGCACTATCAGAAAGAGAAAGTTCATTGTCCTTTTTACCATGGTCTCAATGGGATTTTTCAGCCTTGTCTGGTCCGTATTAGGGCAGCCTACTCCTATATATAAAACAAGTGTCAGTATTAAAATTGAAAAGACCGGTTCACTAACCGGCCTTTACTCACAAACCTTTCCCTGGTCTTCCACAAATTACCTTGAGACGCAGGCTTCTGTCATAAAAAGCTACATTATTCTGGAGTCTGTCGCCAAAAAGCTCAATCTAATACCGGGCAATCTTTCTTCCGAACAGATACGCAGCAATGGCGATTATCTCAAGATTATACTGGATCTTAAGGCTAACGTGACAACAGAGCAGGAAGGCAATACGGATATAATCACTATCACCGTGACAGCTGAAGACCCAAAGTTTGCGCAGCGTTTTGCCAACACAATGGCTCAGGTTTATAAGGAAGAGCATTTACTCGATATCAACAAGAGGACATTCGAGGCTAAAAAATTCATAGAAACTCAGTTAAATATCGTTAAAGAAAAGGTCGCCAAATCAGAAGACGCCGTACGGGATTACAGGGAAAACAGCAAATTGATATCCCTTGACGCGCAATCCGCAACCTCGCTTGCCCAGGCATCTAAACTCCAGGCAGCATACGACATTGATTCCTCAACACTTCAGAAGATCAACGCGGTGGAAAAAATTCTTGCCACGGCGGAAAATAAATATCTAACTTCAAAAACCTCTTTCTACTTTGATGAAGCGACGCCGATCTATAGAAGTCTGAATGATAAATTGGTTCAGCTCATGCTGGAGAGGGATACACTCCTTCTTACCTATACAGAAAACTTTCCCCAGATTCAGGAAATCAAGAAACAGAACCATGAAATCATCGAAAGCATGAAGTCACAGTTGTCCTCCCAAAAAAGGTCCCTTGAGGCAAACACCAGGAATTTAAAGCAGCAGATCAATGAGATGGACGAGGAGCTCAGGAAGCTGCCGGAGAAAGGCCTGGAACTGCTCAGATTCGAAAGGGAGGCGGCAGTTAACAGAGAGGTGTACACTCTTCTGGAGAAGAAGCATCAGGAAGCGTTGATTCAGGAGGCAGAAAAGATAGAAGAAGTTAAGATTGTAAAGCCCGCTCTTGAGCCGACAACACCGACTAATCCGCCCAAAGTTGCTGCGAATACCACCGTAGGAACAATTATCGGACTGATTATGGGTATTGTCTTCGCGTTCATAATGGAAACCTTTGATACTTCCTTCGAGGCCATTGAAGAAGTCGAAGAATTCTTGGGCGTACGCGTCCTGGGGATTATACCTCAGGTCAACCAAGATGAGCTCAAGGCGATTCTTCAGGAAAAGTACTTCAAAACTGTAGATGATGAAACCATAAAGAAAACTAACAGACTTATATCGCACTTTTTGCCTACATCGACGTCGGCAGAAAATTACAGGGCCCTCAGAACAAACCTGAATTTCTTAAATCTCGACAAAAGCATTAAGACCATAGTCTTTACGAGTTCTTCACCTGAGGAGGGTAAGACTACTGTAGCCGTCAACCTCGCTATAACCATGGCTCAGGGCGGCAGCAAGGTGCTCCTCATTGAGGGAGACCTCAGGAGGGCCGTCATAGCTAAGTTATTTGGCATCGAACCTGTGCCCGGACTGGCCGATGTAATTTTGGGCAATTATGAATGGAGAAGTGTTGTCAGGACTATTACAGATTTTATAACGGGCAAGATGAGCATGGACGAGATTATGCAGACCCCCGGCATGGATAATCTCCATATCATTACCGGTGGATCGCCTGCCCCCAATCCGGCCGAGCTTGTCAACTCGAAACTTGTGCCTGAACTTATCAAGCAGGCCTCTTCTGAATATGACATTATACTGATAGATGCACCTCCCGTATTGGCCGCTACAGAGGCAGCAATATGGAGTTCACTTGGAGATGGCGCAATCATTGTATATCAGGTGGGGAAAATTGCCAGAGGCGCCCTCAAGCGGGCTAAGGCACAGCTTGACCATGTGGGAGCGCGAATTTTTGGCGTTGTCCTAAATGGTTTAAAAGCTGAGATCAGCCCTGATTTCACCTACCGTGACAAGAACTATTACTACTACGGTGATAAGCAACTGAAAAGGCCTTCGTTGACGGATAAGATAGCTGCGATCCCTCAAACGGTAACGGATTACCTTAAATCAATTGTATCTAAAGTATCTGCCGAGAGGAGTGTAACTGAGACTACTGCTAAAACCGCAACTGACATTGAAGCCGAACCGGAAATAGTACAGCAGGAAGATGCCCAGAAGGAAACGGCAGAGAAGCCTCAAGTCACAATTTCAAGATCTAAAATTGTAATTCTATTATTTGCTCTCCTATTCCTGATTCTCGGCATCCTGTATCAGACCGGCGCTATTCAATACGATGTAAAAAATATTTTCCGCTGGGCTGAATCCCCAAAACCCGCCATAGAGGAAAAGAAACCTGTTCCTGAGATCATTCAACCACCGGCAACTGTCCTACAATCAACGCCCCCCAAAGAAGCCGTACAAGCGCAGGCAACAGGTCCTCAGACCGCTAAGGACTGGGGCGTTATCCTCTATGCAAAAGACAGGACTAATATAAGGGCAGACCGTTCAATCAATTCTGAGGTGAGAGGGAAGATTGAACCCGGCCAGAAGGTCAAGGCAGATTTCCTGCAGGATGAATGGTACGCAGTATTTGATCCAACAGAGACGCAACGCGATGAAAAAGGAGCGCTCGGTTATGTATACTCTCCCCGGCTATCCCCTCCTGAGGCCATAAAAAAAGACTAGATCCGCTTATCCGACGCCCAGCGGCAGAAGATGTCTTTTCCTGATACCATCCAGAAATAAACTGCACCAATATGACTGAATCTAAAATCAAAAAAAGAAAGACGTTTTCGAAAATTAAACGCCGTGCCAGGCGATACTTTACAAAAAGAACCCTGTTCTGGTTGGTCATAATAGCGCTTTGTTCATTTATACTGAGCGCACTCACCGTTAACATTTCTTCGTTTGTCGACAAAGTTTACAAATTTATGGACACAAGTTATCGTCCAATGGATACCGATAGAATAGCATATGAAAAGGAAAAAGCGAGCAAGGTAAAAAAATAAAGAACAGTCTCATCTCTGTCATTTCGACCCCTTCGTTTTTACTCAGGGTAAACTCCGGGAGAAATCTTATGTTCAGTGGAAACGTAATTTCGTCATTCCCGCCCNNAGGGAGAAATCCTTGTCCCGAGCAAAGAGAGGGATCTTAAAGATTCCTCACATACATTCGCAATGACAAATCAGGATGACGACGTGCTCGCGCAGGTGGGAATCCATCCGCCGCTGTCATTCCCGCCCTCCCCTTCTG
>PLLV01000208.1 GCA_003142295.1 Syntrophaceae bacterium
TCCATGCAAAGGTCATTGCATTTTAGTGAATAAGCCAGTACATTACCAGAAATAATAATCACATCCTTTGCCATGATGGATAGATATCCCCGAATATTTCTCAAGCCCGGCCGTGACGCCTCGCTCTCTCGCGGGCACCCATGGGTCTTTTCCGGAGCTGTTGCCGGAGCAGAAGGCCAGCTCGAACCAGGCGACATCGTGGTTGCCGTAACACATGAGAGGCAGCCCTTGGCCCTGGGCTTTTACAATCCTACCTCCGACATCGCCTTCCGATTACTGACTGCAGATACAACAGCAGCCATTGATTATACGTTCTGGCAAAAACGAATCCGGGAGGCCATGGCCTTAAGGGAGAAGGTGCTGCCGGAGGGAACAACGGCCTATCGCCTGATCAATGCAGAAGGAGACTGGATGCCCGGACTCATCGTTGACAGATATGCCGATTACCTGGCTCTATCCGTAGAAACGGCGGGAGTGGAGAAGCATCGTGAGAATGTTGTGAAAATACTCTCCGAAGAGATGCAGCCCCTCGGTATCTATGAAAGGAGCGAAGGCCGGGCACGGCAGTTAGAAAGTTTAGATGATCATACCGGCATCGTCTACGGAGAACGTCCGTCGGAGGCAATCGAGATCACAGAAGATCACCTGCGCTTCAAGGTGGATATAATCTCAGGGCAGAAGACGGGTTTTTTCCTGGATCAGCGGACGAACAGGAAGATTGCCGAACGATTAAGCGATCAAGCAAACGTCCTGAATTGTTTTTCATACACCGGTGCTTTTTCCGTCTACTGCGCTCGGGGAGGCGCCCGGCGTGTGATTTCCGTCGAGTCTTCGGAAGCAGCGAATGAAATAGCCAGATGGAATCTCGAAAGAAACGGCTTTTCATCAGATCAACACCCTGTAGTCAAGGCCGATGTCTTCAAATATCTGCGCGAGACAAATGAGATCTTCGATCTGATTATTTTAGACCCTCCCGCATTCGCCAGAGCAAAGAAGGACGTGACAAAAGCATCAAGGGGATACAAAGATATCAATCTGCAGGCCGCAAGAGCCCTCAGGGAAGGCGGCATACTCGCTACTTTTTCCTGCTCCAATTATATCGGCGACGCGCTTTTTGAAAAGATTGTCCTTGGCGCCTTGCGTGATACCGGTAAATCGGCCCGGCTCCTTCAGACTATGGGTCCTGGTCCGGATCATCCCACAAATCTCGGACACCCGGAGGGACACTACCTCACGGGATTATTGCTGAACGTAACAACATAAGAGGACAGAAAAGACGATAACCCCAGGGGACGGGCTACGGCGCATGTTTGTCGTTGATTACGGAGGGATCATGCCTTTGCCTTCGGAAGGCCAACGACCCTGTAGATTTTGATTTTTTCCATATCCTGTTCGGTTTCGTAAATGCCGATTTCGTCGACTTCCGGCGGGAACTGAGAGGCAAAATATGTTTTTTCGCTGATGATGATTCCATCGGGCCAGGATTTGCAAAAATCCTGTAGTTTAAAAACAAAATTAGCCGAATCTCCGATGACGGTGTAGTCCATTTTCTTGTCAAAGCCGATGTTGCCAACCACCACTTCCCCCGTGTGCATACTGATCCCCATTGTCAATAATGTGCCATACTGTTTCACAAAATACTCATTGATGTGCACCATCGCCTTCTGCATTTCGAGGGCCGCTGAAACAGCGTTATCCGCATCCATTGGGGTAGAAACAGGGGCGCCGAAAACAGCCAGAAATCCATCTCCAAGATATTTGTCGACGATCCCATGATGTTTGAAGACGATTTCTCCCATGGATGAGAAAAAGTAATTAAGGATCGTCACTGACTTCTGGGGACCAATTTTCTTGGACAGTCCGGAATAACCCCGGATATCAATGTTCAGCAGGGTCACGGTTTTGAATTCGTCGACTACCGGTCTTGCTGATGCGCTGCCAAGAACAATTCTGTCTACGATCTCTTTGGGCACAAACTTTTGAAATACGTTTCTGATGTTCCGTTCGTTTTCGGCCATGGCCAGCGTTTCTTTGTAAAGCCGCGCGTTCTCCATAGCTATACAGACCGCCGTGGATATGGCCTGGAGAAGGTGTTCGTCGTCATTATTAAAGACGCCGTTAATTTTATTGAGCACCTCAATGACGCCGATTACCTTGCCCTGGGAAATGAGGGGCGCACAGAGGACCGATTTCGTCTCAAAACCAGTCAGTTCATCAAATTCCGGAGAGAAATGCGGGTGCTGTTGAGCATTTTGGGCGATGACTGTTCTGCCCCGGGTAGCGGCATACCCGGCAATACCCTGGCCAAGTTTGAGCCTGAAGCCCCGCAGTGGTCCCATACTAATGTTAAAGGCGATCTCACACCTCAACTCGTTGTCCTCCAGGAGCATCAGAGAGCCGGCTTCCACATTCATGATGACGCGAATCATATCCATTGTGTATGTTAGAACTTTCTCGGTATCGAAGGTGGAGGAGGACAATGCATTGCCAATCTGCCTGAGGGTTTCCAGTTCGTGGGTCCGCCTGACGAATGCCAATGAAAGTTTTTCCCTTTCGATGGCACGGGAGAGATCTCCTGCCATGCATTCGATGGCATCGTGCATATCAGCCAGCAATTCCATCTGCACATTGCACAGCACGAGGACTCCTGTTGTGCGGCCATCCACTTTCAGCGGGGTTAAAAGAGCGGTCTTAAAACCATGATCCAGAAAAATATCCTTCTCGACTGGATGCGATAACCCGCCTGTATCTTCTAGGATCAGCGGGCTCTGCCGTTTGATGACCTTATCGATGACAGTTCCAAAGCAGTTGTATGAATTCCCTCTGGAGAGATTTGTGGAGACGAGTGCCAAAAACTCGGTAATGATTACATGCCTCGAATTGTCTTCGTCAAGTTCCACAATAACGGCCATGTCATATGGTATTGTTTTTCTAATTTCCTGCAGAATCGTATGGAGGAGCTCACTGCTCCTTAAGCTCGAATTGATGACTGAAGAGATTTTTCCCATAGCCTGGAGCTGCTTCGATTTAATTTCAGCTTCTTTGAGAAGACGAAGATTGTCATAGGTAAAAGCCGCATTGCTCAACAGCGGTGAAAGGACATTTACATCCTCCTGCGTAAAAAGATCATCGGATTTTCTCCTGGAGATGGTCAGGACGCCAATAACATCGTTAATGGTCTTGAGCGGCATGCATATGAATGATTTTGTCGCGTATTGAGGTCGCGATTTGCGACCGAAACGGATGTCTGTCTCAATGTCTTCCACCAGAAGCGGGGTCTTGTTGAGGACGGCATACTGAGCTACTCCGTCTGCAAAATTAATCCGATCACCTTTCTTGACGAAATCACCAAATCCGATGCATGCCTCGATAATGAACGCATCACGTTTCGGTCTCTCCAGCATCATGATGGACCCGATGTCTGCATTCGTAAGTTTCAGAGCGCGCTCAAGGGTGATATAAAGCAGATCTTCCGGATTGAATGTCATATAACACAGGTCGGAGAGCTCCTTTAATATGGAAATTTCCGATGTCTTCTTTTCCAAACGGTAGAAATTTGCCCTGAGTTCATGCTCGAGGACTTGGAAGGCGTCCACTATCCCTTTCAATTCGCCGGCTGTTGATATCTGGGGTTGCGCAAATTCCTCTGCAACTTTTTTTGAAATATTGCCTGATATGGAAACAATCTCGTCAAAAAATTTGCGCAGTATCACTAATCCGATGAGCGAGAAGAAGAGAAGGGCAATGAAAAAAAGGGGAATATAGTTATCGTTAAGGAATTCGTATTTTAATGCGAAATACAGAAATCCAAAGACAGGGATAAGAAAGAAAAGGCCAAAAATGATGAATAACTTATGATAAATGCCGTAGCGTTCGATGGAGAACCTGTCTAACCACTTCTTGAGATTCATGGCGTCTTATATATCCTAAAATATATGACCGTATCAATGACTATTTCGGCTAACCCATAGAAAATCTTTAATTTCAATGTCCCAAATTATCAACTTGGTTTGCGATGCCGTTAGAGGGAAAGACTCACACAGGGGAATTACTTATGAACCGTCCTTTTTCCTTAACGAACATCAAGAGCACGGTGGCTAAGAGAGTGAAGACAATGGAAAGATAAAGGGGTGCAAATATGCTGATCCGATCCCACAGCAGCCCGGCAATCAGGGAGGCGGGAAGGGCGCAAAGACCAACGGCCATTTGAAAGACACCTAAGCCTGTGGCTCGATAGCGCTCCGGAGAGAGCTCAGATACGAATGTCGTCTGGACTGTGTCCAGAATGCCTTTGTGCAGACCATAGAGAACAAATGCCAGGACAATAACCACGTGACTGCTCCACAATATAAGGCTGAGACAGACGGCTCCCCATGAGATAAATGCGAGCACCATCAATGCCTTTCTCCCTATTTTGTCGGAAAGCCTGCCTGAAGGGATGGAAAAAATGGCAGCAGCGACGGTGAAAATCAGATAGAGCACGGGAACGAAGGCGGTCGTAAATCCTAAATGGGTCGCATAGATTAGGAGGAATGAGTAACTGAAGGAACCCAAAGTGAAAAAACAGCTTAGTATAAGAAACAGTTTAAAATTTGCATTGAGGTCTCGGAGCACAAAACCATGGAAAATCTTCGCATCAGATGGTTTTGTCT
>PLLV01000027.1 GCA_003142295.1 Syntrophaceae bacterium
AATCTGAATCGGCGATGGTTAAAATGATTGTGAGTATCAGCGGAACACATCTTTTGCTCCAGTCTCTTGCAATTCAATTCAGAGCGTATAACGAAGCATCTGTGGTGGGATGGCTTGCCAAATCGCCCTTTTGTCGGGAAAATACTGACAATCTGGAGGACAACACTATGCCAACGCCCAAATACATCAAGCCAGGCACGAAGGTCGGGCTGAAATTGACCGCTGCCAAGCGGAAGATAAGTCTTGAGGACATTATATGCCTGGATGACAACTATCTCCAGATCGTTCGGGATACACCCGCTGAGCAACCTGTCCAATTGACTCTGGACGACTGGGATGATCTCGGCGGATACATCGCCACCGCAGCAAACCACATGGATGACAAACGGCTGGAGAAGAAGCTGGATACCATCTTCGACAAGATTCAGAAGATTCTCGACACACATACGGATGAGGAGCCGCAAAAGACGTTTAAGATCGAGGATGCGAGGGGGCCGAAGACCACCGACCGCACACACTGATAATTAATGGTGATATATGGCCGATCCCGACTATTGTGAAAAGAAATGCCCGATCTGCACCAGAGCCAGACAGGGCAATCGTCTTGCCCTTTTTGTTCAGTCCATCGAAATGTTGGTGACGTTTGGCGGTTGTCCCCACGGGCGGGCGAGGCAGAGGAAGTACGGCGTCCGGCCTAACGAGCCATTGCCGCCTGAAAAAAGGACTGAAACGTGACCAGAGAAATTAGCCAAACCAAGAAAGAAGTCTCCAAAAACGTCACGGTTCGGGTAGGCCGGGAAACAAAAGGCAGGCGAGGCAAGGGGGTGACGACCATCTCCGACCTCCCACTGGATGAAAACGGTCTGGCGGAACTAGCCGCCAAGTTAAAGCAGCGATTAGGCACTGGTGGAACGATTAAGAATGGACGGATCGAGATTCAGGGCGATCATCGTGATCGGATTGTTACAGAACTTGAAGAAATGGGCTATCGAGTGAAACTATCTGGGGGCTGAATGCGATGGAAAACCTCAAAGGCGACAGGCTGTATGTGAATCTTAGTGCCAATCAAACTAGGCGACGTTTACAGGGGCATGGCTTCGGCGTGAGAAAGGTCCACAGCGATGGTCGAAATAAAGCAGTCATCATCCACACTGCCACGGGCCAGCACCGAGACGATCTTCATGCCCTATTTTTTGACGTTATTGCTTCGGAGAAAACGGGGTAAACGATGCCACGATTTTCCGTCCTGATTCCAGCCCGCAACGAGGAAAACTACCTCCCAAGATGCCTTGATTCAATCAAGGTGGCCGCAACTCCGTTTCCAGATCAGGTAGAAATTATCGTCGCACTGAATCGTTGCACCGACCATACCGAGGAAATAGCAATAAAGTATGGTGCTAAGGTCGTGCATGAAGACGGCCGGAATCTGGCGAGAATCAGAAATGCGGCGGCAAAAGCCGCCACTGGCGAGATCATCGTCACCATCGACGCTGACAGCCGAATGACCAGCAACATGTTACTGGAGATCGACCGACTGCTGCGAACGGGGAAATATATTGGCGGCGGCGTGCCGATTCGGCCCGAGCGATGGTCTTTGGGAATTGTGCTGACGGTAATGCTGCTGGCAGTAATGCTTATGTGGCGTCGAGTATCTGGAGGATTGTTTTGGTGTTTGCGGAAGGATTTCGAGGCGATTGGTGGATTCAATGAGAATCTCGTCAGCTTGGAAGATCTCGACTTTGCCCAAAGGCTCAAGGCTTCCGGCAAGAGCAAAGGAAAACGGTTCATGACGATCAGGAAGGCTCACATCATCACATCGTGCCGCAAGTGGGATGAGTTTGGAGACTGGTATCTGTTGACGAATCCCCGGCTTGTGCGGCGAATTCTTAGGGGAAAATCCCAGGAAGATGCCGATCATTTCTACTACGATGTCAGACGATAGGTGTTGCTGAAAGGATATGCTGGGGCCACTGGCTTGGAAACAGCAGTGGTGGGATAAAAGTGGGAGTTTTCATTTTCCGCTTTTTGTTATTCTTGCAAATTTTGCAAAACGAGACCGGGTGGTGTCCCAAGTCGTTTCGTGTTTTTCAATTCATCACAATTGATTTTACGGTGTTTGGCGGGGTGTTTGGGCGGGGATAGCGAGCGACCGCTTGACCAGTACGACACAAAAGGCCAGAATTGGGTCACAGGCAAGCACTACAAGCAAATAAAAGCTCACAAAAATGGCCAAGAAGAAAAAACAACATGGCGAGATAAGCGACGTTCCGCTTGAGGACATCAAGCAAGGACCAATTCGCCACAAGAAAGGGCTTACTCCACTTCTGGAAGAATTCGCAAGAGTTCTCTTTTCAAAGGTTGGGCATTTTGTTTATCCGACTTTTGAGCAATGGGAACTTGGGTTCATGCGAGATACACACCCTTGGCGGGAAATCTTAATTTGGGAAAACATCGCTCGGACTTTTGACCTTTATGTGGCTGAGCACCCGGAGACCGCAAACAGCGAACAGGTAGTCGGCACCATTGTTTCTATTTCGACGGGGCAGGTGTCCGAGAATGAGACAGAGACGGAAAAGGAACTTCGCAAGTTGTTCATAGAAGCCCATAAGAAACAGTGGGTTCCTCTAATAGGAGAGCCGTTCAAGTTTCCTCCCAAGCAAGCTCTCATGCTACAGTATCGGAACATAATTGATGAGTGGGACGGTGGAATATTCCCGAATCTCCGAGGAAAGGCAGATTGTCGCCGGATGCTTGCCGATGCAGACATCATCATCGGCATGGCGTCCATGTCGGAGGAACAGTTCTGCATCTACGGTCGTGACCGTCTTGAAGCGGAAAGAGTACCGGAGGGACTGAGAACCTTGGTTGTCCGCTTGGACCCTGAGAATGAGAAGACACATGAATTGGAAAAGATATGTTTTGTCGTAGAAAGGATCAAGGGTCGGCACGATTGCCAGTAGTTCTGGTGAAAGCCTAGTTAAGCCTATAATACAAGTCAGACATCCCTAGATTCACCACAAGAAAGGAACAAGTGCCTTCGTGTTCTTTTTATATTCGCAATATTCCACTGGAAAATGCTTCATCATCAAGTCTTCCTCAAGTCTGATCCTCAGCAAACAACCGGCTAATAGAATCACGAAACCTATAATTCCTCCGAGCTTACTGGTTGCCATTGCTGAGCCAAGGAACATTAATAAAAAGCCGGCATAAATCGGATGGCGAATTAATTTATACGGACCGCTTTGAATGAGTTCGTGACCTTTTTTAAAATCTAAAGTATTACTCCAATTTCCGGCAAGATTTGTTCTCGCCCAGACACAAACAGCAAGTCCTGATGCACAAATCAGCATACTGGTAATGTCCAATAACAATGATTTATTTATCGGAATTGCTGACAAATTAAATAACTCGGGCACAAGAATCATCATAAAGGAACTACCAAATAGAAATACGGCGACAAAATAACTCACTGATTTGGGCTTCTCAGTTGAAGGCTTTTGCGAAAAAGAACTGACCGCCCAGTAAAGTAGATAAATTCCCCAACATAGAATAATAAACATTATTGGAATGTTGTTCATGGTTCTAATTTCATTGGGCCTGTATAATAATTTGATGATATTTCTACCATCTTAAACCTTGAGTAGCAAGTAGGCATGTATTGGGAATTCGTCGGGACAAATATTTTATTGGGTACTGAATCCATTTGAAATACCTGCGTAGAATGTAGCTTCTTAATGGAAACAGAAAACACCATGATTTGGATACCTTATCATGTCAAAGCAGCCTAAAATCATTAAGCAATCAACACGTGTCGTAGATTTAACTGGCAGACGATTCGGAAAATGGGTTGTGTTAAAATATGCTGGGGAAAAAGTCAATCACAGATTATGGCTTTGCCGTTGCGATTGCGGTGTGCAAAAAAATGTATACGAATCCAACCTCATTGGCAAACGTTCTACAAAATGCGGTCGATGCCCACGGGATAAGATTGCTAAGTGGAAGATAAAAATATATAAAATATGGTATCGCTTGAACCGATCTGGTCAATTGTGCAAGAATTGGCAGAATTATGAAATCTTTAAAAAGGATGTTGGTGATCC
>PLLV01000105.1 GCA_003142295.1 Syntrophaceae bacterium
CCGACTGAGCTACCGACCCTCCCAGCTTGTTATGTGATTGAGCGGAAGTCTCGTCTATAAAAAATCCCCTTCTTTGTCAAGGCCTTTTTCATCGGGCGCATATGCCGGTCCATCAACGATATTCCTGACACGGATGACAACTGTCCTCGCTATCTTGTCATGCCAGCCCTGTTTCTTCGCATCAAATGCGATCCAGATAAACCCGAGGTAAAAGACAACGGCCGAGATGATATATCCCACCCATCTGAGAAAAGCGAGACCGAAGGTCATTTGTTCTCCCGTTGACTGAACCACTTTGAGGCCGAAGATCATCTTTCCGGGCGTCTGTCCGGCAGCGCCGTGAAAATATGTAAAATAAAAAATACTTATAAAGACTGTCGTAAGCAGGTAAATAAACACAAAGGTCATGATCATTTCTACAAATCTCTCCGGCAACATATCGCGGTAGTGAGACAGAAAGCTGATATTCAATGCCAGCACGCCGATAAACAGGATGAACGAAGAAGTGAAAAAGAGAATAATCTTATCGATGGAAAACGCCATAGCTCTTCGCCAGAAGCCACCGTAACGATCTTCCACCACTACGGCTTACCCCCTTCCGGCTCTCCCCCAAAGATACCCAATTCATACTGAATGATGGAAAGAATAGTGACAGCAGCCGTCTCCACCTTCAGCACATTCCTGCCCAAACTCACAGACATGAATCCCCTTTTCACGGCGCTGTCCACTTCCTCTTTTGAGAATCCGCCCTCCGAGCCTATCATGACGGTGATGTCTTTCTCTCCTTCATATCTATTGTCACGCAATAGTTTTTTTATTCCTCTTTCAGATTCTTCTTCCCAGAAAATAATCTTCAGCGCCCCCCCTTCCGCAGATGCAAGCATCTCTTCAAAGGAGAGAACGTCGTTGACTTCCGGTATATCGGCTCTCCCGCACTGTCTGGCCGCCTCGGTGGCTATGCTTCGCCACCGCGACACCCTGGCACGGGCTTTGTTCGCCGTTAATTGGGGGACGGATCTTGCCGACCGGAAGGGGATGATACTGTGGGCGCCCAGTTCCGTCGCCTTCCGGATTATAGAATCCATCTTGTTCGCCTTGGGGAGGGCCTGGAAAAGGGTAATTCTTATATCGTCGTTCTGTATCCTGTTCTTTTTAAAGACCTCTACGTTGATGCCATTGGCGGAGAAGTTTTTTATCACAGTCTCGTATTCCCATCCGGCGCCGTCAAAAAGAATCAGATGGTCACCCTTCTTCATCCTGAGGACGGACTTAACATACCTGAGGTTCTCTCCCCCAAGATCAAATATCTCGCCCTTTCCTATAATCCCGGGGAAATAGATTCTCGGCACTGTCAAGGTTTATTCCCTCACAAAACGATTGGAAATTGGGTAGAAGGCTGGACCGCATTAAAATGCCAAACGCTCTTTTGCGGCACTCAAGGTTGATTTCCTTTTTTTTGAAAAACGTAGCAAACCCATTCCTTTTCCGTGATGATCTGGTGAATTGCAAATGTGCCCTTCAAGAAATGCGATTCAATATCCGTTTTATTCTGATCAACGATGCCTGAAATCACCAGATAACCATCTTTTTCAATCAAAGACATTAAGTGGTCGCGGAGACGTATCAGTATCTTGGCCGTGAGGTTGGCGACGATAAGATCAAATGGCTCATTAATGGTATTGACATCGCGATTGACGATTTCCACTCTGTCTGCCACGTTATTGATCATCGCATTCTCGCGGGCAATGGCAGCAGCCTTCTTATCGATGTCGACACATACCACTCTTTCCGCACCCAGCTTTGCACAGGAGATGCCCAAGATACCTGTACCTGTACCGATGTCGAGAACCCTCCACTTCTTGATGCCCCTGTCTTTCAGAAGGATGTCCTCAATCGCTTCCAGACACATCCTCGTCGAAGCATGCTGGCCCGTTCCGAATGCCATCCCGGGGTCTATCTCGATGACAATGTCCCGGCCTGCGGGGGTGTATCTCTCCCAGGTCGGTTTGATAACGATATTCTTACTCACCCGCAGGGGCTTGAAATATTTCTTCCACTCTTCCCCCCAGTCCTGATCTGCAACTATTTCCATGGAAAAGCGGGGTTCCTCCAGTCCGGGGAAGAGGCCGGAGACGCTGTCTAAATATGTCTTCAGGGAAGCGACACGGTCTTCCAACCGCCCATCAAAGGGTAAATATGCTTTAAGGACCTCTCTCGTTTCAGACAGCCCAAAGTCTCCCGGGGACTGGGGCGCCAGTTCTTCCTGAAACGCTCCCGGGATGCCTATTTCAGTAAGGAAGTTCGACAATGCATCGATCAGCAGCGGTGATACTGACAGTTCGATCTTCAGCCATTGTCCCTTTTTTTCTCCGGTTAGCCCGGTTAATTCTGGCATTTTCGTCCCTCCCTGACCTGAAACGATTGGATGTCCATCTATATCCTCTTTTCGATGATATTTCAAGCAGCTTGAATTTTAAGGGTCTTCGTGATAGCTTACATTAGTTCTTTCGTCTTAGTCCGAAAACAGAATCTGTCTCTTGTTGCCCCTATTTTTGAAGGGGGGCGCAGGGGGGATTTTGGCGAACCCATTGTAAAATCCCGCTCAATCCCCCTTTACAAAAAGGGGAATCGTTGGGAGAGAAATAGTTGTCACGTTCTGAGGTACCGCGCAGGCCATGGGGGTTTATCGGAGTGCAAAGGAAGGTCAGTGAAATATTACCCGTTATTTCTGGATATCACAGATAGAAGATGCATAGTCGTGGGCGGAGGCGATGTCGCCGAGAGGAAAGTGGGACGGCTTCTTGACTTCGGGGCCAGTGTCGTTGTTGTTGGTAAGGCGCTGACTCCCGGTCTTGAAACGATGAAGAAAGAAGGCAGAATAAATCACATTGCTGCCGATTACGACCAGGCCTTTATTGATAATGCCTTCCTGGTAATCGGCGCCACGGACCGGGATGACGTCAACGCGGAGATCTCCCGCGATGGGAGAGAGAAGGGGATACTCGTCAATATCGTGGATGACCCTGACAAATGTGATTTTGTCCTCCCTTCCCTCCTCAAGCAGGGAGACCTTCTGATCGCCATATCCACCGGAGGGAAAAGTCCGGCCCTGGCGAAGAAATTGAGGGAAGATATGGAACAGCTCTTCGGGACGGAATATCGAACCCTCCTTGAGGTGATGGGACAACTGAGAGAAAAGTTAGTTGTGAAGGGGCGTTCCTCCGACGAGAACAGGCGTTTGTTTGAAGCGGTCGTACATTCAGACATCCTTCAACACATAAAAGATAAGAGCTGGGAAAAGGTAAAAAAAATCATTTATGATATTACCGGCGAAAAAATAAGAGTTGGTGATTGATGGATATCATTTTTTTCAGGGTGGCTCTTGTTGTTTACCTCTTAAGCGCCTTAGGATACTTAGGCTCCCTGTATATCAGAAGAGTACTGGTAGCCAGAGTTTCTACATGGGTTCTTTTCTCAGCCTTCGCGTTCCATACCTTGTTTTTCGCATTCAGATGCATCAAAACCGGCCAGAATCCTTTGCTCAGCTTCCATGAGATGCTTTCCTTCTTCGCCTGGGCAATGGCCGGTATTTATCTTGCCTTCCAATTGAAGACGAAGACCAGGCTGTTGGGCGCCTTCGTCTCTCCCGTGACTTTTCTGCTCATGATCGCGGCCTCGAAAGACCTGGGAGCATACGTTTCTATTCCCGCTGCACTCCAGAGCAACCTGGTGCCGGTTCATGTGATACTCTCCGTAACGGGAGAGGCCCTTTTTGCTCTGGCCACCTGCGCGGGCGCTATGTATCTC
The DNA here is from genome assembly GCA_003142295.1 of Syntrophaceae bacterium. GTDB lineage: Bacteria > Desulfobacterota > Syntrophia > Syntrophales > UBA2185 > Fen-1135. The sequence continues at coordinate 3,808 of PLLV01000105.1, forward strand.
ATCCAGGAAGGTTTACTAAAGAATAAGAAGGTAAGCAGCTTGAGCAAGGTCCTGCCTTCCCTTGCAGACCTGGACAGGATTAACCATATGTGCCTCATGCTGGGGTTTTCGCTGCTCACTCTCGGCATCCTGGCAGGTTCCATATGGGCGAGAAGCGTCTGGGGCAGTCTTTGGCAATGGGATCCCAAGCAGACATGGACACTGGCGGCGTGGTTCGCTTATGCCGTGCTGCTGCATCA
>PLLV01000061.1 GCA_003142295.1 Syntrophaceae bacterium
CGAGGGATCGTTTATTTCCCTGGGGCTTGTTTACGAGCACCGGAATTACCTCCCTTCCATGCTTTTCTTCGTTCCATTGTCCATCTTCATCGTCTATGCCCTGAGCTACTTTGATAAGAGAAGAAGGATAATTGTCGTTCTATCGTCGGCGATTACTGCAGTCATAATTATCATGGGGGTGACGGTCTTTATCCAGAACGACATATTAAAGGATGAGATATCCCTCTGGAGCAATAATGCTGAGAAGACGCCGCATCTCGCTATTGTACATAACAGTCTGGGAGCCGCGTTTCTAACCGCAGGCAGGTTATCCAACGCATTCGCCGAATTGACAAAAGCCACGGAGTCCATTAATAGAGAGCATGCCGGGGTGAAATACACGACCTATAGGTTACTAAGTTACTACTATATTTTGGGTCCCGATGACGAAAAAGCCCTTTTCTATACTAAGAAAGCCCTGGCCGGCTTTCCTTCCGATGCTGAGCTGTACAACCAGATGGCAGCAATACTTATGAAGAAAGAGAAGTTAGGGGAAGCTGAAAGCGAAATGAAAAAGGCTATATCACTCAGAAAGGACAAGGCCTCTTTCCACATCAATCTTGGCAAAATCTACCTCCTCAGAGGCCATCCCGACGCCGCCATCAAGGAGGCCCAAAGGGGAATTCTCTTAGATGGAAACCCTTTAGAAGCTTACTGGCTGATGTCAGAAGCATTCAAGGGAAAAAAGGATTACAGGATGTCCGATCATTTTAGCAGCCTGGCGTCCGGCTTCAAACTGGCAAAGAAACAATGTCCTTAGCACGGGGTAACAGTCGAAACGCGCGGGTCACCGTACTTTTCCCAGTTATTGCAGCATGGTGTTCCAGAAAAATATGATATCCCCGATTATGGTTAATCATCAATGATTGATATTAGAGAAATTGAGACAATTCTCTGCGCCACTTTGGACCGGGCTCTATCTTTAGGTTACAGCGGCTATTCCAAGTTTGACGCCCTCCACAGTCCCGTGGTTCGGGTTCTGTCTTTTAATTTCTGGCCGCTCCGTCTGCTTTGGACGCAACTTATCATGCGGGCGCCCATAAATCTACGGCCCATCTTTTGCGTGAGGAAGGGCGTTAATCCGGAATGTCCGGCACTGTTTGCCCGGGCCAATCTAGATATGCTTTCCATGAGTTCCACCCGCCCCTTCAAGGAAAGGGCTGCAAGTTGTCTGGACTGGTTAATGGAAAATACTTCAACAGAAAAAGGAGATTATCACGGCAGTTGCTGGGGCTATCATCATCCCTGGCAGAGTACGGGCTTCTACCAACCGCCAGGCTATCCCAATTGCTATATTACTATTATTGCCGGGGGTGCTCTTTTACACGGCTTTCGCTCTTTTCATACGGAAGATTATCTCATGACTGCCCGAAGTGCCGTTGATTTTATTTTATATGATTTAGATGTGTTGTACGAAACCGCCGAGGAAAAATGTATATCATACGTGCCAAAGATGAAAACAGATTTTGCCGTCATAAATATTAACGCTCAGGCTGCGACATTTATGGCTCAGGTAGGAATATTGACAGGTGAGACATTTCTTTTGGATCAGGCACGGAAACTTCTTTCCTTCGTATCTCGCCTTCAAACTTCCTATGGGGCATGGTATTATACCACAAATCCCAGGCAGAGCCTGGTGGCGCATGACAATTATCATACGGGTATGATTCTGGATGCGTATCTGGATTATGAAAATGCGACGGGTGACCAGCGCTTCCGAGATAACTATGAAAGGGGTTTAAAATTCTACGGGAAAGAACTGTTTCTTCCGAATGGCGCACCCAAGTGGGCCAGCGACAAGATCATGCCGCATGACGTTCACGGGTCCGCCCAGGGTATTCTGACCTTTGCCAAGGCTGGTGACCAGGAAATGGCCCTTCGCATTGCTTCCTGGGGGCTTCAGAATTTTTATAAAGGTGACGGTGAATTTGCCTATCAGAAAGGCCGTTTCATCAATAAGCGGTTCACCCTTCTCCATTGGTGTAACGGCTGGATGGCCCGCGGGCTGGCCGTATTGCTCTCACTGTTAAGAAAGACAGAAAGTAAGGGAGGGCATTAATGCCATTTGGTTCAGAATTAGCGCTGACTCCGGGATTGAGTCCGTCGGAGCGACTCTACGTGAGGCTTCTCGGGGCCCCCATTTTAGGGCTCCGTATACGTGCCCGCACCATTCTTCCTTTTTTAGATAGAGTTCCTTATCCCCGCAGGATTGCCGATGCGGGATGTGGTAGAGGAATGATCACCCTTGCCTGTGCCAGACGCTTTCCGGCCGCTGAAGTTTTTGGCGTTGATCTGGATGAATATCAGAACATAATCAATACCGCGATCGCTGAAAAACTTGGATGCAAAAAGGTGCAATTTGTAACTATGGACGCTATGAGACTTCCTGAATTAGGCAGATTCGACCTGATCATATCGACAGATATGCTTGAACATCTCAAGGACGATCTCGGTGCGGTAAGGATGTTTTGTGAGGCCCTCGAACCGAACGGTCATTTGCTTGTCCATGTGCCGCATCTGACACGGAACATTTTTGGCTGGCAAAGAGAAAACTGGATGGACATCGACGGTCATGTGAGACCGGGCTACACAAAGGATGAATTAATGCGTCTTCTTACCAGAGGAGGGCTTCATGTTAAAACCTGTGTCTATAATTATAATACAATGGAAACATTGACTAACGATATAAGCAAGCTGATAACCGGCGCCAGAGAACGAAATAAGGGTCCTTACGCATTGGTTTTTCCTTTACTGCTATTCTTCAGTTTTCTGGGTTCATTTTACCGATCTCAGAAGAGTGGATCCGGTCTTGTAGCATTGGCTGTGAAGGAGGCTTAGCTCTCGTGAAATTTCTGATAGATATACTGCATCCCAAACATGTGCATTTCTTCCGGCCGTTGATGAAGAGGTGGCAGGGACGCGGCCACGAGCTGAAAATTGTTACCCGTGACAAAGACATTACCCATGAGCTCCTCGATTTGTTCAACATTCCCTATGTTTGCTTGTCAAAACAGAAAAAAGGCTTAGGCCTTGCGCAGGAGTTATTAAAACGCTGGTGCAAATTAACTATAATGCTCCGGGACTATCGTCCGGATATTGTCCTGTCCATCGGCGGTATAACTACGTCGCTCCCATCTAGACTGCTCGGCATTCCCAACATTGCCCTGACTGATACAGAAACGGCGGAGCTCAGCAATAGAATAGCTTTTCCCTTTGCAGACAGGGTTCTCACACCGGAGTGGTTTACCAGAGACTTTGGCAGGCGTCATTACCGTTATCGGAGTTTTCATGAATGGAGCTATTTGCACCCTCACGAGTTTACTCCGGATCCCGAACTCGTAAAGGGTGAAGGGATCGATCCTGATCAGCCTTACGCTGTGGTGCGCTTTGTCCGATGGGATGCTGTCCACGATCAGGGAGAAAAAGGATTCAGCGCGGAGGATGCTATTCGATTGATTCAGCAGCTCTCTTCGAGAATGAAGGTAGTCTTGACGACAGAAACTCCGCCTCCAGAGGCACTCAGAAAATTCGCAATTGCTATCAGAATAGACAGGATGCATCATGTTATGGCCTTTGCCAAACTGGTGGTGGGAGAAAGCCCCAGTATGTGCGCCGAGGCGGCGCTCATGGGTGTGCCTTCGGTGCTGGCGTCTAGTTGGGCCGGCGAATGCGGAAATATGAAGGTTCTGTCGGATCAGTTCGGACTGATGGAGGTTTATGATCGTGGAGGTGATGCTGTCGCTGCAGCGATTGCCATGGCCGATACGCCTCCGCCCAGGGGACATATGCGAGAGCAAAGGGACAGGCTTGTCAAGAGTTTGGATTATATTCCGGAGATGATTGAGGGTCATATACGGGACCTGGCAAGGGGAAAGGATGTTTGAAAGATTGCCGGTAGAAGTGGTTTTCTTTGGAGAGCCATTTGACAGAGATGCGATAATTCATACACTGCGCCATCTGGCCATGCGCATCGGATGGACTTTTCGTCCGAGGGCGGAGCGACGGATCATATACGCTACAACGGAAAATCCGCTGGAGATACCCGTCAGGGAAGGCGATCTCGTCATATTATCTTCACATGATGTTAAGAAGCATATGACCGAAAGCCGGGCCGGCATTCCACTTAGAGGAGAGAATGCTGAACGATTTCCATTTTATCACCCAAAAGCGAACGATATCCACCAACGGGGATGGATCAAGGCTGATGTCATTGCGGGAGCGCATGCCCTGTTTAACCTTCTCTATGAACGGAAAAACCGTCCTGAAAAAAGGGACGGCTGGATGCGTTTTACGGAAGATTGGTGGACCGCGGCGGGTTTTGCAAGGCCGGAACCCCTGTCAGATTTTTGGCTTAATAGTATTGCTTTTGAGGCAGAAAAAATTGGATGGCCTCGTGCCGAAAGACAGGGGGAAGATGCAGTGAGTCTTGCTCCAGGGACGGTCGTTCTCACCCATGATGTCGATTATATGCCAACACGTGCAAATCGCGGTATGCCACGCTTTCTCCGGGCAGTGTTAAGACAATTGTTGACTAGGAGAAGCGCGGGTCAGGCATGGCAGATCATGAGTAAATACCGTAAAGCCTTCTTTCAGCCCGTGCCTTATAATGCATTGAAATCCATTGCCGACGAGGAAACCATACTGGGGGCAATTTCTTCTTTTCAATTTACGGTCAAGCGAAGGCACAGGAGCGATCCTGTCTATGATCTGCGGAGATATTACAACACAGAAGACGATTTGAGAAATTTGCTTCACAGAGGATTTGAAGTCTGTCTCCATGGAAGCTACAGGGCGGGAAGGACGCCGGGACAACTTGCCGTGGAGAAGATCGAGCTTGAAGGCATTCTGGGCATGAGTGTCTCCGGGCATCGGCAGCATTACCTCAACTTTCATCCTGCCACATTCTTCCCGGAATTGGAAAGAGCAGGGTTGGAATATGACATGTCTGTCGGTTATAATGACATGAGTGGACCTCGTGCAGGGACGCTATTTCCCTTCAGACCGTATGACATGGAAAAGGCTAAGCCCTTTTCCATGTGGGAAATCCCCTTTATCCTGATGGACACAACCCTCGCGACAACCTACCGCTTTTCATCCGGTGAAGCATTGGATCATTGCATTGATCAAATTCGGCCTGTGGAAAAATCGGGAGGCTGTGTTTCGCTTATATGGCATCAGGAACAGCTTAGTGGGCTGTTAGATCCCGGATTCGACAGGATCTACTGGATACTGTTGAAAAAGCTCAAGGAACGTGGGATAAGGCTGACCAGTGGGCGCGTTGTTGTTGAGGAAATAGCTGCGTTATGGAATCAAACTATCGGGGATTGATGAAATCTGCAAATTGCATATATGGTGTAATATAATGTAGATTCGGATTCCTGAAGTTATGGAGAGATAGACGACCGATTCGCGAAGTTTGTTACCGGAGGGGGAATCTAATGGACAAGGATTTGCGACCCAATATTTTTCAGGATATTGCAGAATTCTGGACATTTCAGCTCAATAATGAGATCTATCTGCGTAACTATCCGCATGTTATTCGGGGAAGCAGGGAATATTTTGACATTATTCTCGAAGCGCGGCGTAAGTTCATTTATTATTTCCCGGCAATAATGAAGTATTTAAAAACAGGCTTGTCACCAAATCTTTTGGAAGTAGGCTGCGGGATGGGAACCGATGCGTTGATGTTCGCCAAAGAGGGTTTTAAGGTTACGGGACTTGATATCACCCCGGCTCATCTGGTATTGGCAGAGAAACTTTTTAGTCTCTATAATGCTCGGGGCACATTCATTGAAGGCAATGCAGAAAATCTCTCTTTTCCAGACAACACCTTCGACTGTGTGTATTCATTCGGGGTATTGCATCATACGCCTGACACAGGAAAGGCCATTAATGAAATCCATCGTGTGCTCATTCCCAAGGGCCGTGCAGTAATTATGCTGTATCACAAATGGTCGTTGAACAATTTTGTTCATTGGATATTGCAGAGAGGTTTTGAGAATGCAAGAGAGGGTCCTGATTCTCCTGTAACATATCGATTTAGCAGACAGGAAGTCCGAAAAATGTGCGCTGCCTTTACCTCATGCCGTATTGGAATCGAATACCTCTTCGGGGCAGGATGGGGTAAGGTATATGAACTCATACCAAAAGCCATTTACTTTTTCCTGAGCAAGAAGATGGGTTGGCATTTGGTTCTTTACCTTGAAAAATAAAGGATGAAAGTGGGTTGACAATGGCATAAGGAATCTAATAAGGGGATGCGGAATTGTTTCTCGGGGAACTCCTCTGTGATGCTAAACACTTGTCAAAATCAGAATCTTCCCGGACTTGAATTATTCAGAAGCCTGATGTCAGATGAATATGTGCCGTGCCAATCTCGTGGATATTCCGCCCGTGAATATAGAGGCCGTTGTTGTCGGGATAGATTGCGAATATGTGGGAACCGATTAACGAGGAATGATTAGTGCAAAAAAAATCATATTCTGAGAAAGACCTGGCATACTTCAATAGGTTCACGTCCGGCTATTCACCCTATGTAGAAAAAGATTTGGATACCATGCTTGAACCGATTGATTCCGTGATCGGTCAGTCCAAGACAGTTCATATCTGTGAAGTCGGCTGCGCTTCAGGTCAATTTTCCCAGGCTTTGGCAGCAAGGTATATGAACGAGTCTATTTCCCTGTTCGGCGTGGACATTGCGTCCCAGGTACTCTCTCTTTATCCCTATGAAAAGATATGCGGCAGTGCTTTCTCGATTCCATGCAGGAATGAAAGCTTTGACATGGTCTGTCTCCCTGCCACATTGCATCATCTGTTCCCATTTGAAGATTCACTCAATGAATTAAATAGAATCATCGCTCCAGGTGGTTATTTCTATTGTTTGGAGCCGAATTACTATCACCCCCAGAGATACTTTTTCATGAGACATGCCTTCCTCTATCGGCGGTATCGAAGCACGAATGACGTCCCCGTCCATCCGGGAAGATTGACATCCATGTTAAAAGAGCTGAACTTCGAAATCATGTACTTTCGATTTGTAAACATCTACTTCAGGAAGCCGTCAATACTTCAGACGGTTCAGAATATCATCGCGGATACAATGCCGACAACGAAAATGAATAGATACTGGATGCCCTGGTTTATATTGTTGGCCAAGAAACATTGAAAACATTATGATGTTATATGAGCAAGTCAGCTGAAGCTGATAAGGATGAAAATCGTGACCAACAACGAGACCCCGGGCAGGCTATGAAGCGAGACGAAGGTGCTGAAAACGCAGGCCTTGACGGTAAGGAAGTTCAGCCAAAGAGACCTAAGTGGCAAAAAATCTTCTCCTTTATCTTTCGCTTTGCGGTCAGCGTTGTTCTTCTCTTATGGATTTTCAAATCTGTCGATCTGGGCATTTTTGCAGACGTTGTTGTATCGCCCAATATTCTTCCCATCATCGCCATGATCGGCTTCAGCCTGTTTTATGTCTTCTTGGGTGGCCTTAAATTATGGATCCTTTTTCGTGATTTCAGCCCGATAAGCATGCGGCTTTTTATAGGGTATTTTTTTTTAGCGGGTTCAATCGGGTCCCTTGCACCGGCAATTTTCGGTGATTTTACATTGATCGGTCTTGCAAAGCAGAGCCAAATACCCGTTCACAAGAGCATCTCCGCAATTCTCGTGGATAGATTTATTACTCTCGTGATTGCCCTGTTTATATTCACGCCCTTTACGCTGATTTTTGTATTGCCCGTGAAGTCCACATATGTGCTTGCTGTTACGGCAATATCGGTTGCGCTTTTTGGCGGCTTGCTCTGTATTTCTGTTCGATTTGCCCCATTCTTGTTTGGTAAATTCTCAGCGACGAAGAGGTTCTGGGAGTCTTTTTCCATATTTTTTAAGGGAGACAGAACAAACCTTTATACTAATATTTTTATAAGCAGTTTTCGAGGGATTGTATCAGGCATTACTCTCATCCTTGCCCTCATGGCGGCTAATATCACCCCTCCCTTCATCCCGACAATATGCATAGCCAACTCGCTTTCCATTCTCACCCATATCCCTGTAAGTCTGAGTGGTCTTGGGGTCTTCGAAGGCAGTGGGTTGATCCTGTTTGAGACGCTCGGTTTGAATAGGGAACAGGTTTTGGCTGGACTACTTTACCATCGTATGTATATTATCGTCTGGGCTTTTTTGACGTCCCTCGTTCTGACGTTGATATTCGCTATAAAAAGGCACTCAGGGCATCACGATGTTAATGAATAATGATTTAGAACTCAAATTGAAACATATTACAGAAGCGGGCGCGGCAAGAAAGCGGATACTGCTGATCTATCCGCAATTGGGGCCCCATGCCCTGATCCCCCAGGCGCCGTTATCCCTGCTTTCCATTTGTCCCAATCTGGAAAATGCGGGATTTGTTCCGGTCATTATTGATACTCGCGTTGAGGCGGATTATAAAGAGAAAATCAAAAAAGAATTACCGGATAGTCTGTTTGTCGGCATTACGAGCATGACTGGCCTGCAAATTCAATATGCCTTGCAGATAGCGACATTTATTAGAAGACTTGATCCGAAAAAAGTTATTGTCTGGGGCGGGATACATGCCACCATCCTGCCGGAACAGACACTCCAGGATCCAAGGGTTGATATTGTGGTTGCGGGAGAGGGTGAAGAGGTGGTCGTCGAATTGGCGGACTGTCTTTTTTCAAACGGAGACTTAAGAACAGTCAAGGGTATTTATTTCCATGATGAACATGGATCGGTTGTTTTCACTGGACAACGGCCATTTCTGGATATGAACAAGGTTAAAATGCCATCATGGCATCTGGTGGATGTTACGAAATATTCCGAAATAGGCATTCAAACAGCGCGCGGGTGTCCTTTTCGCTGTCGCTTCTGTTTTAACTATCTCTATAACGGCAGAAAATGGCGTGCAAAGGATGCGGATATCGTCATTGAAGAACTCCGGGTCTTGAAGAAACGCTATAACGTCGGCCATATCGTGTTTTACGATGACAACTTTTTTTCCAATCTCAAGCGGGTGAAGTATTTGTGTGAAAAAATCATCGAAAATAATCTGGACATCAAATGGAGCACCACTTGCCGGGCAGATATTCTGGCGCGCCGCGTGGATGCGGCTTTTGCTGATCTGATGAAGAAGGCCGGCATACACATTCTGTTTGTCGGTTCTGAGTCAGGATCTCAGAGGATATTGTCGGATATAATCAACAAACAGATCACCATAAAAGATATTCTGGGCATGGCCAGAATCACGCATGAGTATAACCTGCGCGTCCATACATCCTTCATGGCGGGACTTCCCGGCGAAACCGAGCAGGAGCGCCTTATGACCTTCGATCTTATGGATCGGATAAAGGAGATAAACCCCGATATTTATATCACAGCGATATGTATTTACACTCCGTATCCGGGCAATCCACTGTTTGATGAAATCATATCGGAGAGATCGTTTAAGCCGCCCCAGTCTCTTGAAGAATGGGCGCAACTGACATTCTTCAACTGCAGGCTGCCTTGGCTTACCTCGGAAGATTGTTCCATGCTGGAAAACCTGGCCTTCATTTCCCGCTTCGTGTTTTGGCATAGAGAAATAAAACAGAGGTATATCAAATTCTACCATTACCCTGCCTATATGTTCTTCCGTTTAGATGCCTTGCTACGATGGAAATTTCGCTTTTTTGCATATGCGCCGGAATGGAAAATGTTTCGGCGAATTGTAGGCTATACTGAGGCGTGACTGCCTTGAATCATGCAAGATTTAAGAAGCCGATGGGAAAAGGATTAAATTGATGTGCGGTATTTGCGGCATAATCGGCCCTGGCGCCGATCCCGCTATCATTCAAAAAATGACCCTTTCCCTTGCCCACCGCGGGCCGGATGGTGAAGGCATCTATCAGGGAGAGGGCGTGTTGCTTGGGCATCGCCGCCTGTCCATCATCGACCTTGTGACGGGCAGCCAGCCCATGGCGAATGAGGATCAGACCGTCTGGGTTGTCTTCAATGGAGAGATATATAACTTTCAGGATCTGCGCGGGGAACTTCAGGAACGCGGACACCGCTTTGCAACCCGCAGTGATACAGAGGTGCTGATTCATGGATATGAGGAGTACGGACCAGAATTCTTGATCAGGCTGGATGGTATTTTCGCCTTTGCCCTCTGGGATTTAAGAAAAAAGAGACTTCTATTGGTCAGGGATTATTTTGGTATCAAGCCCCTGCATTATCATTTTGACGGTCGGACCCTGCGCTTTGCCTCCGAAATCAAGGCGATCCTTCAAGACCCCGCTGTATTGCGGGAGCCGGATTACCAGTCCATCCATTATTTTTTTAATCTGCGTTTCATTCCCGGCGAGGGGACCCTCTTCCGGGGCGTGAAGAGGCTGCTGCCTGGCCATTACATGATATATGAGAATGGCGCCATTTCGACACACCGTTATTTCAATCTGCTAAGGACTAAGAATGTTCCCGCAGATGAGAACCACTGTGTGGAGGGAATAAGACATTATCTTCGCGAAGCAGTCCGGAAGCAAAAAATCAGCGATGTGCCCCTCGGCGTGTATCTTTCAGGGGGGCTTGACTCGAGTGCCCTGGTTAAGTACATGAGCGAACTTTCCAGTGAACCCGTCAGGACCTTCTCCATGGGATTCAATGAACCTACGGATGAACTGGAAGATGCGCGTATCATAGCAGAGCAGTTCAAGACGGATCATCATGAAATAAGCATATCACCTGACCCTCTGCGTCAATACCCGGAGGTTATCTGGCATGCGGAAGAGCCCAAGGAAAACATCCTGCAGGGGTTTCTTCTGTCCAGATTTGCCAAGAGTCACGTCAAGGTCTGTCTCAGCGGGCTTGGCGGGGACGAGCTCTTTGCGGGCTACGAGCTTCACAGATATATCTACCCTGCAAGCTTTCTCTATCCCGCCGTGCCAAGAGCTCTGGACTCATGGGTATTCCGGCCTCTCAGCAGATTCATCTTCTCTGTTGAGAATGCGTGGGGTTCATTGGCTCTCGATGAGTATCGCCGGGGCTTGCAGATGCTTCTTTCCCTTGGTGATCCAGCCCGGTACTACCTGATACTGAGAAACGTCTGGGATTACGATGAAAGGGCTTATAAGAATGTCTATGGACCCGTGCTCCTGAGACAGGACCTGTACAAGACCCATACGCAATTCGACCACTTCTTTTCTCCAAATGATCGAAGCGTCCTGGATAAGGTGCTCTGGGCGGAGTTTAACACCAAAATGCAGGAAGATTTCCTGATGAACGAAGATCGCACCTCCATGGCAAACGGACTGGAAGTGCGCGTGCCCTTCCTGGACAGAGACCTGGTGCAATTTGCCATGTCCATACCGGCGGAGTTGAAAATGAAAAGAAACCGGCCCAAGGATCTTTTCAGGAAGGCCATGGAAGGGGTATTGCCGGAATATACCTTAAGAAAAAAGAAATGGGGCTTTAGCTTCAACCCCTACTATCAGTTCCAGAAGGATTTGAAGACCGTTGCCGAGAGCGTCTTGACGAGGAAGCGGGTGGAAGAGAGAGGGATACTGAATTACGACTACCTGAAGAGGATAATGGATCATCCGCCCCATCCACGGCTGCGCTGGCACTATTTCTTTCTCTGGCTGGCGCTGGGCATGGAAATATGGTTCCGGATGTTTATTGAAGGTGACCTGTCAGAGCCTGTTTTTGAATTGGAACACTATCTGCAGAATGGCCGGCGAGACAATACTGTATAGGCATGCTCGGGTCCGTTCTTACGATGCGAGGATCGCGATGACCTTTTTTGCATGTTCTATGCCGGTGATACAGGGGATTCCCTGTTCGATACAATCAATGAAATGATCGATCTCTACCTTTAAAGGCTCCTGAAAATCTATCTTCGGCAAAAGAACATCTCCGGACCGGTAATTGAAAGCGGGAAAACGCTGGTTATCATAATCCATGTCTTTGCCCAGGACTGCCATGCGGTCTATCCCTTTATCATAAATAGCGACTTTATTGTCGGCAACGTCGTCGTATACCACCATCTTTTTTGATCCCACAACGGTCATGGAACGGACCTTATTGGGGTCAAGCCAGCTCACATGGATGTTGGCCATGATCCTATCCGGGTAAAGGATGTTCATAAAGACCACGTCGTCGATCCCTTTCTGTATAAAATCGACTCCGCGCTTTACAACGGAAATAGGCGTTGCATTATTCAACCAATACTGGATGATGCTGATGTCGTGGGGTGCAAAGTTCCATAAGGCATCGACGTCGGTCCGTATGCGCCCAAGGTTCAGCCTGTGGCTGTATATGTAGCGAATATTTCCGAGTCCGCCGGAATCGATCAATTCTTTCACGTAACGGACAGCCGCATTGAAAAGAAAGGTATGCCCTGCCATAGCCACCCGCTTTTTTTTGTCTGCCAGTCTGCCGATCTCTTCGACCTCGGCCACACTTCTTGCCATCGGCTTCTCCACCAGGACGTGCTTTCCCGCTTCCAGTGCCCTCATGGCAAGATCAAAGTGGGAAGCGACCGGTGTGGCAATGACGATGGCGTCTGTTTCCGGGTCTTGAAGGACATCATCTATACTGTCTGTGACCTTTATTGCAGGATACAGTCTGTGGACGTAGTCACGCCTTTCGAGGGCAAGATCGACTGCGGCTGTCACACGGCATCTCTTGTTTTCAACGAGATTTCTGAGAATGTTCGGTCCCCAGTAACCTACACCTATTTGGGCGATCTTCAACATACAAGTCTTTCTCCTCATCCGCCGATAACATTCCTGACTTGATTACAGACGTATTGAAGTTGTTCTTTACTGATATCCGGAAACATGGGCAGGCTGAGAATTTCCTTTGAGTATTCGGTGGCAACAGGAAAATCTTCCGGCCTATATCCCAAATACCGGTAGGCCATAAGGTTGGGCAATGCTATAGGATAATGGATGCCCGTTTCAATTCCACGGTTCTTCAGTTCCTTCATGACAGCTTCCCGGTTTTTAACACGAACGACGAAAAGGTGATAGACGTGTCTTGCGCCTTTAGGCACTACAGGCGTCACGACAGGGGTATCTTTCAATAAATCACAGTAGCAGTCTGCTGCTGCCCTGCGTCTCTCCGTCCATGTTTCGAGATGTTTCAGTTTTACTTTTAAGATGGCGGCCTGCAAAGTGTCCAGTCGACTGTTAATGCCTTCGAATTCATGGTCATATTTACTGATCCGTCCGTGGTTGGCAAGCATCCGGCATTTAGTCGCTAATGCTTCATCATTGGTGACGATCGCCCCTCCATCACCGTATGCTCCCAGATTTTTGGCAGGATAAAAACTGAAACATCCCGCATGGCCGAAGGTGCCGACGCGCCTGCCATTGATTTCTGCTCCGTGAGCCTGGGCGGCGTCTTCTACGATAAATAATCCGTGCTTGCTGGCAATATTGTTCAGTGACGGCATATCGGCAGGCCTGCCGTAAAGATGAACCGGGACGATAGCCTTCGTCAGTGGTGTCAGGAGGCGAGACACGTGTTCTGTATCTATGTTATATGTCTCCGGATCGCAGTCTGCAAAGACGACCTTGGCGCCGGTCATGGTGATCGCCTCTGAGGTGGCTATGAAAGAATTCGCCACCGTGATGACCTCGTCCCCTCGCCCTATACCCAAAGCGCGGAGAACGATATACAGGGCATCTGTGCCATTTCCCACGCCTATACAGTACCGAGCGCTGCAGTAGTCTGCAAAATCCTCTTCAAATTGACTTACGTAAGCGCCGCCAATGAATACCGCTTTGGCGATGACATCGGCTATGGCCTGTTCTATCTCCTTTTCGATGGTCATGTATTGTGCCTGTAAATTGACAAATGGCACCTTCATCGATGAAAACCTCTTCACGCGACCCGCAGGCCCTTTTTCGATACTGCATATCTTTTCTTACAGACGGGGCATTTTAGATTTTTGGGGAGCTTTTCTCCGCATTCGCACATCCATCCGGTTTGTCTGGCCGGGTTCCCCATCATGAGGGCATAATCAGGCACATCTTTCGTTACGACGGCGCCGGCGCCTACAAATGCGGATCGACCGACAGTATGACCGCACACAATAGTACAGTTGGCTCCCAGTGTAGCGCCTCTCTTGATCAGCGTGGGTCTCAATTCGCTCATGCGGCTGATATGAGCGCGAGGGTTAAAAACATTCGTAAAGACCATGCTTGGTCCGCAGAAAACGTTATCCTCAAGGGTAACGCCTTTGTATATGGAAACATTGTTCTGGACTTTGCAGGAGTTTCCTATGACCACATCCTGACCGATGACAACGTTCTGGCCGATATTGCAATTGTTGCCGATGGCAGCCCCCGAGAGAATATGGGAGAAATGCCATACCCTGGTACCTTCTCCGATAGTGACATTATCATCGATAATGGCAGTGGGATGGATATGGTAGTGTCTGGTATCTCCGGCTTGGTCGGATGATACAACATTATTCCCTGCAAATGAAGGCTTGATCTCAATCTTCCTGCCGTAGTCATTCAAAGACCGCTGGCTGGCGTTGAGAACCATGAGAACGCGCAGTCCTTCCCGGCCGTCGGTCATAGGGGTCTGACCCGTCGTAATACAGTGGAGAAAATGTTCGCATTCCAGCTTCAGAGGTTCCATCTCAGTCACATCGACATATTCCGGTGTTGCCGTAGACGGCACAGGGATGTAATTTCGCCATTTAATCTCATGAGGATAGATGAGAAGCTTTTCATTCCAGGGTCTCGTGTCATCGAAAACAGCCATTTTCCGTTCGCCCACCACAACAAGCTTTTGTTCCTTGAAAGGATGAAGCCATGATACAAAGATGTGGGCCTTTAAGCCGGACGGGAATTCAAGATGGGTTGTGGTCACATCGGCAATTTTTCTGTGAAGGTAGTTTCCGCCTGTTGCCAATACGCCCTCCGGCTCTTCTCCGGCCAGGGCGAGTATCATAGAAATGTCATGTGGTGCAAAAGACCAAAGTATGTTCTCCTCCCGTCTGATCTTTCCCAGATTTAGGCGGTGGGAATAGATGTAATTGATTCTGCCCAACTCCCCCGCTGCGGCAAGTTCTTTTAGTCTGACGAATGCAGGATGATACTGGAGAAGGTGTCCGACCATAAGTGTGAGCCTCTGTTCCCCGGCGAGATTGATCAGCTCGACGGCTTGGTTCTCCAGCAGAACGAGGGGCTTTTCAACATAGACATGCTTTCCCGCTAGGAGTGCTTCCCTGGCCAGAGTGAAATGCGTTTCCGCCGGTGTGGCGATGGCAACTCCCGCAATATCGGCTCTGGCAAGGACATCATTCAGAGCCAGGCATGTCTCGATATGGGGATGCCGTTTCTTGTGCTGGGCAAGAAGTGATTCGCTCTTGTCACAGATCAGCTTGAGCGCACCGAGCGCTGCATAATTTCTGACGAGATTCTTGCCCCAGTAACCTGTGCCTATGACCGCGACATTTGGAAGAGCTGTATCTTTACGCTTCTTCATAGTATCACTTATACAACCTTTCATTATCTTGAATGTCCATCCACATGGCAAACAGGAGGGACTGAAAAGAGCTGATAAAAAGAAAAGCAAAAGCCAGCATCGTTAGGGGAGAGACATTTTCTCTGGTAAATAGAATAATATTAGCAATTTTGATTGCGTAAGGAATTGCGATGATGCCAAGCAAAAAGGAGAAATGGTACAATAGAAAAAGGGGATGAAAATCCTTTACAAGATACTTGATCCACAGCCGTTTGAAAAATGATTTTAACAAGAGCCAGGAAATTTTCGGTATGACCTTGGAGACCTTCATCTTAGACTGTTCTCCGATGTTGTAGACAGGTTTGATGCCCACCTCTTTGGCCGTGCAGTGAGCGATATTCAGTTTCACTAAGAGATCGTTCGGCACGCCGTAATCGCGATAGATATCATGAATCCTGATGGCCTGTAATGCATTTAATGAAATAGCAGTATATCCGCATTGTGTGTCTGAGATGTGCCAATATCCTGAGGCAATTTTTGTCAGTATCGAAAGAACGGCATTTCCGATATATCTTGTCTTCGGCACGACTATCCACGCACTTCTATGGATGAGGCGATTCCCTTTTACGTAGTCGATTCCTTCTTCAATTACGGGGCGGCAGATGGACTCCAGTTCGGCGGGATCCATTTGTCCGTCGCCAGCCATTACGGCAGTACAAAATATCTGATGATCAAGACACCATTTGTATCCCCTTGCTATGGCGGCCCCCACACCGCCATTTATTAAATTGTTAATAAGTATGATTCTATCGGATTCAGGTTTGTTGTTTGCCACTTCGGAGGGAATATAATATTCAATCTCTTTTTCCGCCATTTCGTGAAGGACGACATCTGCCTGGTTATACTTAGTATACGCGGGTCTATTTCTCCTAGACACGGTTTCCCCGGCATAGTTTTGTTTTTTTATGTAATCAGAAACAAGGCCAGCAGTTTTGTCCGTGGAACAGTCATTGACTACGATGATGCGATCTACGAAATCCGGCATGGTTGATATCACGTGAATGATTTGTTTCTCTTCGTTATAGGCCGGGATAACAACGGCAACGGTTTTATTGTTCAGCATAGGACAGCTATCCTCGCAGAGAATTTTTTAAAGAATGGTAAATTCAATTTGCACAGGATATGTAGCATATCCGATCCATGATTTACAATCGAAATTCATAAAATTATGATCCTTAAACATTGTTCTTACGGCTCTGTTTCCTGTCGCCATTGACGAAGGCAGATAGCAAAACCCCTCGCCATCATGCCCATAATTTAGTATATGGTGGCAGGATTATTTATTCGGACTGCTCTCTATGAAGCAGGGCATGTGTAAAGCCCCAAAGCGGCATAAAGGAATTTAGTATGGATTCCCGGGAGAGATCTCTGCCGTTATTCAAACATCCGTAGGTGAAGACACAGACGAATGATTGTGACGAAGGTTTCTATGCAATAAGACGAAGTAAGGTCATCTGAAAGGCCGTGGTGGAATAACAATGCTGTCAAGCAGGGATAGACACAGTGATGCTGATTTCAAAAAATATCGAGACCTCTTGATATGTATCCTAGTTTCAGCCGCTATCCTTGTTGCATATTGGCCGGTGCAGCATTATGACCTGATTTCCCTGGATGACATTGACTATATAACGGGAAACCCTTATGTCAAGTCTGGATTGACGTGGGACAGTTTTTCGTGGGCGCTGAAAGACATCCATACGGGCTACTGGCATCCTCTAACATGGGTTTCGCACATGTTGGATTATCAGTTCTTCGGATCCAAGGTGGGCGGACATCATTGGACGAACGTGATCTTTCATATCGCGAATTCAATACTGCTATATATAGTACTGAAGCGCATGAGCGGCACTGCATGGAAGAGCGCGCTTGTGGCAGCGCTCTTTGCTGTTCATCCCCTGAATGTGGAATCCGTTGCGTGGGTTTCAGAACGGAAGAATGTATTATGTACGTTCTTCTGGTTCATGGGGATGTGGTCTTATGCTTATTACGTGGAGCGTCCGACGCGATACAGGTACTGTCTCATCCTCATGACATTTTCCTTAGGCTTAATGTCCAAGCCGATGATTGTAACATTCCCCTTCACCTTATTGCTCTTAGATTACTGGCCCATGGGACGCCTCACGTCGTGGAAGATGTTTCCCCGTCTCTTATTTGAAAAAATACCCCTCTTTATTCTGGCAGCCATCGTCGGTATCGCAACATTTCTCTCCAGTTTTCATGGGGACGTTACAATTTCCATTGATAAATTACCTCTCGTAGACCGAATGGCCAATGCAGTTGTTTCCTATGCAAAATATTTGGGGAAGATGTTCTGGCCAGAGAACCTCGCCGTCTTTTATCCGTATTCCAGGGAATTTGGTTCATTTCAAATAATTGGAGCTGTTTTGCTGCTCTCAGTTATATCCTGCCTTGCGATCTTTTTGGCCCATAAATACCGGTATGCACTTATGGGATGGCTTTGGTATTTAGGAACCCTTGTGCCTGTCATCGGGCTAATACAGGTGGGCAAGCAGGCTATGGCCGACCGTTATGCCTATATTCCTATGATCGGTCTGTTTATTATTATTGCCTGGGGCATCCCTGATCTCCTAAGAGGATGGCCGCAGCGGAAGATTATCTTCGCCATATCTTCAGGCGCCGTCATCTCGGGCTTAATGATTTGTACTGTTCTGCAGGTCCGATACTGGCAGAACGGTGTGACGCTCTTCGAACATGCCCTGCGGGTGACCGGTATGAACTCCCGTGCCCATTACAATCTTGGAATCTCCTTAACTGACCTGGGGAAATTTAAAGAGGCTATTTATCATTTTGGATATGCTATAAGATTAGAGCCTGAATACGCGGGGCCTTACGGCTATATGGGTGTTGCCCTTGCGAGGCAGGGGAAGACAGATGAAGCGTTGGTTTATTATCATGAAGCATTGAGAATAAAACAAAATGATGAAACAACGCACAACAATCTGGGCGTAGCTTTGGCCGGCAAAGGGATGTTTAATGAGGCAATTGAGCATTTTCAAGAGGCTTTGAGAATCAGACCTGACTATGTCTACGCCAACCGCAATATGGGAGGCGCTTTGGCCAGGCTGGGGAAGATGGAAGAAGCCATAGGCTATTACGAAAAAGCCCTGAAAATTGACAGAGACAACGCCATGACCCATAACAATCTGGGCCTGGCATTGGCAAATGTGGGGAGGGATCAGGAGGCAATTGGACATTTTCAAGAGGCCCTGAAAATCAATCCCTATTATGATGATGCTATTAATAATCTCCGGTCTCTCCAGAGAAAAACCATTTATCACTGATATGAAATCACAGGATTTCCCGCGTCGACTATTTGTCAGGTATCAGAAGATTCGGGCAGATGAAAGACTAAGATTGAGCATAACGTGCACAAAATATTAGAGGTGGCATAACGCAATGTTTAAAGAGAAAAAAGTGATAGTTGTCATGCCCGCATATAATGCGGCGCAGACCCTCCAAAAAACCTATGACGAAGTCATGGCCCAGGGAATAGTGGATATGATTATTCTTGTCGATGATGCTAGCCAGGATGATACTGCCGGAATTGCGAAGACCCTCCCGAATGTGGAGGTATGCATTCATGATTGCAACCGTGGTTACGGTGCAAATCAGAAGACATGTTATAGAATGGCGCTTGAACGGGGAGGCGATATTATCATAATGGTGCATCCTGATTATCAATATACGCCGATGCTGCTTCCGGCTCTGGCAGCCTTGATCGGGAATGGTCTGTACTCCTGTGTCTTGGGATCGAGGATACTTGGAGGTTATGCCCTGAAGGGCGGGATGCCAGTCTGGAAATATGTTGCAAATCGTTTCATTACCCTTGTGGAAAACATTCTTATGGGTGCAAAACTTTCTGAATACCATACAGGCTATCGAGCTTTTTCGCGACAGCTGTTAGAGCAGCTGCCAATAGATGCAAATTCCGATGATTTTGTGTTTGACAATCAGATGTTGGCTCAGATCATCTGGTTTGGACATACCATAGCCGAAGTCAGTTGTCCCACAAAATACTTTGCGGAAGCTTCTTCAATCAACTTCAGGCGGAGCATGAAGTATGGTTTTGAATGTCTTCTAACGGCTTTAACATTCCGTCTCGCAAAGGCCGGGATAACCACATCAAAATTGTTTCCGGGGAGTCGGTGAATTCACCGTAAGACCATCGCTTCCAAAGACAATCTGTCCTATTTTCATCTCTCTTTAGATGGCTGAACGGGACTGTACGCCCGGGCTGGCATGGGTCGATGCGAGCCCCTTCCCATGCCTCCTGTCGCCGGTCCTGTCAGTCAAATCTGTAAGAAAATAACAATATTTTCATATCCGCTTCGCAGACAGGTCAATAGGCAATTATTTTAGATTATTTTTCTTGACATCATTCAAATTATAGTGTTACGAGTGACCAACGGTCATATAATGACCACAGTTCAGATTCAATATTAGTACCCCTGACAACCGTCAAAAGCATTTTTGGTTTCAAAAGGGAAGGCTCCACTATCTTGGCATTTGAGAATAGAAGAAGACGGGAGAAAGAAAACAGGAAGAGCGCCATCCTCAAAGCGGCGAGGAAACTGTTTTTTGAGAAGGGCTTCAAATCTGTGACCGTCGAAAGCATTGCCAGGAAGGCTGAACTGAGCAAAGGAGCAGTCTACCTTTATTTCAAGAGTAAAGATGAAATCTATAGTCAAATTCTTCTTGATGACATTGACAAGTTTCACAGAAAAGTGGCCGATTTATTTGAGGAAGGGGGGCAGGCATCGGATATGCTGCTTCGCCTCTCTTCTACTTACGTGGATTTCTTCCTTCGGGACAGGGAACTGTTCCGGATCCTCATGACCTTTATGCTCCATGCCAACCACAGCAATTTGCCGAAGGATCTTCAGAACCATATCATTAAATCCACCAATAAGACCATCTTCATGGAGAAAATATTTCAGTTCGGAATTGACAGGGGAGAATTCCAGCCGTCCATAAACGTGCGTCAATGCAGAAATGCCCTCTGGGGATTGCTGAACGGTATCATCTCATTATATATATTTATCGGGTCCGAATCGAAGAGAGATGACCTGATCAGGTCGACCGTCAATGCAAGCTTGGATATCTTCATCAAAGGCCTAAAGAATAGTTGACCGGGAGCTTCCGTACATGATTATTCTTACCAGCATCAGAATTACGCAAGTATAGTTTTTTGCAGAAAATGTGAACGGATGTAATTGAAGGGAGGTTTCTTATGAGCAATTTGCTAATTAACACAAGAGATCAGCAATTTGTTCTCTTTGAGCAGCTGGGCATAGAAAAATTGTTCGAATATGAGAAGTTTGCGGATTTCTCAAAGGAAATGGTACTCATGATGCAGAACGAGGCGGAGAAGCTGGCAGTGAATGTCCTTCTTCCGGCATACGCTGATGGGGATAAGGAAGGATGCACCTTTAAGGACGGGAAGGTTTATGCTCCTGCAAGCTTTCATGAGGTTTTTAAGAAATATGTTGAAGCCGGGTGGCTCTGCGCGACAGAATCTCCCGATGTGGGAGGCCAGGGGCTTCCGATTGTTGTGACAACAGCCTGTGTGGAGTTTATGTTTGCAGCCAATTACGCCTTTATTACGTACCCAGGGCTCACCCACGGCGCTGCCCGTTTGATTGAACAGTATGGTACAGAGGAACAGAAGAAGAAGTACATGTACAATATGTATGGCGGCAAGTGGACAGGCACGATGTGTCTGACTGAACCGGGGGCGGGCAGCGACGTAGGCGCCTTGAAGACATCTGCAAAGAGGTTGCCCGATGGTACATTCAGCATTACCGGGACGAAGATATTCATCTCCTGCGGTGATCATGACCTTGCAGAAAATATAGTTCACCCTGTCCTTGCCAGAATCGAAGGAGATCCTCCGGGGACAGCAGGCATTTCGATCTTTGTCGTTCCCAAATACAGGGTCAAGGACGACGGCACTATCGGCGAATTCAACGATGTGCGGACAGGTAATGTGGAGCACAAGATGGGCATCAAGGGGTCTGCAACCTGTACGCTTAATTTTGGCGATGAGGGGAAGTGCATCGGTGAACTTCTGGGAAAAGAGCGTCAGGGCATGAGGATAATGTTCCTTATGATGAATTCATCGAGGCTGCAAGTAGGGATGCAAAGCCTTGGTCATGCAACGGCGGCATATGAACATGCTGTTCAATATGCCAAGGAGAGGATCCAGGGGGTCCCCGTGTGGGACATGAAAAATCCCGATGCGAAAGCTGTTCCTATTATTCAGCATCCGGATATCAGGAGAAAGCTTTTGTGGATGAAGTCCCACGTAGAGGGCATAAGGGCCCTGATCTACTTCACCGGGCTCTGCATGGATCTGGCAAAGGTATCAACAACGGAACAGGAGAGGGAAAAATGGCACGGACTGGTTGAACTTCTTACACCTATCTGCAAGGCATATTCTTCGGAAAAGGCCCAGCTAGTCTGTTCCTATGCCATCGATGTCTATGGCGGCTATGGCTACTGTTCCGACTATCCCGTTGAGCAGTATTTTAGGGATTGTAAGATAGCCAGCATCTATGAGGGGACAAACGGCATACAGTGTCTCGACCTGGTTGGCAGGAAACTCGGCCAGCGAAAAGGCGCGGACGTCATGAATATGTTTAGCGAGATTAATGCATCTATATCGAAATTGAAACGGATTGAAGATCTCAAAAGACATGTCGCCTATCTGGAAGAAGCCTACAATGCGCTGATCGATCTCACCATGCATTTTGCTCAGCTCGGGAAAAGCGCGGGTTTTCTCATGCCGATCTTGAATGCGACCCCGTACCTTGAGATTCTTGGTGATGTCATAATCGGGCATTTCCTGATGCAGGCTGCAGGCATTGCCGATGAAAAGCTAAATGCAATTTACATGGAAAGAGGTGTGGAGGAATCAAAAGGGAAGAAGCGCGCATTGATCCACGAATATCCCGATGTTGCGTTTTATTACGGTAAAAATGCGGCAGCGAGGTTTTTTGCAGTTGATATTCTTTCCACTGTAAAGTCCAGGTGCGAAGCCATCAAGTTCGGCGAGAGAGTTCCGATTGAAATGGCGGAAGAGTCTTTTACCTATTAAGCAAGGAGGAGAAATATGTCTTACAATATTAAAAAAGCTGCAGTCTTGGGCGCAGGGGTTATGGGTGCCTCCATAGCGGCGCATCTGACCAATGCGGGAATCGGGTGTGTGTTGCTCGATATCATTCCCTTCGAGCTTACGGAAGCTGATAAGGGGAAGGGTTTAACGGAAAAGAGTCCCGACTGGCGCAACAGGTTTGCCGCAAATGGGCTTAACGCCGCCGTGAAATCCAAACCTGCTTCTTTCTACACAAAGAAGAACGCCTCAATGATTAAAGTCGGAAATTTCGAAGACAACCTGACATGGCTGTCTGACGTGGACTGGGTTATTGAGGTTGTCATCGAGAACCTCAAAATAAAGCAGGAACTGTTTGCGAAGGTTGAAAAAGTGATAAAGCCGGACTGTATTGTATCGACAAACACGTCGGGTATACCCATCAAGGATATTTCTGCCAATTTTGGTCCAAAGCTGAAGAAGAATTTCCTGGGAACGCATTTTTTCAATCCGCCCCGCTATATGACACTCCTGGAGGTCATTCCCGGTGCAGAGACGAAAAGAGAGATTGTGGATTATATGGTGGAGTTCTGCGAACGGGTGCTAGGCAAGGGTGTTGTGATCTGCAAGGACGTCCCTAATTTTGTCGGAAACCGTATCGGTGTATTTGACATATCGAATGCCGTGCGGCTGATGGCGGAAAAGAAGATGCGGATCGACGAAATCGACGCCGTTATAGGGAAAGCCTTGGGGAGACCGGGCTCGGCGATCTTTGGAACGCTGGATCTGGTGGGTTTGGATACGGGTCACCATGTCATGAAGAACCTCTATGAAGCGGTGCCCAACGATGAGATGCGGGATATGTTTATTCCCTCGGATGTCATGAACACGATGATGGAACGGAAATGGCTGGGGAACAAAACAAAGCAGGGGTTTTACAAACGCGCTCCCGGTGACAAGGGCAAGAAGGAAAAACTGGTCCTCGACTATACCACCATGGAGTACGTGCCTGCAACCAGACCGAAGTTCGATTCGATTTCGCAGGCGAAAAAGATGGAAGATGACGTCCCTAAAATGATCAGGACAGTATTTAACGGGACGGATAGGGCGGCGGACCTTGCCCGCGAGTACCTCTGCAATAACTTTATCTATGCTGTCAACCGTGTGCGGGAGATTTGTGACAGCATCGTGGCCATCGACAACGCCATGAAATGGGGCTACAACCACCAGCTCGGCCCGTTTGAGACCTGGGATGCCGTGGGCGTCCGGGCAGCAGTTGCCGTGATGAAAAAACTGGGTAAGCAGGTCCCCAAGAAGATCGACGAAATGCTTGATGCAGGCTTTGAGTCATTTTACACAAAGAAGGAAGACGAGCTGTATTACTATGATTTCGAGACAAAGAATTATGTGAAACTTAAGGAAAACCCGAAGATCATAATTCTTCCTGTCCTCAAGGACAGAAAGAGAATTGTGAAGCAGAATCCGGGCGCAAGCCTTATTGACATAGGCGACGGGGTTGTTTGCCTTGAATTCCATACCAAGATGAATTCTGTGGATCAGTACGTCGTCCAGATGATGGTGGATGGCTGCGATATCGTAGAGAAGGATTTTACAGGGATGGTTGTAGGCAACCACGCCACGAACTTCTCTGTCGGCGCCAATGTATTCATGGTTCTTGTAGGCGCCCAGAAAGGTGACTGGGATGTTCTGGAGAAGATGGTGGAGGACTTCCAGAATGCCAACATGAGAATGAAGTATCTCTCTCGGCCGGTTGTTACGGCCCCTGCGGGCATGGCTTTGGGGGGCGGCTGCGAGATCGCCATGCACGGTGCGAAATGTCAGCCCTGCGGAGAAACATATATAGGCCTTGTGGAAGTCGGCGTCGGTGTGATACCGGCGGGCGGCGGTTGCAAAGAAATAATGGTGAGAGTCACCGAAGGGATTCCCGATGGCGCCATTGAAGCGGGATTGAACCTTCAGCATTTTTATTCCAAGGCATTCGAAAACATAGCCATGGCAAAGGTCGCTACAAGCGCCGTGGAAGCTATGGAACTGGGATATATCAGGAAGACGGATAATATCAGCATGAACAGGGATCAGCAGATCTGGGATGCGAAACAGGTGGTCTTGGGTCTCTCAAAATTTTATAAGAAATCCGCGCCTGCGCTTATTCCCGTCATGGGCGAGAACCTGCGGGGTATGTGCAGTTCCATTGTGTACAACATGAGGCAGGGGAATTTCATTACGGACTACGATGTCCACATCGCCGGAAAGCTTGCCTATATACTCTCCGGCGGTGACTGTCCGGAAGGTACGCTGGTCACGGAGCAGGAGATCCTGGACCTGGAGAAAGAGGCATTTTTGAGCCTCTGCGGTGAACAAAAGACACAGGACAGGATCATGCACTTGCTGAACACGGGTAAACCTTTACGCAACTGATTGGAGAGAACATCTTAAATAATCTGAAACGGGGTTGAGATGGACGGCTTCGTTAATGAAGGAGGAATATTATGAGTGATGCTGTTATCGTCGAATCTGTGAGAAGTCCGGGCGGTCGCTACAGGAGAGGCGGCCTTGCGTATACCCGGAGTGATGAAATAGGTATCCAGGTGATGAAGGGACTCATAGCGAGGGTTCCCGCGCTGAAGACTGAAGACGTGGACGACGTAATTGTCGGGTGTGCTTTTCCCGAAGCCGAGCAGGGCATGAACCTGGCAAAGGTCATAGCTATAGGAGCAGGCATTCCGATAACTGCCTGCGGTATGACGATCAACCGCTTCTGTTCTTCGGGGCTGCAGGCTATCGCCGATGCAACAGCGAAGATCCGGGCGGGCTGGTCGGCTGTAATCATCGCAGGGGGTTGCGAGAGCATGTCCCACGTTCCCATGGGGGGCAGTGTCTATCGTCCTCATCCCGACTGGGGAGATTTACCGAATGTCTATGTATCCATGGGCATTACGGCGGAGAACGTTGCCGCCAATTACAAGGTGTCGCGCGAAGATCAGGACAGATTTGGTATGGAGAGCAACCGCAAGGCGTACGAGGCAATAAAGGCAGGGAAGTTTAAAGATGAGATCATACCGATTATGGCCTATCGCTATGCAAAATCAAAAAGTGGCAAAAGGGTCAGGGAACAGATCGTATTTGACATGGATGATGGTGTCAGATGGCCGACTACGATGGAAGATCTTGGACGATTGAAGTCCCCTTTCAAGCAGGGGGGATCGGTGACTGCGGGCAATTCATCTCAGATGACTGACGGAGCGGGGTTTACTCTGTTAATGAGCGAAGAAAAGGCCAGGTCGTACGGATTGAAGCCCCTTGCGAGGCTTACCCACTATGCTGTTGCCGGCTGCAAACCAGAAGAGATGGGCATAGGACCGGCCCTTGTGATACCAAAGGTTCTTAAAATGGCTGGATTAACAACAAGAGACATTGATGTGTTCGAAATTAATGAAGCCTTCGCATGTCAGGCCCTTTACTCTATAAGGGTTGTAGGCATTACAGACAGGCTGGCCGCCGGTGACATCAATCCTAACGGCGGCGCCATTGCCCTCGGGCATCCCCTCGGAGCTACAGGCGGCAAGCTGACTGCACAGCTCCTCTATGAATTGAAGAGACGAAAGGCAAAAAGAGGCATAGTGTCCATGTGTATTGCGGGAGGAATGGGTGCAGCGGGCATCTTTGAGATGCTATAGCTTTCCGCCGGTCGGGCTGTAAAGAAAAAAGCCGTGGTTCTCGATACCACGGCTTTTTTGTGCCGGAATCACTCTCAGGCGATATATATTGTGGGGTCAGGAATACCAGCCTCGCTGAATCCTTTCTTTCTCAATAGGCAACTGTCGCACTGGCCGCAGGCTTTTCCGTCCGGTGAAGGATCGTAGCAACTGTGGGTAATACCGTAGTCCACGCCCAGTTCGCTCCCGCGCCTGATAATATCGGCTTTTGACATGTCGATAAGAGGCGTCCTTATTCTGACTCTGGTCTTGCCATCCACTCCGGCTTTGGTTGCGAGATTGGCCATATTTTCGAACGCCGCAATATATTCGGGCCGGCAGTCAGGATAACCGCTGTAATCGATGGCGTTCACGCCGATGAATATGTCCGACACTCCCAGAATCTCCGCCCACGCCAGTGCGTAGGAAAGGAAGATGGTGTTTCTGGCGGGCACATAGGTGACAGGAATGCTTCGCTGCATGTCTTTTTCATCGCGGCCTTTGGGTACTTCTATATCATCGGTGAGGGCCGATCCCCCGAACACTCTCAAATCGATATTGACGACGAGGTGCTTCTTGGCGCCGAGGAATCTGGCGACCTTCTTTGCCGCTTCCAGCTCCAGAGAATGGCGCTGGCCGTAAAAAAAACTCAGACTGTAAATCTCGTAACCTTCCGATTTGGCCATAGCCATTGCTGTAGTAGAGTCGATTCCGCCGCTGGAAAGAACGAGGGCCTTCTTGTGATGACTCATAAAGCTTCTTCTTCTAAACCCCCCTCGTTTCAGAGCCCCAGATGACTTTGTGGAGCTGAATCTGCATTCTCACATCGAGATGATCCGCCAGTATCCATTGTGCCAGAAGTTCCGGATTTATTTTTCCGTAAACAGGCGAAAAGAGAGGTGGCTTGATATTTCCCCCGGCTCTGTTTATGAAAGACAGGATGTTTTTCGCGTAATCATAGTCCTCCCTGCTCCCTATGGCAAACTTGATTTCGTCTTTCGGTTGGAGCCTTTTGAGATTTTCCAAATCGTTTTTTTTTGCCTCTCCGCTTGAGGGGCATTTGATGTCTAAGATCTTTACGCAGCGGTCGTCAATGGCGCTTATGTCCATGCTGCCGTTGGTTTCCAGGAGCACCTCCAAGCCCATATCGAGTAACTTCTGTATGAGAAGAGGTGTGTCTTTCTGCATCAGGGGCTCGCCGCCCGTTATTTCAACCAGCATGCACCGGTGGGATGTTATCCTGTTGATGATCTCTCCAATCTCGAGATCTTCACCTTCCTCATATGCATACCTGGTGTCGCAGTATGAACACCTGAGGTTGCATCCGGTAAGCCTGACAAAAACGCAGGGCCGTCCGGCATAGGAAGACTCGCCCTGGATGCTGTAGAAAATCTCATTTACCTTCAGCAACTATTCCTCCCAGTAATATGCCCCCGTGTTCGGTGTCTCGGAGACCTTCACCCTGGAAATCTTTGCATTCTCCGAATTGATTCTCGCGCTGAACTCTTTGTATAAGAATTTGGCGATATTCTCGGAAGAGGGATTTAATTTTTTGAAGGAAGGATGTTCATTCAGGCAGGAGTGATCAAGATTCTCTATGGATTCTCTTACGGCCCGCTTCACTTCTCTGAAATCAATGCCGATGCCAATAGCGTTCAACTCCCGGCATCTCACAAAAACTTCCACGATCCAGTTATGTCCATGCACCTGGGCGCAGTTGCCGGGATAGTCTTGCAAGGAGTGGGCAGCGGAAAATTCGGTTGTTACAGAGATTTCAAAAACTCCCGGCATTGACAGTCCCTCATCTGCGTAAATATTCTATGGCTCCTGCAGTAATCTCGATTCTGTAAGTTCTGTGCCTTCACCGAGGAGCGCCATACCGGCCTTGTTCATGACTGGCCTGGCAAGCCGCATTCCCGGTTGGAGCTTATCAGGCGTAACTTTTATCATTGCTGGCCCCCGTCTTGTGGCGCATAAATTTTCTGTCTTATTTCTACGACAGTGAAAGTGTCAGGCCTTGCCGTCACTTCCCAAAACATTGATGATCTTGTGTTTGTAGAGTTCCTTCAATGCGTCACGGGCGGGACCGAGATATTTTCTCGGGTCGAATTCGTCCGGTTTTTCATAAAAGACCTTTCTGATCGCCGCTGTCATGGCTAATCTTCCGTCAGAGTCAATGTTTATCTTGCATACGGCGGACTTCGCCGCCCTGCGGAGCTGGTCTTCAGAAATCCCCGCGGTATCATCGAGCTTGCCTCCGTATTTATTGATCTCATCAACTATATTTTGCGGTATGGAAGAGGCGCCGTGCAGAACTATCGGGAAACCCGGTATGCGCCTTTCCACTTCTTCAAGTATGTCAAACCGGAGCGGCGGCGGGGTCTCGCCGGGTTTGACCTTGAATTTGAATGCGCCGTGGGAGGTTCCGATGGATATTGCCAGAGAATCGACACGCGTGCGCTTCACAAAGTCTTCCACTTCTTCTGGTTTGGTATAATGGCTCTGCTCTGATGAAACCGCGTCTTCAATACCTGCGAGCACACCTAATTCCCCTTCAACCGTTACATTGTAACTGTGGGACATTTCAACAACCTGTGTGGTAAGTATTATATTCCCTTCGTAAGGCAGATGGGACCCGTCGATCATAACCGAGGAGAAGCCGGTTTCAATGCAGGATTTCGCGAGGTCAAAGGAATCGCCGTGATCCAGATGGAGGGCTATGGGGATTGCATAACCCATCTCCCTCGCCACTTCTACTGCTCCTTTGGCCATGTATTGCAACAGGGTCTGATTTGCATATTGACGGGCGCCTTTTGAGACCTGCAGAATAACCGGTGATTTCGTTTCGACGCTGGCAGCTACTATAGCCTGCAATTGCTCTAAATTGTTGAAGTTAAATGCAGGTATGGCATAGCCGCCGCGCATGGCTTTTTCGAACAAATCTCTGGTATTTACCAGTCCTAATTCTACGTAATGCACCATGACTTCCTACTCCTCTATGGTAATTGCTTCCGTCGGACAATCATCCGCCGCTTCCCTCACGGCATCATATAGCGACTTCTTTACTGTTGCCACCTTTACAGAGGCCATATCGTCCACCAGCTCGAAAACGTCCGGGGCAGTATCGGCACATAATCCGCATCCTGTACAAAGATCCTTGTCAATGCTTACTTTCATAAGAAGCTCCTCACCTTTCTTGATTTTTGGTTACGAAATATGCTTTCTTTGAGTAAATATATGGGAAAGCTGGTTATATGTCAAAGGGAAAGCGTCATTGAGACAAATATAGGGCAGTTGACACACATGTCCATTTCCCTTATAGTGGCGCGGCATTGATGGAACATTTCTTGATGCAGAGGAAGAGAGAAACCGCATGATCAGGCGTCCAATAATCGGGCTCAACATGTCTATGGATCTCATAGACAAATATGAAAAATACGGGCTTCTGGTTCCCATCAGCTACGTGGATGCCGTGGCAGGCGCCGGCGGCGTGCCGCTTTGCCTCCCGCCCTGTGAAGATTTCACTACGATACACGCTCTCATGCCTATTATTGACGGTATAGTCCTCATCGGAGGCGATGACTACTGGCCGGATCACTTCGGGGGGCATACGCAGCCGGAAGATGAACTGATGCCGAAACGCCGTGACCGTTTTGACCTGGAGATGGCGAAATGGGCACTGCATAAAACTGCCTTGCCGATCCTCGGTATCTGCGGCGGCCATCAGCTCCTCAGTATAGCGCAGGGGGGCGCGCTGATACAGGATATCAGAACAGAATGGGATGTACCCGCGGGTAGCTCCCACATTCCGCACTCAAGGAAGGAGAGGGGTGATGAAGACCCGAATTTCCGCCATTCCGTGCGCCTTGAGAAGAGCAGCCTCGCTGCCCGGGCCGTGAATATGCCCGCGGGCGGCGTGCTCATGACAAATTCCAGTCACCATCAGGCTGTCCATCCTCAGAAGATCGGCGCAGATATTTGTGCCTCCGCCTGGTCACAGGACGGTGTTATCGAAGCGATCGAGCCCTCGGAAGACTCGCCCTGGGCCCTCTCCGGCAGATTCATCTTGGGGGTCCAGTGGCATCCGGAACAGATGCAGGATGAAGAACCGCAGCAGAATATCTTTCGAGCTCTGGTTGAGGCGGCCTGGAAAAAGTAATTCCTTTGACACTTATCAGTGATTGAACGATGGAGCAAAACCCTTTCAACTGGTTCAAGGTTTACCTAAACGGAAAAATGCTCCTCATGTTGGTCCTCGGGTTCTCCTCCGGCATGCCTCTCGCGCTCACGAGTTCCACTCTTTCCGCCTGGATGGTGGCGGAGGGAGTGGATATAAAAACCATCGGATTGTATTCTCTCGTAGGGTTGCCTTACGCCTTCAAGTTCCTGTGGTCGCCGCTGATGGACAGATTCGTACCGCCCTTCCTGGGGAGGAGGCGGGGCTGGATGCTCATCACGCAACTTGCGCTCATCTTCACGATTTCCGCACTGGGGTTTTTCAACCCTGCTTCCATGCCCCTGCTTGTAGCGGCCGTAGCGCTTAGTCTTGCCTTTTTCAGCGCGAGCCAGGACATCGTCCTCGATGCGTACCGGACGGAGTATCTGAAGCCTGAAGAGCGGGGGGCAGGGGTCGGCGTATGGATCATGGGCTACAGGATTGCCATTCTGGTGGGCGGCGCTCTTGCCCTAATACTCTCTGATTACGTGTCCTGGCAAATGGTTTATTGTATCATGGGTCTTTTCATGGTTATCGGCTGCATTGCCACGCTTGTCGCTCCCGAGCCTCTCAAGACTACTTTGACGGGCGAGAGGGTCGAACCTCCGAAAAATCTCTATGAAGCAGCCGTCTCCCCCTTCATAGAATTCTTCAGAAGGCCCGGCTCTCTGGAGATTCTCCTTTTTATCATCCTTTACAAGCTCGGGGATATTGCCGCAGCCCAGATGACGACGCCGTATATCCTGAAGTACGTGGGCTTTTCGCGAACAGAGCTGGGAACCATTTACAAGGGCTTCGGTATGGCGGCGACGATCGTGGGCGCCCTCATGGGAGGCGCCATCATGTCCAGGTGGCCTTTGAAGAGATCCCTCTTTGTTTTTGGGGTGCTGCAGGGCGTATCTATCCTGGCTTTTATTCTGCTCGAATTTACGGGACGCGAGATCTGGGCACTGGCCGTGGTTATCGGGATTGAGAATTTCTGCGGCGGCATGGGGACGGCGGCATATACGGCATTCCTCATGGGCTTGTGCAATAGGAAGTTTACTGCGACCCAGTATGCCTTACTTAGCAGTCTTATGGCCGTGGGCCGTAACGTAACGGGGGCGCCGACAGGATATCTCGCCGACGCCGTTGGCTGGGTGATGTTCTTTGTCATCTGTACGGCACTGGCCCTTCCCGGCTTGCTGCTCCTTCTGCGATACAATAAATGGGCGGTTGAGGTTCAAAACTGATTCCAATTTATTGCGTGAGCGCGCTTTCATATGCTGATGCGGAAAACCCGCGGACGGAGCGGCCGTTGATAATGGCGAAGGGGACGCCACCTCTATTGTCCAGCTGTTTTTTGCGGATTGCCGCTTCCTTATCCTTCTCTACGTCATACTCGATGAAATCAATTCCCCGTGACCGGAGGTAATCGCGCGCCTTGCGGCAATATGGGCACCAGCTGGTCGTATAAAGCACTACGTCCGCTTTCTTCTTTCTTTCGAGGGCTGGTCTTGACTCTTCTTTTTTTCTGACTGGCGCCGTATCAAGGCTGTCCTCCTGTCTGTCTTTGTAAACTTTCATTTCTCCGGGCAATTTAGCAGGCGGCGGCGAGTCCGAGATGTGCATTTCTCCTTTGTCATCCACCCATTTGTAAATCTCAGCAGCTGCCGTGGCCGAGAGATAAAGCGTCAAAGCAAAGAGAATGAAGACAAGCATAACTATCTCTTTCTCTTTTCTTCGAGGCTGGTTCATCCTAATCCTTTGCTGCATACCTCTCCCAATATTTTCTTTTTTGTTATTTGAACATGGATTGTGTCATCGTTCCTGAACTGAATACATTGGGGTCCACCATGACATTTATCAAAGATGGCTTTCCGGACCTGCGGGCCCGCTCCAGGGCAGGGCGGATCTGTGCGGGTTCGGTGACATGCTCGCCGTACCCGCCCATGGCCTCGACCACGCGGTCATAGCGGAGGGGGCTGAGTATATTCGCCACTTCGCCACGCGCCTGGCCGTATCTTTCCATCTGTCCGTAGCGAACCTGATTCCACGCGGCGTTGTTTGCCACAATGCCGATTACCGGCATATTGAAGCGTATGAGCGTATCATAGTCAAAGCCAGTCAGTCCGAAGGCCCCGTCACCGAAGAGGACAATAACCTCCGTATCAGGCATGGCCGCTTTGGCGGCAATGGCAAACGGCGTCCCCACACCGAGGGTGCCTAAGGGGCCGGGATCGAGCCAGCGCCCCGGTATGCAAGGTGTGACGACGCTCGCGGACATTGTTACTACATCCCCGCCATCGGCAATAAAGATGGTGTCTTCCAGCATGAATGCCTTAATCTCATTAGCGAGGCGCAGGGGATGGATGGGCACGGCATCGGATTCAAGGCATGGTCTGTCTTTATCGAGCAATTTCTTTTCGAGCTGACACAGTTCATCGAGCCATCCCTTGCTCTGCCGAGAAGTCGTGAACGCCTCGGTAAGCTGGGTGAGCACCGCCTTTATATCGCCCTGAATGCCGATTGATATTTCCCGGTTGTGCCCTAATTCGCTGTAGTCTAAATCGACTTGAATTATCTTTGCATCTCTCGCGATGCGGTTGCCGTATGCCAGTCTGAAATCAAAAGGCGTGCCGATAACCATGACCACGTCGGCCTTGGAAAGGGCGTGTCTTCGCGAGCGGACCATAAAAGAGGGACAATCTCCGGAAAGACACCCCCTCGCAGCGCCGTTGAGATACGTAGGGATGCAGGCCTTGTCTACAAATGCGGAAAGCTCGTCATCGGCGCGGCAGTACCATACCTGCGTGCCCGCGATGATGGCCGGCCGCTCGGCCTTTTCCAGCAGCTCTGCCGCCTGTTTGATGAGAGCGGGGTCGCCGTATTGACGTCCATGCGAACGTATGTAGGAAGGGAAGGTGACCGTATCCAAATCTATAGCGTTATCCAGCACGTCTATGGGGATTTCGACAAAGGACGGTCCCGGACGGCCGTTATACGCCTCTCTCAAGGCAGTGGCGATCAACTCGGGAATACGTTCCGTATCGGAAATAGAGATGGAAAGCTTGGTTATGGGCTTCGTGAGCGCAACATGGTCCAACTCCTGTAAACCGCCCTTCAGAAGCTGCTTCCGCGGGGCCTGCCCGCCGATGACGAGCATGGGCACCTGGTTCCGGAAGGCATTGGCTATACCGGTTATCGCATCGGTCACGCCTGGACCGGCCGTCACTACAGCCACTCCGGGAACTCCCGTAAGCCTGGTCCATGCCTCAGCGGCATGGGCTGCCGTCTGTTCATGCCTCACGTCGATGACCCTGATTCCCTCATCCACAAAGCCATTATAGATATCCATAATGTGGCCGCCGGAAAGGGTGAATATGGTTGTAACACCTATCTGCTTCAGTGTCTTCGCTGCCAGCTGCCCGCCCGTAATCTGTGCCATCGAGCTTTTCCTCCTCCTGTAATGAAAATCTTTCACTGTGATTATAGGAAAATAGATTCCATGTGTCAAACGATTAACATCAGACGAGGAGAAGAGAAAAAGCGGCAAGTAGAAGCATCCCCCGTGTTGTGACATCGAGACCCAGTACCGGAATTAAAATAAGGCTGCCAAGAAGAGAGCCAACGGATCCACCAAGCAGGTCCGCCGCATAGAGGGGAGAGATTACCATTCGTTGGTCTTCTATTTCGTAAAGGCTCGCGTATGCAAAAATACCGGCAACAAGAAATCCCGCTGTCATAAGGAGTCCTGAAGTATGTACCAAACCCGTTGCGGCGCTCATCGCTATGCGAGTTGCTGTAACCACGCACAGGGAGCAAAATCCGACGAGGAGCGCAATGCCATACCATCTGATCAATCTTTGCCGATGGGCAAACCTGGCCATCAACCTATCGATGCTCATTGCACCCAGAGCAAGCCCCGCCATGAAGCTCATGAGCAACAGCCCAATATCCTGATAGAGGACCCCGTATTTTACCTGGTAATAGAGAATGAGGATTGTTTCCAGAACCATGCCGAGAAAGCCTGCGGCAGCGACCAGCAAGACACGGCGGCAGGCAGGCAGGAAGCGGGAGAGCAGAAATAGAAGAGGCAGGCTGATCCACAACAAGAGCGGCAGGGCAGGCCTTGCAGCAGCTTTGTCCGGAATTGAAGAAAAATCAATAAGGGCAATGCCGGGGAAGAACTTTGACAACCAGATCGTGAAGGCATACTGGTAGCAGACGGGTCTGCCATCGGTGTTTGCGGGTGCAGTTTCTGACATCAGTAAATTTCTGATTTCAAAATACCTGTCGTTCGTAAAGAGGTATCTGATGTAATTCGGTGAAATCAAGCGCGCCGCTATTTTCCGATCCTGTAGACGCCTGGACATGATTTCCGGCGTGCGCGGCAATGGTTCGCGGGAGGCGGTGACAACATTCGTTTGTCCCGGAAGAAACAATATCTCAGGAAAAACAGTTTCGAGGGCGCGATAGATGCTCACCGTGCGCCGCGTCAAGGGCAATGTCCAGAGGTTTTCAGCCGACCGGAGCCGGAAGGCGAGTATACCCCCGGGATTCAGTTTTGCTGCGCACAGTTCGAAAAACTCCTTTGTATAAAAACGGTTTGCCTGGCCTGACGTTGGTTCCGGCATACCGACCAGTATGAGATCGTATCGGCCGCTATCCTTGAGAAAACGGCGTGGATCGGCAAGGGTAATACGGACATTCGGTTCCCTGAGTGATTTCTGAATGTCATCGGGAAGATGCCGTGTAACCAGCTCAAGCATGACGGGATTCAGTTCGACGTAATCGATTCTTCTCGGCGCGTATTGCTCCATCTCTCTTATAATCCCTTCAATCCCTCCTCCTAAGATCAAGACTTGCTCAGGATTCGCATGCTGGAGGGCCGAGAGATGGCAGAAGTATTCAGCTTCTGTTCCTTCAGTATCAAACGCAAGGGCGTCATTTTCGAAAACGGAGATTTGCCCATACGATTGGGCCGCTGTGATTCTGCCATATGGAGAATCTTTGCTCTCGAGTAAATTCGGATGGTTCCAGGCAACCATTAAATGATCGATGGGAGATGCCTTCCAGATGAGCAATAGAAGGATACATGCCAAGACTGCTGCCATCCATCGCAATGGGGATAGCCTCCGTCGTCTTAAAAAGATAAGGGGGGTGATGACTGAGGCAAAGGCACATGCAAAGGCTATGGCAAAGTTCTGTATTCCCCATTTGAGGAAGACGGTTGCAGCCAGGCCGCCGACCAAGCCGCCAAGACTTTCGATGGCGTAGGCAATAGCCACTGTTCTCCCCTTTGAGACGTATAACTTTGCAGTGAACTGGAATAAAATACCGGATAGTAGTCCCGCAGGCATGAGTGAAATGACTGCAATCGTAAATTGCTGGAGAAAGGTGAGGTATGCACCGGGTACGCCTCCGAAGAGAAGACGGCTGGAGCGGATGAATACGATATCCAGGGGAAGAGTGATTCCGAAGACAATAAAAAGCAGCGCCAGGGCTTTATCTGATGGAAAATGAGTGCGGCGGCCGACAAGCGCCCCTATGGCAGTAAAGAAGAGCCAGATGCCGAGGGCTAAGAGGTAAATCAGCTCGACTCCGTAGAAGGAGACGTTTAATTCCCTAAGCAGTACGACCTGTCCCAGAATGGATATAAGCCCAATGGAAAAAAGTGAGATGATCATGGAGATTATTTGAAGTCTGCCTCGCTGAACACCACTGCCTGGAAGGTTGACAATTGCGCGCCCTGCTTCCAGCTTCCCGGCGGGAGACCCGCTTTTACGCTTAGGTTATCCAGCATTTCTTCACGGGTCCATTTCTGTTCTGTGGCCACCTGGGGAAGGAAGACCGCCGAATGTCCCTCTTTGACGAGCACAACGCCGTCCCGCCCGACAATGATGTCCGCGGCGCCGGACACCTCTCTCAAGGGCGTCAGTACCGATATTTCGATTTCGATTTCACGGATCTCATCGGCAGTCACCGGGCTGAACCGTCCGTCATTAAATGCTGCCTGCCAAGCCATGGCGCCCACAAGCTTGCAGAGCGATTCATCTCCTATTATCCGGCCGACGCAACCGCGGAGCTCATTCTTTTTCTTGAGAGTAACAAAAACGCCCCGTGGCTGTTGGAGATTCGCACTAAAGCCCCTGGCCAGGGGAACCGTATCGGTCGATAACATTCTGGATATGGTCTCCCTGGCAAAACCAAGCAGGGCCTTTTTGTCGGAGGGATCAAGCAAGCCGGAAACAGGGGCAGGCGAGGGGTTATCTGTCTTGCTTATGTTCTTCTCGGTACCGTTTTTGGTCAGGACAACAGCACCGTAGCCGACAACCTCCGACGGATCACCTATGGAAACATCTCCAGAGTTGGCGTAGCTGACTACTACCCCATGCGTTGCGCCCAAAGATCCCGCCGCTGCCATCGCTGCCATGACGGGCGCCTCTCCGCAGGCGCACGTATAGAGCTTGGGGACGCGCCTATTCATCTGTGATTGAATGACTGAGTGAAATAAGGCAGGGTCAAGCTTTGTAATCGCCTTGAGGGTTTCCCTGTCCACTGCGGCTGCATCCTCCGCCGCCGGATAATGCGAAAGGTCGGAACTGGCGACAATCAATGCGCGCTTGTTCTTCAACACCGTTGCTAAGGCCTGGCCGAAGCGCGTGCACATGCCGGGATCGGGAGAGCCAACGACAACAGGAACAATCTTTGCCTCAGGAAAGATTACCTGGACGAACGGCACTATCACTTCAACGGAGTGTTCACGCGCATGGAGTGATTTATCTAACACACAATCGCCGGGATCTGCCGCTACCAGTTGGGAGACGACTTCTCTTTCAATCGGGGCGATGCCGAGCGGTGTGCGGAATCCTGTGCCCGGATGGAGAGAAATTTTTTCAAACCCCGGGTTTGTGTGATTTGTGCCCAAGATGACGATAACGTCATAGCGTTTGTCCTTAACCTGCCTGAACGCGTCGGCGCATATCTGGCCGGAATAGATATAGCCCGCATGGGGTACGATAATGGCTACAGCATCTTTGGTCTTGGCCGGTACCGCGTCCTGAAGGAATTTTTCAATGGCGAGCTTCAGTTTGGATGTGGATTCCGGGTAGAACTTTCCCGCCACTGCAGGTTCACGAACGTCAGCGTCCGGCGCTTTATTTGCCTGACACGCGACAGCAAAACCAAGACCAATCACGAACAGTATAGCACACCATCTCAGCACTTTCATTTTTTGATGACCTCTTTCTATACCCAAACGCCGGCGATTTTCCGGCTGCAGAATTTGCAGCGTCCATTCTTTATATTCATCTCTGTGATAAAAAAACCCTGCCTTTGTATCAGGACTTTCTTGCAGCTCGGGCAATAGGTGTTATCCCCCGGATGACTCGGCACATTCCCCACATAGGGATAGTGAATGCCTCTGCTTATGGCCATGTCACGGGCCCGCTCCAGAGTGGCTACAGGTGTGGGAGGGAGATTGAGCATCTGGTAGGCGGGATGGAAACGGGAGAAGTGAAGGGGGACATCGGGGCCGACTTCTCCCAATACCCAGTCTATCAGCTCGAGGAGCATTTTGTCGGAATCGTTTAAAGTGGGGACCACGAGGTTAACGATTTCCAGGTGGGTGCGGCTCTTGGCTATCTGTTTGATGCCCTTGAGTATAGGTTTCAGTTCCGCGCCGCACACGGTGCGATAAAAATCTTCGCTGTAGCCTTTCAGGTCTATCTTGATGGCGTCGAGAACCCTGCACATTTCTGCAAGAGGCGCCTCATTTACGAAGCCACAGCTTATCAAGACGGAACGGAGACCTTGTTTCTTTGCATCCCGGGCGATGTCTATCATGTATTCGGCAAAGACCGTTGGCTCATTATAGGTAAAGGCTATTACGCGAGCCTTGCTGTCAGACGCGGATCTGACGATCTTTGCCGGTGGAGTATAAGAACTCTGATAATCCTCCGGACGGGCCTGCGAAATTTCCCAGTTTTGACAGCACTTGCACTGAAGCGGGCATCCGGCGGTAGCCAGGGAATACGCCTCGGCCCCCGGCAGAAAGTGATAAAAGGGTTTCTTCTCTATCGGATCGACATGTATGCTCACCGGCCGGCCATAAACGAGGCTCCGCAGCCCTCCCTTAACATTCACGCGTGTGCGGCATTTGCCCCGCTCGCCATCACCGATGATACAGTTGTGGGGGCATAGGAAACATCTCACTGCGTTGTCTTTGTGAAGGGAAGTCCAGTAACGCGCCCTGGGGGCCGACTGCACCATCTCATCTATGGAATTGCCTGCGAGGGCAAGGCCAGAGATGCCACCTGACAAAAACCCCTGCCAGAGAGGATCGGACAGAATGATGCCCGCGCCGCCAAGTATGGGGGCAAGCCTGGCACAGTTTGTTAAAAACTCACGCCTTGAAATCATGACATTATCGTTTGTGTCTGCCCACTGTTATTTCGAGTCCTTCGCGTATACTCAGGATAAACTCCGCGAGAAATCTTGGGCTGACGTTTTTTCTCCGGGAAAATCGCGTTTATAGTTGTCTCCCGTAAAGCTTGTTGTCAAGTATAAGGGAACTGTAAATGGTAAGTCAATGAGAAGAATCTGACGCTATATTTGCAAACGCTTTTTAGAGGAAAAAACATAGTCAATTTCTCCGCCTCACCTTTTGAAGAAAGCCAGAACTTTTTCGAGAGAGAGGCAGTTGAGTATATGCTTGGGCTCGCACCAGCCGCGGCGGGCGATACCGATACCGAAGCGCATCAGTTTCAACTGGCCCGCGATGTGGGAATCTGTCCCGATAGCGAGCATGACGCCCAGCTCCCGGGCGCGGTGGATGTAGATGTCCTTGAGGTCGAGGCGGCTCGGCATGGCGTTGATCTCCAGGGCCTTCTTGTGTTTGAATGCTGCATTGAAAACGGCTTCCATATCGACGGCTGTCGGCTCCCGCTCTCCGATGAGGCGGCTCGTCGGGTGCGCAATGATATCAATGTGAGGGTTTTCAATCGCCTTTATAATGCGCCGGGTGACGCGCTCCTCGCTCTGATTGAAAGATGAGTGAACGGCGCCGACGACGCAATCAAGCTCCGCTAACATGTGGTCGGGCATATCGATAGAACCGTCCGCTCTTATATCGACCTCCATGCCGGAGAGAATATGAAAGCCCTTGAATTTCTGATTGAGCCGGCTAATTTCCCGAACCTGCTCTTTCAGACGTTCTTCCGTCAAGCCGTGCGCTATGCCGAGTCCTTTGGAATGATCGGTGATGGCTATGTACTTGTAGCCCGTATCCTTCGCAGCCAGGGCCATCTCTTCGATGGTATTATTGCCGTCGCTCCAGTCTGAGTGCACATGAAAGTCGCCCTTTATGTCCCGGAGATCGACGAAACGGGGAATTGCGTTTTCTTCCGACAATTCGATTTCTCCCTGGTCCTCCCTGATTTCCGGGGGAATATATTGCATTCCCAGGCGCTTGTAGAAGGCCTCTTCCGTGGCAAATTTTTCCAGCTTGTCATGGGCGACATCCGTGATTCCGTATTCGCTGAGTTTGAGTCCCTTCTTCTGATACTTCGTTCGCA
The DNA here is from genome assembly GCA_003142295.1 of Syntrophaceae bacterium. GTDB lineage: Bacteria > Desulfobacterota > Syntrophia > Syntrophales > UBA2185 > Fen-1135. The sequence goes on from PLLV01000061.1 coordinate 40,177, forward strand.
GGGCGATATTGTGCTCCTTGCTGCCTGTGAAATATTGAAGAAGTGATCCGAAGGAGTCATGCTCCACCATCCTTAAATCCGCCTGGAGACCCGGTGAGAGGATAACGCTCGCCTTGGTCGGCCCTTTGGCCAGGACTTCCTTTACAACAGGGAGAGCGACAAATTCATTGATAACCTTCTCCGGATTGTCGGCGGTTCCCATAATATCGATATCTCCGACGGTTTCCCGAAAACGCCGGAGGCTCCCCGCAGAGATCATGTTTTTCACTCCCGGAAGGCTGCTGAGACTATTTAAGATGTCTTCAACGATGGGCAGTGCTTGACCGATCGGGACGCGCTGATCCTTGCGGCGCATGGCCTCTATCTTGTGGAGCAGGTTCTGCGCGGTCTTGTCCCCCATCCGGAAGAGATCGGCGACCCTTCCCTCCTGTATCGCCTCTTCCAGTTGTTCGGCCGATGTTATCTTCAGTTCCGACGAAAGAAGGTGTGCCGTCTTTGGCCCGATACCGGGAATCTCCAAAAGCCGCGTTATGCCTTCGGGAAATTCGTCCTTGAGGCTTTCGTAGGCTTCGAGCTTTCCCGTTTTTATCAGTTCGGTGCTTTTCTTTGCTATTGCGTCGCCCACACCGGGTATTTTCTGAAAGTCCTCTCCTTGTTCCAGCATGACCGCCATCTCTTTGGGGAGGTGTTCGATAACCTGGGCGGCCCGCCTGTAGGCCCGTATCTTAAATACGTTTTCCCCTTTCAGTTCGAGAAGGTCGGCCATATCATGAAACACCCTGGCGATTTCTGAATTCTTCATCTCACATCAAATGCGTCCGGTTAATATTC
>PLLV01000069.1 GCA_003142295.1 Syntrophaceae bacterium
CCATGATTCTTAAACCCCAAGATATATTTATTCTCCTGAAACTTGTCTCACTCGGGAAAGCCCAGTGGTCTTATGCATCCCTGGCCCGTGATTTGTATATGAGCACGTCCGAGGTCCATGCAGGTATAAGGCGTGCGGTTGCAGCGCATTTAATGGGCTCGCAGAAGGGGCACCTTCTGAAAAAGTCGTTTGAAGAATTTCTCGTTCACGGTATTAAATACGCTTTCCCACCTGATCATGGTAGCCTTACCAGAGGCATTCCTACCTCATATGCAGCTCCTCCCCTCAAAGACTTGATTTCTCAAACGACGGAACCTCCTCCCGTATGGCCTGATCCGGAAGGCAGTGTCCGGGGATATGAATTTTCGCCCCTTTATAAGTCCGTTCCGAAGGCTGCTTTAAAAGATAAAAAGCTTTATGAATTATTGGCCTTAGTCGATGCAATCCGCGATGGAAGAACCCGTGAAAGAGGAATCGCCATCAGAGAACTCAAAGCACGCTTGGAATCACCATGATCAATACCAGAGATTTGAATATCCAAATGATCGCTACTGTGGCCAAGCGCCTTGGTAATCTTAGGGGAAAAGTCGTTTTCGTCGGTGGTTGCGCCACAGGTTTATTCATCACGGACCCTGCGATGCCGCAAGTCCGAGTAACAAAGGATGTGGATGTTATTATTGATATTGCTACAAGGACGGAATACTACAGGCTTGAGGCAGATCTTCGAAGCAAGGGTTTTAGAAATGATATGAGTGAAGATGCACCGTCGTGTCGCTGGCTAATCAATGGTATTGAAGTTGATGTCATGCCGACTCAAGAGGATATTCTCTGATTCTCCAACCGTTGGTATCTGCCTGCCATCGAAAATGCAAAATATGTGGAGCTCGAAAAAAAACTTACAATAAAACTTGTTACTCCCCCTTATTTTCTTGCAACAAAAATCGAAGCCTTTAAGGGGCGCGGCAAGGGAGATTATATGGCCAGTCACGACATGGAAGACATTATAACCGTTCTGGATGGACGTCGCGAAATCGTTGATGAAATAAAAAGTTCCTCTGATGAATTGAAAACTTTTCTTTCCACAACGTTTCGAAGATTCTTGGCTGATAAGAATTTTCTTGATGCGATTCCAGGACAATTGCTACCCGATCGCGCAAGCCAAGCACGGTTGCCGCGGCGCATAAAGCTCTTGGAAGAGATAGCAAACATGTAACATGATGTGTGATAATCGCGTTCATAGAATCTTTCCACACTTCTCGCAGGCGGATGAGGGGTCTCTTCTTGAAACAAATACCAAATATTGCCCTCCACCGTACCTATGGCAATTTTATGTATTGACCATTTCATGAGGGTGTTTATAATAGTTACATTGCGAGCACACCAACAAAAATACTGCATTCTGGGAGGTTCATATGGCTACCGCTCTTGAGTATCTGAAGGCTAATCCTGTTTTTCACATTGCCACTGTTGACGGCACGAAGGCAAGGGTTCGCCCCTTCGGTTTCATTATGAAGAGAAATGGCGCGTTGTATTTCTGCACCAACAAAACCAAAGACGTATACAGGCAGTTGTCTCAGAATCCTGAAATCGAGATTTCGGACATGGGAAACGACTCGACATGGCTGAGGATAAGAGGCCGGATCGCGTTTGACGATACGCGTGACGCAAAGGCCCAGGCATTCAAAGAGTCCGCCATGCTTCTCAAGATCTATCCGAAAGGGGCAGATGACGAAACATTTGTGACCTTTTACTTTACCGAAGCCGTGGCGACATTGTACTCCTTCTCGGGGACCCCGAAGAAGATACCGCTGCTTTAGGTACCGTTCCACTTTTTTGTCAGAAGCTCACTCTGCTTCTCGCAGGCGAATGGGCGGTATTTTCTTGATACAAATGCGTATGCGTATATCTAGTAATATACGTTTTCTGAGGCTCTTTTTGTAGTATTCGGACAGTGTGGCGACTAGATGTTTTGATATCTACTGATTAAGAGGGGACACCCACGTAATTGCTGAAACTCCAAATCCTTTTACGGACTCAGTTTTGTGTTTGAATAGAAATTTATTCTTCTTGCCGATCTTTTCCGACGCCGCTTTATCCATACAGCATTTACTTTGCGGCAGCCTTTCTCATCATGACGATGGTTCTTATGGCCTTTATCCCGGACATGCGCCCATCCCTGGTCATCGCCCCCGCATGGGTCTTGTTCCTGTGGCTGATATACGTTCTTCGTCGAAAGGACTCCCGGAAATCGGAGAAGACCGTTTCCGAAGGATGTTCTTTCACGGAATGATTTTGCTGATGGAAAATTTCACGGTTGGCGATAGCGGTTCGATAAACTACCAATATATAAGGATGGAGGTGTCCTCTTGTCCGTAGGCGTCATGGCGGCTATTCTGCTCGGAGCGCTCCTGCATGCCACATGGAACGCTCTTATCCGTGGCGGCTCGGATAAGATGCTAAATACCCTTTTGATTGTTGTCGGCGCGGGATTGGTGACTGCATGCTTCCTTCCGTTTGTCCCGGCCCCCGCTCCCGCAAGCTGGCCGTACCTGGCTGCGTCCATCGTGATACATGTCGTCTATTTTTATTTCGTTGCCATTTCTTACCGTGGCGCCGAATTGAGTTTCGTCTATCCCATCATGCGGGGG
>PLLV01000236.1:0-13621 GCA_003142295.1 Syntrophaceae bacterium
TTCATCAAAAAAGTGTTTAATGTAACTCCCCGGGATCAAGCTATTCCCAGTTTAACATTAGCCATTTTCGCAACTCACACTTCCAAACTCTCAACATCTAAGAAATCACGCAATTAATTATATTCATACCATATCGAAGTCAAGATATTTAACGGAATCCGCCTAAAATACAAAAGGAAACCAAAACTTGCAATATCCCGTATGCAAAGATGCTCATGGAGACAGAAAATGGTCGATTCTTCGCCTCATGGCGTCAAGATCGGATGGAGCGAACCATTCAGTTTCTCTATCAGCACCAAACCAGGTCATCTGCCTTTTGGCAAAATGTCGTGTGTCACGTTTAATCATCCTTATGGCATCTGCGAGATTGCATGACCCCTTTATCAGCCTGGTAATGTGTTTATATCCCAGCGCCTGCATAGGCTTCAGGTTCTCATGGTAACCCATAGAGAGAAGCCTCTCCACTTCATCAACGAGTCCGCCCTCCATCATTTTCTCCGTTCTTTGGTCTACTCTCCTATAAAGTTCCGTGCGCTCCACCGTGAGTCCTATCTTGATGAAGTCATAAAGGTTGTCGCCGAAGTGATGGGCATTTTGTTTCTCGACGATCGAAAGACCACATAGCTCCAGAACCTCCAGGGCGCGGATGATCCGGGGAATGTCATTTCTATCAATCTGGGCAGCGGCCTGTTCATCTCTTTCTTTCAACTTCTCATATAGATATGTCTTACCGAACTGTTTGAGCTCCTGCCTGTATAACTTTCTCAGATCCTCATCAGCATCGGGCCCTTCAAAAAGTCCGCCCAGGAGTGCTTTTATATAAAGGCCGGTCCCGCCGACTACAAAGATGGGCTTTCCTGTATCATTGAGTTTCCCGATAGTCCCTTCGCCCAGCCTGATAAACATGGCCGCGTTGAACTGTTCATCGGGATTGACGACATCAATGAGGTGGTGTTTCACCAGAGACTGTTCTTCAAGAGTGGGCTTCGCAGTGCCTATATCCAAGAGCCTATAGACCTGCATCGAATCGGCACTGATTATCTCGCCGCCTGACTCACGAGCGAGCGAAATAGCTGCAGCGGTTTTGCCGACAGCCGTAGGACCAAGGATAACGATCAGGCGGGGTTTCTTAACATTCGCGCACATGCATTTATTTTCGTTTAAACATCCTTTCTATATCCCTCAGGTTAAACGAGATATAAACAGGTCTTCCATGGGGACAAGTGGACGAAAACTGTGTAGCATCCAAATCCCTGCAAAGCCGCATCACCTCAGCTTCCGAAAGTTTCTGATTCGCCTTGACCGCCCCTTTGCAGGCTAACAGGGCAAAAATCTTTTCCTGCCGCTCTTCCAAGCCCAGGGGCCGTTCCGCATTTGATAACTCCTCGAGGATCTCAAAAAACAATTCCTTAGGTTCAACATGAGACAGCATAGCAGGCACGGATTTCAGAATTACCGTCTTTTCCCCGAAAGGTTCAACCTCTATTCCCATGTCTTCAAGAATTTTCATAGATTCTGTAATTATGGCGAACTCTCCAGGGGAAAGGCTCGCGACCTCCGGAATCAGGAGCCTCTGGCTCATTATCTTCTCACCGCGCAGGGCCGTTTCCATCTTGAGTTTATCAAAAAGAACCCTCTCATGAGCCGCATGCTGATCTACGAGGGTGAGACCGTCAGACGAAGAGAAAACGAGGTACGTACCCGCAAACTGTCCAATATATTCAAGGTCAGTAAATTTTAGCCCTTTTCCTGCAGTTTCCTGTTCAACGCGGATTTCCTCCGGAGATATCTGTGATTGTTCTTTTTCCCTAATCTGCTCCTTAGCAGGGCCGGGCTTGGGGTAATCTGTGACAGTTTTGTTGAAAAAAAGCTTCCCGCTTCCCGATGTCACAGTGTATCGCTTCAACGCCTCTCGAACCCTCTCGCCATAGCCCTCGGGCATCGTCCTACCCTTCGCCCCTGATGAGACAGGCGCGATATTGGCAAGGGCATGGACGAGGGTCTCAGCAACAATATCATAAATTTCCCTCGGGTTTCTGAAACGAACCTCCATCTTCGCAGGATGGACATTAACGTCTACATCCCCGGGAGGCAGATCGATAAACAAGATTGCCGCGGGATACTTTTTCGCCTCAATCAAGCGTCTGTAGGCCGTCATTACGGCATGGTTCAAAAGATAATCCCTGATAAATCTCTTGTTCACAAAATAGTACAATTGTTTCGCACTTGATCTGCTGAAATCGGGTTTAGAGGCTAATCCCTCAATGGTCATGCTGCCCCTGGCGCCTTTAACAGGCAACATGTGGTCAATGAAATCCTTTCCCAAGACAAGAGAGACCCTCTCGGAAATATCTCCGGCCGCCGGTACATTCAAAATTTCCCTCCCGTGAACCACAACTCTTATTCTGACCTCCGGATGGGAAATGGCCGTCCTCGTAATCACATCCATGCAATATACCTGCTCCGTCGCCTCTGTCTTCAGGAACTTCTTGCGTACGGGAACGGGATCAAATATATGATTCACCCAAACAGAAGTGCCGACGGGACATCCAGTGTCTGTTATGCTCTCCAGTCGTCCTGCCTCTACGATCGCCCTGGTGCCTGATAAAGAAGACTCTTTCCTCGTGACCATCTCAACACGGGAAATAGCGCCAATACTCGGAAGGGCCTCTCCCCGAAAACCATATGACCTAACCTTATAAATATCATCGAACTGGTATATCTTGCTGGTCGCAAAGCGCTCAAAGGCAAGAGGGACCTCCGCACTCTCAATGCCCTCACCATTGTCGATGACTTTGATCGATCCCCGCCCTCCTTTTTCAAGTTCAACGGTTATGTCCGTAGCACCGGCGTCGAGGGCATTTTCCAGGAGTTCTTTCAGAATGGATGCGGGCCTCTCGACAACCTCTCCCGCGGCAATCTTGCTCGACAGACTTTCCGGCAGAACGACAATTTTGGCAGCCAAGATCAATCACCTGTTACGAAAAAATGAACTATTGCATGTTTAATTCCGTGCTTGACACGGATGACATCTGTCTTCTTCCGAATGGCATCGACAGAAACACTTCTTCACAGCTTAATAATAAAAGACCGCAGTCACCCTCACGTAGTAACTGCGGTCGAATATAGCCCGATACACCGCTCAGATCAGTCCAGAACAATCATGACCCTGCACTTTTTCAAGAACGTCATGTTGTCTGCAGCGCCTCTGATTTTGTCGGCATCGGCATTGCTGATCACGATGTCTGCCCGGCCCGGCCCTTCGGTCTTAACTCCTTTAACGCTGACCGGATTATTCGTCACTCTGGGATTACTCTGGGCTGCCGTAAGATCCCTTGCATAACCGCTCATGCCCTGCTGAACGGCAAACTCTTTGTCAACATTCATGGAACCATAGACTTCCTTGCCATTCTCATCGAGAACCTTGGGAGCCATAGCCGGCCTAGCCTGGAGCCCTCTAGCATCAACCACCATACCAGTGAAAACATCTCCTGCCGGTGCCGGGGGAGCTGGGGGGACTGCCTCCGGTTTTTTCTCAAGGGCTTTGGGTATAATGACCTGTGCAAAACCGCCCGCCATCGGCATTCTCACAGTCACTTCCACGGTTCCATCGGACAGGTACTCCTGATTCACCACCTTAGCCCCTTTTACAAGGCCTTCGACCTGCGCATTGATGACATCGCTCTCCACCGTAAAATCCTTGACGACTGTCGCGGAATCAATACGCACACCCTTTGTCGTCTCGAGCAAATTGCGGTAGGCATCTACCTTGGCTGCCCTCAAGGCCATGGGACGCGCCTGGGGTTTTCCTATGTACCGTTCGGGAGGGGCGCCGATCCCTACAGCCTCGATATAGCCTTCCGACCAGTTAATCTTTCCTTTATCGCCCATCTGTTCAACAATCTGAGTCCAATCGGACCCGCTGACTTTTTCCTGACAAAAACCGATCCCTGAATAGAGGAACAACATGCTTACGATAACACCCACTGTGACGATTAGTTTCGATCTCATACAATCCTCCTTGCTATTGGTTTTGGAAACTCACCCGTAAAACTACATAATCAACCCTGCTTAAATTGATATACATATCTTCCCTGCAAAACTCGAACGTAAAATAGCAGAATGCCGCAAACGTTTCAATGAAGAAATAGCATCAATTCTTTTCTGTAAATGCCTTGCTTTCAGGAGCTTCTAACCATGGCTTAATATTGATATTTTTCTCCAGGTCTCCCCAGATTACGTTTTGATCGGGCCTGCTGCTGCCCCACCAGTTGTTTCTCGCATCTATATAGATGGATGAAAATGTCTGGATGGCCACCGTGTTGTTGATAAAATTATTATTATGTATGACTGGATTCGACATCCCTACGCACTTGATAGCACCCTCTCCGAGATTACCGGCAAACGTATTATAAAATACTCTGGGGGACGCGTCATTACGGGTGTATATGCCCCCCTGCGCATTATGTGCAATGCTGCACGACGAGATTTCCGGTGCGCCATAATAAATGTCAAAAGCGGTATTAGCATATTTTACGACACAGTATGCAAAAGCGCTGTTAACCTTTGTGGGTTTCATCAGTCTTACGGCATTATTATAAAAGCCGGGAGACGGAGAATTTCCGGAAGCTGTAAATACAATTGGATGCCGCTTGGTACCCTTTGCCACAACACCGCCATCTTCAGTAATGATGGATGTATTCTGGTCGTATTCGATCGTCACACCGGGTTCGATATACAGGGTTGCCCCGCCATCGATAGTGACATCCTTGGCCACCCGGTAAGGACTGTTGGAAAGGATAAGGAAAGCATCCGCCTTGATAGGCCCGCCAAGGACCTGATAAAGTATGGGCAGTTCCTGCGGCTTCCCCTCAGGATAAGCTGCATTCAGAACAGACTTGATGTTGATCTTCCCATGAATTCTCGTCAGGATTTCGAGACCCTTGGCAGAACCCCACCAATTGTTCAGGGCATTGACGGCTTCTCCCGTCATATCGCCTGCGATATCAAATTGCTTGTTGTCATTTATATTGTTTTCCGCAATTACGGGATGAGAGTTCTTTACGATGATTCCATGCCCCTCATTTCGCGTAATCCTGTTGTGAGTAATAAGAGGGGTAGACGATTGAATCAAGATGCCTTCCTTCATGTTATCCTGGATATTGTTTTCCATCAGTTTAGGCTGTGCTCCGTCTGTAATCAAGACCCCGGCTTCCCTGTTTTTATGGATCGTATTTTTCATTACCAGCGGTTTTGAAAATGCTCCCGAAATTTTTATGGCAATTCCGTTTTCCATAAGTTCAGAGGCTTCTATTTGCGGTGAGGATGCCTGGCATGTGATCGCTGTTGCCGCATTCCTGATGCGGCAGAACTTGACCAGGTTTTCCTTTTCCTTGACGTTGCTGAAAGTTATACCGTCCCATGATTTGGCGCCTTCTGCCGCATCAAATATAATAATGTGCTCCTCATCCCCCTGCGCAATGAGTCTTCCTTCGATCACAAGGGCGCCGCCCCGCGAGCGTATTTCTGTGCCCGGCTCAATTGTCAGAAGGGCCTTATCTTTGACGATCACTGCATTCTTGATTATATAGGGACTGGCGCCTGCGTACCAGGTGGTATCAGATTCAATGATGCCTGAAACGGGCGTCGGTCCCGGCTCCACAGGCATACCGGTTATGGTATCGGACTTGTCACTTTCGTTACCCGCCCAGTCTAAGGCAGTGACCTGATAGTAATATTTCTGCGCATTGACGAGATTCTCATCGCGATATTCGTTCAATTCCGTCTTCGCAATCTGCTGAAAACCGGAAAGAGGGGTGTTGCTGCGATAGACCAGGTATCCCGCCAGGTCCGGGGCTTGCGACTTTTCCCAGCCCAGAAGAACCACCTTATTTCTTCCAACAGCCTTAACGTTCTTGATTTTGTCAGGAGGTATGGTGTCGAGCGTTACCGTTCCTACTGCATCAACCCATTGAGCGGTATTGCCTGCTTCATCCCTGAGATACCCGGTAATCACGGCCTTTGTCACGTTATCCCCTGGAATGACTTTATAGACACCCAGGTATCCCCCCGGTTCAACTTCCTGCATATCTATATTTCTTTTGAACTCACCGATATCAAAATAGGCCTGCATTTTGGGCGTACCCTGAATGACCACCTTGATTTCGTCGCCCGCCTTTTTCGGCAGATTCTTCGTATCCTGTGTGAGAAGACTGATGACCGGCGGCCGGAGAGCCTCGGCAATGGTCGGTACGGGGATTGTCTTCACCATGTCTCTGAAGAGGTCATCACAGGCGCGGAGCAATTGGATATCCCTTATATTCATGGCTGTCGCAATGATCGTTGCGATTATACCGACGGGATTAGTAGAAATGCCACCTTCCTGAATGCGGGCGACATGCTGACCGCTCCAGAGAAAATTCCCCGTCTTGGTATCATACATCTTAATCTCCGCCCCCACCGAGACGGAGGAATAAACAACGGCAAACAACTTGTCAAAATCTGAGATATTGCCATAGATCACAGCATCCACACCGAGGATCTTGCCCAACTCCTTGGGAGAGATCTTGTCGATGGCCTCGGCATCGCTGAGCCCTGCCTTTCTTAAAGCATTATCGACGCTATAGGGTTTCATGCCTTTATACGGCAATGAGCTCATGTGATTGTAAAATGCCTTGCGCACCTCCTCAGACCCCTTCTGGCTCTTCGCCAGGTTGACAAAGGGAAGAACCGCAACAGTTTGGGGTTTGTGCTTTTCCATGTAAGGGTCTACCTTGTACGTACCCTTAAAGAGATCTCTGATCACAGGCGTGATGGCAGTTTCTTTTGTGGCAACCACACAACTCTGAAACATAACCACCAAAGGCAGAATTAGAACGATCAATATGGACCTTCGCAATCCTATTTTCATTTGAAGCCTCCCCGAATGGCTTTTCATAATATTAAACTTCTACCCCAGAAAGTGTGGGAACCCTGAAACATTTATGTTTTGTCATTTCCATGGAAACGTAATTAATAAGGTGCAGATATTGAAAGGTCTGGGATTATACCCCATAAATTCAAATATAAATAGCTACGGCTTCCCGCCCGGCGGCATGGAAACTCCCTGAATATTCTCAATCAGAGATTCCGGATAACCTTTCGGTGCTACCTTAATAAATTTATATGGTATGGCAATAGGTTCTCTTCCGGTGGCAAGCGTACGATAGGTCAGCACCCATACAAATCCAGTTGTCGTATCGACAAGATATGCCTTGTCATCATTGCCGGCTACAACCTGATATTTCATTGTTTCGCCTGCGAAGGATAATGCAGAGACGAAGACGAAGATGACGGTGAAAAGAATCACCCATTTCTGCCTGACAGTACAACTATGTAATCCTGTTTCTTGCCGCAAGCGGGCTAACTGCCGTAACGCCATTGTAGATACCTCCTCATAACTTAAAAAAAGACAAGTGTCTCTCACATTGAGATATGCATTCTCGTGATAAAACAGTGACAGTGCGCACCGATTATCTTCCGGTAATCGTCATCTCCTGGCTTGGTTCGCTCTCAAGATCGTCGTTATCGACGGCAGTCACAACATATGTCTTGCTCTTACCTTTTGCCAATCCAGCCTCGGTAAAGCTGTTTGCCTTTACCGTATTAATCCTGTCAAGACCATAGAAACGCTTCTCATAGACGGAGTAATGGGAAATATCGGGCTCACTCCCCCGTTGCCAGGTAAGTTCGACCTTCCCTTGAACGATATCGCCCGCGAGTCCCTCGGGTCTCTTGGGTTTGGGCTTTGTCTCTACACTGATTGCCTCGGAAAAATCACTAAGCAACTCGTCTTTGTCTTCCGCCCGTATCTTATATTTGTATATATGCCCGTCCTTCAGTGCCTTGTCCTCGTATTTGGTCTTGCCCTGAACTTTTGCAATATGGGAAAATCCATCTTCGGAACCTGTGCCGCGGTAGATATGATACACTGCAATATCCTTCTCCGGGTTTGGAGGCCACGTAAGGGGCACTTCTTTAACCTTCAAAGCCTCCCCCTTCAAGCCTGTAGGCTTAGATGGCCGCGGTTTGGTAGTGGCAAAAACGGTCTCTGACAGATCGCTTTCCACATCAACCTTGTTGAAGACCGCCATGGCGTAATAATATGTGCCATTATCCGCGAGTTTGTCGAAGCCTCCTCCGCCATGCGTATAACTACTTATTGTCCGGCCGTCGATGCGCTTCAGCAGCAAGTACTTGCCCACCTTTTCCTTAGACCAGTAAAGATTATAGCCCTCAACTTCGTCATAGGGGCTCGCAGTCCATGTCAGTTCAATTTTCTTGACAAGCCCATTTTGCGCCGTGAGTCCCTGTGGAGTCGGTGGCTTACCTTTCGTAACAGCCGAAACCGTCATAGATGGTGACGTTTCCGTATCCTGGCTGTCTATGGCAGTTATCCGGTAATAATAACGTGTCTTATCTCCCAGCCTGTCCTTGTCTGCATAATCGACAATCTTTCCACTTGCCGTTTCTGAGGCATCAACTTTTTTTATCTTGGTAAAATCTTTATTTTCTGATGAACTTCTGTAAATATTATATCCCTTTATGACGAGTGAATCTATGGGACTCCACGACAATCTTATCTCCCTTATCATATCTCCCTGAGCGGAGACGGCGCCGACAGGCGCTATTGTGGCGCCTTTAACACCGGAGGAAAAATCACTCTCCATGTTGTTCTCGTTGTAGGCTGTCAATTTATAGTGACATTCCTCTCCATCTCCGAGTCCTTTATCCAAGTATGTTGCTTTGAGCAGTTTATCGGGGGCTGTCGCGGAATCCGCACCGATACCCAATTCCTTGCCCGAGAGATTGGCCACTTCTTTATAAGGTCCCTGCTGCACCTTAGACCTGTATAGTTTATATCCCTTCAATTTTAATGGATCTTCGCTGGCTACAGGACTGGGAGACCATGTCAGTTCTATGCTTTTTACACGAGCATCCGCTCTCAGAATAACAGGCGGATTCGGGGTCAAAGCTGTTCCGGCAGAGACAATGGATGAAAAATCACTCTTGAGGCTCTTCGCACTGAAGGAGCGTATTTTATAATAATAGGACACGCCTCTTTCCACGTCCTGGTCAAGATACTCAGGTGTTTCCACCTGTGCAATCTTGCTGAAAGGTCCGGCTTCGGCGGTGCCGCGAAATACCTCGTATCCGGATGCAGTCATTCCCGGTGGATCTTCCCAGTTAAGACGAACCCATTTATTGCCCGATCGCTTTTGCACATTGACGGGTCCCTGTGCGGCTGTTTTCTCCCAATCCTTCTGTTTCGATGCATAATTTGATATAGCAGCGATAATCAATGCACCCAGATTCTTGACTTCGCTCGTGAGGCCTGCATCGCCGAGGGCCCTTATCTGGTTCTCGAAAATGACCCGCCTTTGCTCAATATGGATTACTTTAGAGTTAACAAGGATGACCGTGTCTTTTTTCCCCACGCTTCCAACAACGATCATATTGAGGCCTAATTTCGAACCGATATTGGCTACGCTTTCCACATTATCATTTTGCTGAAGGTCATTGAGGCTTAAAAAAGCCTCAAGTTCCTTTCGATCAAGCAAAGCCAGAGATGGGTCACTGACTAAACTATTCATAAGCATATTGGTGACCATAGTATTGTAACCTGAGGCTTCGAGATCGAGTGTACCGTAATTAAAGACGGCAATCCTGATTTGAGGGGTTGCTGCAGAAAAAGATATGGACGGGCATACAGTTATCGATATTAGAAGAAATATGCAAAAACCGCGGATCAATCTATTCGCCATATCTTCCCTCCAAATACAGTTTCACATTTCATTCAGCATTCTTTCAGTAAAACCTATCTGCTTTGAATCAATGCGTCAATAAGTTCCGCTGATTTCTGGGATATGGGTGTTGAGATACCCTTTGATTTCTCATCAAAAATGGCATCTGTGTATCTCTCGATAGCAAGGTCATTATTCCGTCGTTTCAGTCTTTGCTGCTCGCCCTGGTTGAAATATTCGACTTCGAGGCTCTGATAATTTTTGAGGACACTTTTCCCCACCTCGGAAATTTTTTCGTTTGTCAAATCATCAAGGACTTCCGGCTCGGTTGGGAGTTCTAAGGTTTTTTGTGGAATATTTGCCGCAGGCACGGCGTCCTGATACTTATCTTCCTTAAGCATTTTCCCTGACACTGTATTTGTGAAAACGTTTTCTCCTGTTGCCGTATCTACAAGCTTATAAGAAACTTCGATCATGGCGCTGATCCGGGTAACACCTTGCCTGTAAGAGACGAATTGATAATTCTTCTTCTTGATTGTCCTCGGCGGGGCCGTTTTTAAATCCTCCTCTGTAGGCCTCTGATGCATAATCAGCCAGTCCGAGAATTCCGGATTACGTACATCTTCTTCATCCACAAGCACTTTAACCTGACTGGCGCTCGGGCTGTCTGTGGTTTTAGATGAGTAGTTGAGGACATCCCCCATGATGAACGTGTCAATACCTCTCATCTTGGCTGTCTGTACTGATTTAACGTCAACGATGCCCGTCTGCCCCAACTGCATCTCCCTCAGGATGGACTGCAGGTTTTCCCTTTCGATGATGCGAAGGTCACCACTTGCATTCCTGTGAAGATAGGTTATCAGTTTATTAGCCGCGATCTTCCCTGCATCCTTGTTATTGCTGGGGCTGCCAAAATCAAAAACGGCGATAGATTTCTTGATCCGCTTATTGATAAAATCCTTAGTTTCGAGTATCTTCTGAAACAGATCCTGATAATTTGGATTTATCACCTCTACTTTTTGGAACCATACCAGTGCATTGCCCCACAACTCCCGCTCATTGTATTTCTCAGCCCTTTCCATGAGCTTTACAGAGATCTTACTGACGAAACTTCTGTACGCATTGTCCCCCAGGAGGGAAGGTGTGTAGGACTTAACAAGTTCGGCCTTTCTCAGGGCGGCATATAGCTTTCCCTGATCGGCAAGCTTTACGGCCTCATCGAAGTAGATGCGCCCGACTTTCTGCTTCATGGTATTAAGCGTGCTTACGAGCGACTGGTCTTCCGGTTTATATGTCACTGCCTTTTCATACATGGAAATGGCCTTTTCCCAGCTCTGCGCCCGCACAGCCTTTTCAGCAGCGGCAATGTAATAGTCGGCGTTATCTTTCGACATCGCATCCTGATAGAGTTTTTCCGCGTCGTAATAATTGGGATTTATATCAATGACAGCCTTAAATGCCTGGGCCGCCATCTTCCAATCCTCCTGCTTACTCAATGTGACGCCCTGCTGATAGAAGAGCTTGGCGCCTTCCTGCTCTATCTTGGCCAGTCTCGCACCCGTATCCTCGTAGCCGGGGAAAAGCTTATTGACCTGCTTTAATTTAGCCAGCGCCGCCATCCAGTCTTCTTTCTGCATGTCCGTTTCCGACTGGCTGTATAGTGACTTCACTGTCCCATTTAAGGAGTTGATCTTTTCTCGCAGATTATCATGAAAACTCTTGATGTCCTTATTATTAGGGTCCATATTGTACGCAAGGGCACTCTCTTTTGAAATCTGCTCGAGCGCAGGTATGCTCTCCTGAGACTGAGCCAATGAAGATTTCGCTTTTTCATAGTGGATTCTAGCCGCCTCTTGCTTGGCTTTAACAAGAGCATCCTTGTATTCCTGATTGTCAGGACTCTCCTTCAGTGCGGTCTCGAAATAGCCAATCGCTTCGTCCCATCGATTCTGTCTGCTCAGATCCTGGCCGGTCTTGTAACTCTCACTCACGACACAACCCGAAAGAAAAATGAAAACAAGCAAACCAATAAGACACATCCGATATTTCTTTATCTTCATTACGGCCTCCCTGACATTAATATTCCTGGACATATACACATAATTACGGCAGCAATTTTGCCTCTATTTTGTTTTGCGTTATTTTGAGTATCTTTATTTTTCTGCTGCCGAGCGCAATTGCAGCCATATCATCAGCCAAGCTCTGCGTATTCCCTTTAATCTCAACGTCCACTTCAACCTCGCCATTAGCATAGGACCGTTGGTGGAGCTGCCTGAATCCCTTTACTTTCGCAGCCAAAAGCTCTTTAAAGCGCGAAAGATCACGATACGAGTTTAGACCCGATACCTCCAATTTCACTGTTGCCACATTTGTCAATTCCGAAGACCACCGCTCCAGGATCTCCTCCTTCATTCCCCGGGCCAGATCCTTGGCTGCATCTTCCACAGCAACTTTAATTTCGCCTTTCCTTGTTTTGCTGTCTGTCGCGATAACTTCTCCGGTATCACCATTTATAACCTTTCCTGAGACGGTAACATCATTGGAGGTTACTTCTATATCACCCATTTTAACATCACTCATCTTATATGACTTGGTTACCACTTCCACTTTGCAGAGAATTACGACCTCGGCACCATAGCTTTGGGCGATTCTGGCGACTTCTTTACGATCACCGCTTAACTTCTGTAAGCCTTCACGCGCCTTGCCTTTCTTGACGGAGTCGGCGTCTACAAGTTTAAAGCCGTAAGACAGAAAATACCTGGACATAGCCGCTTCCGCCATAGCATCCTTCTGGGCTTTCTCGCTGAATATCATTATCAAGCGGGGTTTAGACTTCCTGGCCATGATAAGGTCTACGGCAGCCATACGATCTCTCAATCTGCCGGTACCGACATCGGCCTCAATTTGCACCTTGTAGTTATTGCCCGCCTTACCTTCAGAAATTATTTCATACGAATTTATGAATCCCTTGGATTCAGAAAGTATCTGATCCATTTTTACCTGAAAATTTTCGACCTCTGTGACGCTGGTGATCATGACACCCACTTTTTCTTCCACCGCATTGCGTTGGGCGTTATCAATTGCCTTGTCTCTCGCAATATCAATGGCATTATCATAGATCGTAGCCATGCCAACTGCCCGGACCTTATCCTGGGCATGCACCACGGGGAAGGAGAAAGTAAGAATCATGCCCACTGCATAGATGGAAATTAACAATCTTCTCATAGTAAGTCGTCCGTTTATTATTTTTTTAAGATATAGTGAAGATGGATATATCATGTCTCTTGCTGCAATATCTCAGGCTTACGGAGATCTGCGGCTCTCGAAAAACATGCATCTTTACTGCTGGAAGGAAGCGCTGAAGAATATACTGAAATAGCTATAGGGTGTCAAGATTATTTCAGGAACATTACTAAAGAAATCATTGCAATGCTTGATGACGGCATAATCCAGGCACTAACAATTTATTATATTACTTTGCCGATATAATCATCAACGGCAACTTGCCAATATCTCATGGTTTTTCCCGTGGACTCAGAAAATTTTCGACAGTTGAGAACACTGTAATGCGGGCGTTTGGCCGGCCTTGCCAGTTTATCTGATTTTATGGGCTTCACGGTTACGCCGGTTATGCCGGCAAACTTTAATATTTTCTGGGCGAATTCGTGCCAGCTGCAATTCCCTCTATTGGTTATATGAAAGGTTCCGGTATACTGACCCTCAATCAACAACTGGACTGCACCCGCCAGATCCCACGTGAATGTGGGGGACCCTACCTGGTCATCCACTACTTCCATATACTTTTCTGTTCTTGCCTTTTCCACAATTGTCTTAACAAA
>PLLV01000236.1:13681-16088 GCA_003142295.1 Syntrophaceae bacterium
CTTCCGCATTGACAGAAAAACACTTTTCGCTATTTGATTCGCAGCCGTCGACATCCGTGTAGGCAGCGGCGTTGATAACGACATCAGGTTCGGTTTCTGAAATGACTTTTTTGCAGGCCTCGGAAGAGGCAATGTCGAAATCTTCTATATCCCGGCCCGTTACATCATGAAAAGCAAAGAGCCTCAGAAAAAGATCGCTGCCAAGCATGCCCTTATGACCCATTATCAGAATCTTCATCAGTGATACCCTCTTAATCAGTATTTCACTTCCTTTAAGAAGAGTCCATGCGCAGGAGCCGTCTGACCCGCCCGCTTTCTGTCTTTCGCTTCCACGATGATCATCAATTCAGATGAGGACAGTTTCCCCCTACCGACATCAACAAGTGTGCCGACTACGTTCCTTACCATATATTTCAAGAAACCGTCTGCTTCTATGCAAAACTTTACCATGCCGCTGTGGTCTATCGCTATATCAACAGCCATCACAGTTCTTACATGATTCTTAATACCGCAATTTGCAGCGCAGAAGGAAGAAAAATCAAAAGTACCTTGAAGAAGCGCAGCCGCTTCCTTCATCTTCTCTATATCAAGGGGTTCACGGATGAACCAGGCGTAGTGCCTGTATAGCGCCGAGCGGACAGATCCAGGATATATCTGATACAGGTATATTTTACTTTTGGCATCGTACCGTGCATGAAAAGATGCATTTGTCTCGGCCAGTTCCTTGACCACAACATCCCATGGCAGAAGGCTATTTATTCCTTTATGAAGACCTCTCTCCTCTATATTTGAATTCGTTCTGAAGTTTGCCACCTGACCTAAGGCATGAACGCCCGCATCCGTTCGGCCTGAACCTATAACCCTGACGTCTTCCTGGGTAATAGTACTGATGCCTTCTTCAAGAACCTCCTGGACCGTGCGCCTGTTGGCCTGGCGTTGCCAACCGTGATACCTTGCCCCATCATATTCCAGGATTATCTTTATATTGCGTATCATATCCGCCCGGTACTTCCTAATGTTTGCCGTCCAACTCTTGCAATAATCAACTCAAAATAAAAGGGGGGGTCTTATTCCCCCCCTACCGTCGTTCCGATTCGCAATCAGGTCGACCTTTCCGTTCCATCAAGGGCTTCAATCGCCGGGAGTGATTTACCGGCAAGAAGCTCGAGAGACGCCCCGCCGCCTGTTGATATGTACGTGATTCTATCGCTTTCGCCGGCTTTGTTAATAGCGACATCCGTATCGCCTCCGCCGACAATGGTGACGGCATAGGAATTTGCGATGCTGTGTGCCAAAGCCGAAGTGCCCCTGCCGAACGCATCGATTTCAAACATCCCCATCGGACCATTCCATACAATCGTTTTGGCGTTACTTAGCACCTCGGTAAAGAGAGTTATCGTTGCAGGACCGATGTCAAGGCCCTTCCACTTGGCGTTGATTTCCTGCACCGGGACAATCTTGGTTTCCGCTTCGGCGCTCGCGTCCTCAGCGATGACACAGTCAACAGGCAAATAAAATTTTATGCCCAGTTTCTTGGCTGTCTCCATGATCTCTTTTGCTTTCGGCAAGAGCTCCTCTTCAAAAATGGATCTGCCGATTTCATATCCCAGTGCTTTGAGGAAGGTGAAAGCCATGCCTCCCCCGATAATCATTTTGTCTACTTTTTCAATCAGGTGAAGCAGCGGTTCAAGTTTGCCGGATACTTTCGAACCCCCGATTATGGCAACAAAGGGTCTCGCCGGATTATCCACAGCCTTCTTTAAGTAATTCAACTCCTGCTTTATCAGGAAACCTGCCCCGGAGTCCTTTATGAACTTGATGATTCCCACATTTGATGCATGTTTTCTGTGAGCATTTCCAAAGGCATCGTCAATATAAACATCCCCCAGACTGGCCAACTCCTTAGCAAATTCGTCAGAATTCTTTTCCTCTTCAGGATGGAACCTCAGGTTCTCAAGGAGGACAACACTTCCCGGAGTCATGCCTGCCACTAATTTTTTCACCTCATCGCCAATGCAGTCCTTTGCCAATATTACCTCTTTATTAATGAGTCGCGATAACCTTTTCGCCACCGGAGCAAGACTGAACTCAGGAGAAACCT
Source organism: Syntrophaceae bacterium (assembly GCA_003142295.1). Taxonomy (GTDB): domain Bacteria; phylum Desulfobacterota; class Syntrophia; order Syntrophales; family UBA2185; genus Fen-1135. Next base: position 15,783 of record PLLV01000236.1, read on the forward strand.
TTCCTTTGGGTCGTCCCAGATGGGACATAATTATCACTTTTGCTCCTTCATCGAGGGCATAATTAATCGTCGGAAGTGTCGCTCTTATTCTGATATCATCGGTTATGTTTAAGGTACTGTCCAAAGGAACATTGTAGTCAAACCTGAACAAAACCTTTTTGCCCTTGAGATCGAACTCGTCAATAAATTTCATAGCTCCCCCTTTCTTCAGCATCCAATCAGTTTAATATTTTTTCCCCAGAAAAGGGACGGTAATATATATCTTATTGGCCCATTTTGGTCAAGACAGAAAGCTCTATTTTTCTC
>PLLV01000210.1 GCA_003142295.1 Syntrophaceae bacterium
GGTAAACTCCGGGAGAAATCCTTTTCAAGGATGCATCCATGAAGATTTTTGTTGTCGATGATTCGGAACTCGTTGTTGAAAGGGTGAGGGCTCTTCTGTCCGATATTGAGGGATTGGAATTCATAGGCCAGGCCACGAATGCAAACGATGCTGTCGAAGCCATACTAAAACAGAAACCTGATGTGGTGATATTAGATATTCGCCTCATTGGCAAGAATGGGATGAATGTCCTTGAACGAATCAAGAAAGAACACTCACCGCCTATTGTCATCATGCTTACCAACTATCCCTATCCGCAGTATCGGAAGAAATGCAGGGAACTTGGTGCGGAATATTTTTTCGATAAGGTAACGGAAATTGAAAGCTTTGTCAAAGTACTAAGAATACTGGCTCAGGATCCTTCTCAAGGAGAATTACCATTGTGATTGCACTCACCGATAGGCGGGGTTTTCCAACCCTGCCAAAAAGGGGGAATATAGAATGGAGACACCGGACAAACTTGTTGTATTTAATCTCGATGAACAGAGATTTGCCTTTGACCTCGCGTGCGTGGAGCGGGTCATTCGTATCGCAGAAATTACCCATGTGCCCAAAGCGCCTCCTTTTGTGCTGGGAATTATCAATATGAACAGCCGGGTTATCCCCGTGTTCAATACCCGGATATTGTTTGACTTGCCTGACAGGGAGATCGAGTTGAGTGACAATCTGATTGTCGTCCTGGCCGCTGGGTTTAAGGTTGCCCTGTTTGCGGATGAAGTAACCGGTGTGATGCCGTATGAAGAACAGAAGTTCGTTGGCCGGGAAGAAATATTCCCCGGCATCGGCGAGATGCAGGGCGTCGTAAGGCTTGATGACGGCATGATATTTATCTACGACCTGAACCGGTTTCTTGCCAAAGAGTCTCTGGCGGCTCTTTGCAATGATCCGGTGAATGCGGCGCTCAAAATGTCAGACGAATACAAACAGGTGGCCAGCGATGATTAATACCGTAGAATCCTTGAACAACTCATATCTTCCCCGCCTCAGCGAATTTATCGCCAAACGGATCGGCTTGAACTTCCCGGAGGAGCGCTGGCGTGACCTCATACGAGGCGTTCAGGCAGCTTCATGCGAGTTCGGATTCCCCGATGTGGAAAAGTGTATGGAGTGGCTCTTATCAGCGCCATTAACAAAGCAGATGATTGAAGTCCTGGCGAGCCACCTGACCGTCGGAGAATCCTACTTTTTCCGGGACGCGAAACTCTTCGAAGCCTTCGAGGAGCATGTTCTCCATCCGTTAATAGATGCAAGGCAAAGGCGAGGCCGCTTCCTCAGAATCTGGAGCGCCGGCTGCGCATCGGGGGAAGAGGCGTATTCTATCGCGATACTCCTGAAAAAAGTAATCCATGACCTGCAAGACTGGCAAAGCACAATCATGGCCACGGATATTAACCCTCATTTCTTGAGGAAGGCACGGCACGGGATCTATAGTGAATGGTCTTTCCGTGGTACGCCCGTATGGATCAGAGAAAAATATTTCACCAGAACATCCAACGGCCGGTGGGAGGTTCTGCCCGACATCAAAAAGATGGTCGATTTTGCACACCACAACCTGGCGGAAGACCCGTATCCATTGCCCGTTAATAACTCCAATGCGATGGACATCATCGTCTGCCGCAATGTCCTCATGTATTTTACCCCGGAAATGGCAACCAGCATCGTCCGGAATTTCTACAACTGCCTGGATAACGATGGATGGCTGATCGTCAGTCCATATGAGGCGCCTGTCACACTATCTTCAGAATTCAAGGCGGTGCGCCTACCCAACGCAATTTTGTATCGAAAAGGCATTCCAGAGGTTCTACAATTTGAGAATCGTCATGGGGCAAACGCCCGTGATACCGCAAAATCGCCATCCCGAAGCAAGATAGAGAAACCGTTGTACCGTCATCGAAAAGCGGCACCGGTTTCACCTTTGACCCGCAAAGACAATCGGGAAGCTCCATCCCCTGCGGAAACCGCATTAAAAGCGGATTGCGCCGAAATTGCCGACCTCGCCCGCCACTATGCCAATATGGGAATGCTCCCGGAGGCTCTTGAACACTGCAACAGGGCAATTTCCCAGGACAAGCTTGATCCGTCCCTACATTATCTCCTGGCTTCGATTCTTCAGGAACAGGGCAAGGTCGAAGAGGCGGTAAAATCCCTTAAGCGGGTTCTCTATCTTGATCATAACTTTGTGCTCGCCCATTTCTCCCTGGGAAATCTCGCCGATATCCAGGGGAGACGCAAGGATGCAAATAAACATTTCAAGAATGCATCTGACATTTTGAATAAAGCCGGAAAAGAAACCATCCTGCCGGGATCGGGGGGGCTAACGGCCGGCAGACTCGCAGAAATTATTGCCTCGATGAGGGAGGAGGAACAACATGAACAAGGATAGTCCGACAGAGGTCTCTTATCAGGAGGATAAAAAAAAGATTCTGAAGGAGAGGGCACGATTGCTGGCGCAGGAGCCGGAGAAAAAGGAAGCGGGTGAAACCCTTGAAATCCTTGGATTCTCCCTCGCCCATGAACGATACGGCATCGAGACAAGCTTTATCCGGGAGGTGTATCCATTGAAAGAATACACGCCGCTTCCCTGTACGCCGGCATTTGTCTTCGGTCTTATCAATGTCCGGGGTCAGATACTTTCCATCATTGATATGAGGAAGTTCTTCGAGCTTCCCGAAAAGGGCATATCAGATCTCAATAAAGTCATCATCCTCCATAATGTGTCCATGGAGTTCGGCATCCTGGCCGATGAGATCATTGGCGTGAAGACAATTCCCCTGAGACAGTTGCAGATGACACTTCCCACGCTGACCGATATTCGTGAGAAGTATCTCAAGGGCGTCACACAAGATCAGATGGTCGTTCTGGATGCAGCAAAGCTTCTGATTGATAAAGATATGATAGTCCATGAGGAGGTATAAACGATAGGATAGTTTCAAGTTTCAAGTTTAAAAAGGCTGAGGATTGAGAGCTTAGCCTTTAGCCTTGCAACTAGCAACTAGAAACTAAAAACTAGCCGGAATCATGGATGTGAATGCCCCGGCTGTCGTCGGCTGAAGAAAGGAGAATAGTCATGAATTGGATTCTTAACTTTAAGATACAGAACAAAATTTTCTTCGGGTTCGGCTTGATGTTAGTCTTTCTCGTGGTAATGACTGCGGTAGCGTATAAAAACATCACATCTATCCGGGAATCACAGGAGAGGCTTTTTCAGGATGATTTTGCAATTGCCCTTGAATTGGTGGAATTCAGATCAGACATGAACAGAATTCGGGCAATAATTCCCATCATGCTGCTTCATGCCGGTGATCAATCGGAAGTGAAAAAGTGGCATGAAAAAGTCAATGAAGTTGACAACGATATCAAACCTTTGATTCTGAAAATCCGTAAACTTATGCAGAACGATCCGGATAGTCTCAATAAATTAGATGAGCTTACTTCAATGTTCAATGCATACGTGGAAGCCCGTGACACCAAGTCTTTTCCCCTCATCTATGCAGGAAAAGCTGACGAGGCAAGGGAACTGCTGCTTGGAGACCAGACTAAACGCTATGAAAAAATTCGCGATTTTTCAAAGGAACTTGGAGATAAACAGGTAGCCCGCGCCGAGAACCGTCTGTCCGAATCGAAACAGACGGCTGAAAAATCTATTATTATATTTGTCATTATTGCCGTTGCTACCATAGTACTGGGTATTCTTCTGGCACAAACATTCCGTAAGATGGTCAACGCTCTCCGCGATGGGAATCGTGATGTGACGGAAGCAACAAACACCCTGGCCTCGGCAGTGAGTCAGATTCTCACTTCGACAACCGAACTGGCATCGGTTTCTGCGGAAACATCCACATCGGTCAGCGAAACGACGGCGACGGTGGAGGAGGTCAAACAGACAGCCCGGCTATCAAGTGAAAAATCAAAAGGTGTTTCCGACAGCACGCAGCAGGCGGCGCTGGTAGCCCAGCAGGGGCAGGTGGCCGTAACAGAAACGATAAACGGTATCAATCTGATCAAGCAGCACATGGAGTCCGTCGCGGAAAGCATCGTGAAGCTGAGTGAGCAGAACCAGGTTATTGGGGAGATCATCTCCACGGTAAACGACCTGGCCCAGCAGTCCAACCTGTTGGCGGTGAATGCCGCCATCGAGGCGTCGAAGGCCGGGGAACAGGGAAAGGGATTTGCCGTCGTCGCACAGGAAGTAAAAAGCCTGGCGGAACAATCGAAACAAGCCACGGTTCAGGTACGGACTATCCTGAACGATATACAGAAGGCAACGGCCGCCGCAGTGATGACCACGGAGCAGGTCAGCAAGGCAGTGGATGCGTCCGTGACGCAGGCGGCAGAGTCGGGTGATTCCATTGCCAGGTTGACGGAAAGTGTATCAGAGGCCTCCAATGCCCTGATGCAGATCGTGGCCTCCAGCCAGCAGCAGTTGGTAGGGATGGACCAGATTGCCTTGGCCATGGAAAATATCAAACAGGCGTCCCAGCAGAACGCAGCCGGTACGAAGCAGGTGGAACAGTCCGCCCATGGTTTAAACGAGCTTGGGCAGAAACTGAAGGAGATGGTGGCGAGGTACAGGGTCTAAAGACGATAGGCTTCCCCCCTTTACAAAAGGGGGAGTTGTGAGGATAAAAATCATGGAAAAGAAGGAAGAAGAGTTTTTGAAAAAGCTCCTTTTGCTCTTCAATGCCGAGGCCGAAGAGCATATAAAGGCCATGTCTTCCGGTCTCATCGAGCTTGAAAAGGCCGCGCCCGGGAAACGGCAGGAAATTGTAGAAATCATCTACAGGGAGGCGCACAGCCTGAAAGGCGCCGCCCGGAGCGTGAACCTGATGAATGTGGCGTCACTCTGCCAATCCCTGGAGAGTGTATTTTCCGCCATGAAGACGGGTGCGATCAGTGCATCCGCGCAAATTTTCGATGTGCTTCATCGGGCTGTGGATACAATCGGCAGCCTTGCAGCAGCGGGAGAAGACAAAGTGGACGCCGCAATCGCGGAACTCCTTCAACGCCTGGAACATATCACGGAAGAGGCGTCCGGCAAAGATAGCGAGACTACGACTGGAAAGAAAAAAGCCATAGAACAAATTAAAGAGGGTTCCCGCTCCGCACCTGTGTCCCAGCAGCCGGTCCACCCCTCAAGCCCTGCAGCGTTAACCGTACCGTCGGTAGATGCCATCAGAATCTCTACAAGTAAACTCGATGCCCTTCTTCTGCAGGCGGAGGAACTATTGACCGTGAAAATAGCATCCGGTCAGCGCGTTACGGAATTGCGGGAACTTAAATCTTCCTTTGATATGTGGAAAAAGGAGATACAAAAGGTAAAAAGGCCGGATTTTATGCCATATCCTGCCGCACTGGATAATCAACTGTCAGCGCTTCAGAAATCGGCGGAATACGACCACCGCACTTTTGGCTCTATGGTGGATGATCTGCTGGAGGATATGAAAAAGGCGCTGATGCAGCCGTTTTCCTTAGTCAGTCACATATTTCCTAAATTTGTCCGCGACCTCTCCCGGGACATGGGAAAAGAAGTGGAGATTACCATCACGGGCGACGAGATCGAGGTCGACAGGAGAATACTGGAGGAGATGAGAGCGCCCCTGATACATCTGGTAAGAAATTGTGTCGACCATGGCATTGAAAAGATTGAAGAACGGAGGAGAAAGGAAAAATCAACCCGTGGAACGATTGAACTTGCTGTTACCTCCGGGAATGGGGGTAAGCTGGAAATTGTTATTTCCGATGACGGCATGGGTATCAATACAGGAGAATTAAAGTCTGCGGCTGTCCACTGCGGCATTATCGCCCCGGAAGAGGCGGAGAAGCTTTCCGACCAGGACGCCCTGGGACTGATGTATCATTCCGGTGTGACCACAAGTCCCATCATCACCGACATCTCCGGCCGGGGCTTGGGACTGGCCATTGTCCATGAGAAGGTGGAAAAGCTTGGCGGCATGATTTCGGTAGATACCAAACCGGACCGGGGAACGACATTCAGAATGGTAATCCCACTCACCCTGTCCACATTCCGCGGTGTTCTCTTCCAGATCGGAGAACAGCAGTTCATCCTCCCGAGCACCAATGTGGAACGGATAATCAGGGCAGAGAAAAAGGAGATCAAAACGGTGGAAAACCGTGAAACCTTTCTTATGAACGGACAGGTGCTTTCGTTGACGAGGATGGGAGATGTCCTTGGCATCGCCGGGCTGCCGGCCCCTGCACCCGGAAGCGCACCCCAGGATTTATTTATCAACGTCGTGATTTTGGGCGCCGCCGAAAAGCGTATTGCCTTTCTCGTCGATGAGGTGCGCGAGGAACGGGAGGTTCTGGTGAAATCCCTTGGCAAACAGCTTTCGCGGGTGCGCAATGTGGCAGGCGCGACCGTGCTGGGAAGCGGCAAGGTTGTGCCGATCCTGAATGTCGGCGATCTCATGAAATCCGCCGTAAAGGCTGCGGCAGTCCCCACTGGTATACCGCGCGTTGAAGTCAAGGAAAAGAAGAAAGCCGTCCTGGTGGTGGAAGATTCGATTACAGCAAGAACACTGCTGAAGAATATCCTGTACACCGCAGGTTATGACGTGAAAACGGCAGTGGACGGGGTGGATGCTGTTTCTTTCCTGAGAACCGAAAAATTCGACCTCGTGGTGTCTGACATACAGATGCCAAGAATGGATGGGTTCGATCTTGTGAAGAATATCCGGGGTGACAAGAAGCTCTCGGAACTCCCGGTAGTTCTCGTTACAGGCCTCGAATCCAGCGAAGACCGGCGGCGCGGGATCGACGTGGGGGCAAACGCCTATATTGTGAAGAGCAGTTTTGATCAGAGCAACCTGCTGGAGGTCGTTGGAAGGTTGATATGATTCAAGATGCAAGAGGTGTCCCGCTTCTGATGTCCTACTTTTGGAGGAATTATGATCAAAGTGCTCGTCGTGGATGATTCTCCGGTTTCACGGGAACTGCTGGTGTATGTGCTCAATTCTGACCCGGAAATAAAGGTAATCGGAACCGCGCACAACGGAGAAGAGGCGCTGAAGGCCATAGAGCATGAAAAGCCCGACGCCATCACCATGGATATCATCATGCCGAAGATGGACGGCCTTGAGGCGACCCGCATCATCATGGAAATAAATCCCATTCCCATCATCATCGTAACGAGCAGCTTCAACCTGCGGGAAGTAGAACTCTCCTTCAAAGCGACGGAAGTCGGTGCCCTCACACTCGTACAAAAACCAAGAGGCATCGGTCATCCAAGTCATGAAAAAGACGCAAAAGAGTTGATTCGCGTGATCAAACTCATGTCGGAAGTGAAGATGGTGAAAAGATGGCCTGACAAACGGAAAGAGCCGCGGGTATCGGAAAAGGCTATCGATGCAGGCAGAAGGCTGGATGAAATCAGGATTGTGGCCATAGGGGCCTCCACGGGAGGTCCGCCGGTTGTGCAAAAAATACTCTCCAGTTTGCCGGAGAATTTTTCTCTTCCCATCCTGATTGTGCAGCATATGGCGGAGGGGTTCATAACCGGATTTGTGGAGTGGCTGAATCATACCTCGGCTATTCCGGTGCATGTGGCGGTGCATAGCACGACAGCGGATGGCGGCAACGCCTATGTTGCACCGGACGGAGCCCATATGGGGGTAGCGGCGAGCGGCAGGATCATGCTGGTCAACGATATCCCGGAAAACGGTCTAAGACCCGCCGTATCGTATCTCTTCCGCTCTGTGATACACGCGTATGGAAGTCACGCGATGGCTATTTTGCTTACCGGCATGGGCAAAGACGGAGCAGCGGAATTGAAGCTGATGAAAGAAAAAGGCGCCTTAACCGTCGCCCAGGATAGTGAAAGCTCTGTAATCTTCGGGATGCCGGGTGAGGCGGTAAAGATCGATGCGGCACGGTACATCCTGGCGCCGAAAGAAATCGCGTCATTATTGACGAGCATAGGGGGCAAAGCACGAACATAAGAAGTTATAAACAGATAAGCGGGTTTTTCTAACTCCGTTGGAATTAGGAGGATTGCAGAAGTACATTGTATGTCATTTCGACCCCTTCGTTTTCTCAGGGTAAACTCCGGGAGAAATCCTTGTTTAAGATTTCTCAGTTACTCCGCTCCTTCGAAATGACATGCCTAATCAAAAACAGGTGATGTTATGGAAAGAGAAAAAGACGCAGATGAGCTTACTGAAATTCTTATCGTCGAGGATAGTCCCGTCCAGGCCGAAAAGCTTAAATACATCCTTGAGGAGAATGGCTTTCAAGTGATGGCGGCAAATAACGGTGTAGAGGCCTTGGCTGTCCTCAATGACGGCTACCGGCCGCTTCTCATCATCAGCGATATTATTATGCCCGAAATGGGCGGCTATGAATTCTGCAGACGAATCAGAGAGGATGAAAAGTTTAACAAGACTCCTGTTATTCTCTTAACGTCCCTTTCAGATCTGAAGGATATTATTAAAGGCTTGGAATGCGGCGCAAACAGCTTCATCGTAAAACCATACGATGACATGAATCTGATATCCCGGATTCAGCAGATACGGTCGAATATTATCCTTCGACAAAATTCCAAATCCGATACAGGTATCCAGGTATATTTTTCGGGAGCAACCTACTTTGTCACCGCCGAAAAACTGCAGATACTGGATTTTCTCCTCTCTACATACGAAGAAGCCTACCGGAGAAATGTGGAGTTGATAAGGGTGGACCATGAGCTGAAGCTATTAAATGAACAACTCGAAAATAAAGTGGAAGAAAGAACGGCAACTTTGACGCAGGAGATTTCGGAACGGAAACGGGCGGAAGAAGAGGCGAAAAAATATTCAGCGGAATTGATAGAAAAGAATGAAGAGCTCCGCGCCATGACGCAGCAGCTCTGGCAGGCGGCAAAACTGGCAACGATGGGCGAACTGTCGGCAAGCATTGCCCATGAACTGAACAACCCGCTGGCCACAGTCAGCATGCGGGCTGAATCACTCCTTACAAAGACGCAACAAGATAGTCCGATGTGGCGAGAGCTGAAAATCATCGAACAGGAAGTCGAACGCATGGCGACTCTGATTGCAAACCTGCTCCAGTTCAGCCGTCGCAGCCAGCCTCAGATATCAACGGTGGATATCTGCGAGGAGATAGAGAAGGCTCTGGAGCTTATTTACTACCACCTGCGTAAGCGTAACATAGTCATCTGGCGGGAGTTCGCGAAAGAGGCGCCGCACATCCATGCGGACCGCCAGCAATTGAGGCAGTTATTCTTAAATCTGTTTACCAACGCAAGCGACGCTATGCCTCGTGGTGGGACGCTTACGATTCGAGTGACTGCGCCGCCGGAATCTATGCAGGTCATCATGGAAGTTGCTGATACGGGCACGGGTATTCCCCCTGAGATTTTGCCGAAAGTGGCGGAACCGTTTTACAGCACAAAACCAGAAGGGGAAGGCACCGGGCTGGGATTGGCAATATGCCGGCGCATCGTGAAGGGGCATAACGGGACATTCGATCTTACAAGTGAAGGCATTCCCGGCAAGGGAACAACAGCGCGCATTTCTTTGCCTGTTACAAGTGGAACGAATTCAGCCAGCCTGAAAAATCAATGACCGAGGTAAACGTTAGGAGCAAAGGATGACACAGACCAAGTCAAACTACAAGGTGGGCCGCCTGATCATCGTCGATGATGAGACTGAATTGATGACTGCTCTATGTGAGATTCTAACCCGTCATGGGTATGAAACTGTAGGGTATACATCGGGCGCCGAAGCCCTGGCAAAGCTGAAGGAGCAGGACTTCGATCTGCTGCTGACAGACCTGATGATGCCGGAAATGGATGGGATTGAACTTCTTCAAGCCGCGCTTAAGATTGACCCGGACATTGTCGGTATTGTCATGACCGGGCAGGGTACTGTGCAGACGGCGGTGGAGGCCATGAAGACCGGCGCACTTGATTACATCATGAAGCCGTTCAAATTGAACGGTCTCCTTCCGGTGCTCTCGCGCGCCATGGAAGTACATCATCTGCGAGCAGAAAACATGCAATTGCGGGAAACCGTGGCGATGCATGAACTTGGACAGGCGTTAGCCTTCTCTTCTGATTTGAACCAGATCCTAAATAAAGTGACCGACGCTGTGATGCAACAGTGCGATGCGGACGAGGCGTCGATTATGCTGCCGACATCCGATGGCAAAGAGCTTGTTATTGCCGTAGCACGCGGCGGGCATGCAGAACACATAGGGAAACGGATACCAATGGGACAGGGTATTGCGGGATGGGTAGCTCAGAATCGCGAGCCCGTTACGCTGAATGGCGAGGTTCATGACGAACGTTTTACGTCGATCAAGCCGAGGGCTGATATAAGCGCCGCGGTTTCCATGCCGCTGATCGTGGGGGGCAGTTTGATCGGTGTGTTGAATGTCAATATCACCCGTCCCCACCGACCTTTTACATTGGGACAGGTTAAGACATTGATCATGCTGGCCACCATCGTATCCCCCATTCTTGAAAATGCGCGGCTATATGCTGAAAAAAGGCGGGCTGAGGATCTCTATAGAACCTTGGCGGAAGGTTCTCTTACCGTTGTCTTTATAGTACAGGATGGGAAATTTCGCTTCATTAACGCCGCCGTTGCGTCCGTGGGTTATTCTGCGGAAGATCTCATAGGCCGGCATTCTGATGCTATCATTTATCCCGAAGATAGGGAGATGGTGAAGAAGAGGGGCCGCGAGGTGCTGCGAGGAGAACATACCACGCCTTATGAATTCAGGATGGTAACCAAGCAGGGACAGATCAGGTGGTTAATGCAAATTGTATCGCCCATCCTGTATGAAGGAAGGCCGGCTATAATGGGTAATGCCACTGATGTCACCGAGCTCAAGCAGGCGGCGGAGACGCTGCGGGAGAGCGAAAAGCAATACCGTGAATTGACCGATTTCCTGCCAATATCAATTTTTGAAATTGATGCAGCAGGCAGTATTATCTCTTTTAATCGCACTGCCCTCGAAGTCTTCAGGTATAATGAAGAAGATTACAAAAATGGTATGAACACACTTCAGTTCTTTGCACCCGAGGAATGGCAGAGACTTGGAGAGAATATTGGTAACGTAATCCAGGGGACATCAATCCCCGGCCAGGAATTTATCTTTCTTAGGAAAGATGGCAGCACGTTTATCGGACTCATCTATGCCTCGCCTAAAATTCATGAGAATAAGACCGTGGGGATAAGAGGAGCCATCATAGACATCACCGAGCGCAAGCTGGCGGAGGAATCCCTTCGTCATGCCGAGGAAAGATACCGGAGTATCTTTGAAAATGCCCAGGAAGGCATCTTTCAGACAACCTATGAAGGCCAGTATCTTGCGGCCAACCGGGCACTGGCAACCATATTGGGTTATGATTCTCCCGAAGATCTCATGACCACCGTCATAGATATTCCAACACAGCTCTATGTAAACCCGCAAGTTCGCAAAGTATTATTGAAAATGATAGAAGAACAGGGTCCGGTAATGGGATTTGAAACTCAGTTTTACAGGAAAGATGACAGCATAATCTGGGTATCCGTAAACCAGCAAGCCGTCCGTGATGCAGAAGGCCGTGTACTTTATTATGAAGGGTTCAATGAAGATATAACAACAAAAAAAGACAGTATCGAACGGATAAAAAAGGCTTTGGGTGCCACCGTTCAGGCTATAGCAGTGACGGTTGAAACGAGGGATCCTTACACGGCGGGCCATCAACGGAGGGTGGCTGATCTGGCTCGTGCTATTGCAACGGAGATGAACCTTCCCACCGATCAGATCGATGGGATCCGGATGGCAGGTACGATTCATGACCTCGGTAAGATATCTGTTCCGGCGGAGATTCTCAGCAAGCCGTCAGAATTGACAGACTTGGAATTCGGTATCATCAAGACCCATGCCCAGTCCGGCTATGATATCCTGAAGGATGTCGAATTTCCCTGGCCCATTGCGAGGATGGTTTTGGAGCATCATGAACGGGTGGATGGTTCGGGTTATCCGAAAGGGCTGGTTGCAGAAGAAACGCTCCTTGAATCACGGATCATGGCCGTGGCCGATGTGGTAGAATCCATGGCTTCACACAGGCCTTACCGTCCCGCCTTCGGCATCGATCTAGCCCTGAATGAGATTGAAAATAATAAAGGAACGCTTTACGATACAGGTGTAGTGGACGCGTGCCTGAGAATATTCAAGGAGAATGGCTATCAACTTAAAGGGACATGATTTTAAATGGCAATCATCACCGCAATTCTGAACCCAAAGTTGCTGATAAATAGGTGGCACCAATAACCGGCGCATTTCATTTTTTCTTTGATCACACCTGTGCATTACGGAAGGAAAGCTGCTACACAAACGCATCTGTCGCGATTATCTCTTTCAATAATGTTGAAAAAGACGGTTCTGGATGCAATGAAAAAGGAAGGAAAGCCCATGCGACCGGGAGACATCGCCAAGAAAACTAAAATGGACAAGGATGAGGTCTCCAAGATCATTGACAAGCTGAAGAAGGAAGGAAAAGTGTCGTCGCCGAAGCGATGTTTCTATGCGCCGGTGTAAGGGACAGGATATATCTACGGAAGGCCAGTCCAGGTCAAAGTAACATTCTCACTCACAGGGTACGAATGCTTTTAATCCAAAAAACTGACCTTCCGGTTATTTGAAAAAAAAGAATAACTGCCAAATCTGGCCGCCATAACCATTATGATTAATACTGTTTCTCTTTTACTTTTTTTCTATAAGGGTAAAATAAAAAAGCAAAAACAAACTTTCAACCGGCAAGAGCTGCTTGGCAAGAGCTGAATTCAGGACTTTCCTTGAGATGGTCAGCAGGCTGGAATAAATCTGTCCAAGCTGCCACTGTCGCTTCAATACCGGTAAAAAAATGATGATCAGGGGCGGAACGGCAGGTCATGAGATTGTCATGATCATCATCAGTATCTGTTCAGCTCGCCCTATGGCTGCATATGCCCCCGATCAATCAGTCCAACCATGCGTCTTCTATAATGGGCTTGAGCTGCTCAAGCAATCAGGATTACCCTCGACCACCAGCATCATCAACTGTCTCTGGCCGCTGTAGAAGATTAAACAAAGATTGGATTAAAACATTGAGGGCACCGTCATTGATTTGAGTCGCCTGCCGTATGACGACTGATTGTTACTATGTTTTGACGGCAAACGGTGTTTTTAAATTTATCCCTTAATTATATAGTTATGAGTTTAATACCATTGTAAAATTGTAGAAGGGTTTTCATTTCTGGGGATGCGGCCAGAGCTGAAAGTGATGTCATTTTGAAAAGCTTTTCTTTGACATTTTCATGATATTGCTTTACGCATATCCATCGGAAACGGCAAGAGTCAAGTGATGAGCATTTCATGAAAACACGTCAGATAACAGATAGAGATCGAGGCATGGCGCAGGTTTGCGAAAGATGCCCGGTCTGTCGTCATGCCAGAAGAAATCAGAAAGGTGTAGCCTTCAGGTTTGTCAAGGCGATTGAAAGTACTTTATGTCCTTTCTGTCAGGCGTATGAGAAGGTTCATGGAAGAAAGGCGTATGAGCCGGTGAAATATTAGCTGGTGATCTGCTGATGTTTTTGAAACATACTTGTCAATAATTATGATATGCAATTGGTGAAAGGGAAATAGTATGGACAAGATGACAAAGGCATACCTCGATCGTGCTTCGGAGATAATTGGTGAGCGTACTGAAAGCGAAATATTTCACGATGACGCAGTAGTTGAAGCATTGATTCAGGGGCGAACGATCAAAGAAGCCCTGTCAATCGCGGGAATGAAGTATCCAGACGAAGCGATCAAATGGGATGATGGGAATATTGGTGACATCGCGGCCCATTACGATTATCTTAGAGAACACGCTAATATTCTGAAGTCACTCAAGAAACAGAAAAAGATATAGGAACTCGTTTCGGTGACCTTTACTCAGGAGAGCGCTTTTGAGGGGTGCTATGAAGGAATGCATATTGGATATACTCGCGGGAAAAGTACTCGATGCTCGCGCACAATTTGATCTGCAACTTCATGGAGAACGGACATATCCATTAAGAGCTTTTGAAGAATTGTGGTTGGCTTTAAACCAGTATGCTGCGGCTCTCGGCGACAGTCGTTCATTAAATAGAGATGTGGCTCGGGAAATAAGCGGGCTCAGGGAATATTTGGAATTGGAGAGCTTCCATACACCTGGTGAAGTGTTGGCAAAAGCCGATCGAATGGAAACGATTCTATTTGATGGATATGATCCATATTCCGAGGGTGAAGAGCCTGAGAGGAACAGGGGGAAAATCTAAATAAACGCAATTAATGGACAATGGGAACGGACCAGGATAAATGGATACAGAATAGCAAAAATAAACTTATATAACGAATCGATGCACTAGACGCACGTTCCCCGTGCCGATGATCTTTACGGTGGGCCTCGACGTACATATGGAATTGATCCACTATGAAAGCTATTGTTTCAATAAAAGATGTTGTCAACGAAATGGACGTCATAAGTGACGAGCATTCAGCATTCCTCAATCGGCATACCGGAGAACTGGTAACCCTATCCAATGAAGAAATTTCAGCAGCAGAAGAAGATGACAACATTGATGAGTACCCTGAATGGCAGCAGGATATGATCATCAAGGCAAAAGAAGTTATCAACTCTGATGACTATCTGCCGCTTCCGAGCAAATTCGAAATTCACGAATACCATATCATAGAAGAGTTTTGCTACTCGGTAGTGGATGATAAGATCAGGGAGGATCTTTTGGATAAAATCAGAGGTCGAGGAGCTTTCAGCCGTTTCAAAAATGCCATCCACATGAATGGAATTGAAGAGGAATGGTATCATTTTCGACAAGAGGAACTTGAGAAGATCGCTATTGACTGGCTCGAAGTAAACCAGATCTCATATACAAAAGATAATAGTTGAAAAGGTCCAACAAAAAATGATTGAGAAGAGGCGAAGCTTTCAGCAAGCACTGCTTCCTGTAAGTGAGTGTTCGGTAAATTTGGCACGGATACATCCTTTCAAGCGGTAATCGGTGACCAATATTGCATTGACACAGAAGCCCTTACTTCTTATAGTTAACCTTAGAAAGAACAGTGTCTCATTATGGCCTGGTGACTTAACATGACTATAGTGGAAAGAAGGAAATTCCCGCGCCTTCGGCTTAACGTAAATGTCCAATATGAGATATTAAAAGTTTCTGCTCTAAGGGCTGAAGAAACCGGGTCTAAGAATATAAGTGCTGGAGGGATATGCCTTGTGGTCCCTAAAAAAGTCAATATTGGTGATCTCCTGAGGCTTAAATTGTCTCTTCCAGGTGAGGTTAGTTTCATTGTGATTAAAGGGAAGGTAATTTGGGTTGAAGAATTTTCTGTTACGCCTGCGTCTATTTATAAAGCCTATGATTGTGGAATAGAGTTTGTTGATGTCAGCGCTGAAGATCAGAAAAGTATTAGCCGCTACTTAACAGTCCCCGTAAAACAATAAATTCTATCGGTTGTTTCCTGATCAACCACAAGTCTAACTCAACTTGATAAAAGGAAATCTTCTTTAGTAAGCGGCTCTTATTAATCCCGGAAAAACAGAAAATATCCTGCCTTTCAACTGGTGATCTGCACTCGCCAGCGTATGATGATTCTGAGAACTTGTAGGCGTAACAAATACTATCCTTTTTATCTCGTTCTTACTGTAATGTTGCTTTTCTCATTCGGCTCTTCCATACTGTATTTCAAACACAAATCGTGATAGAATAACATTATGTGATTGAGGTTTCGAAAGACACTTTGTGGGGGAAAAGTATGCCAACTTCTCATAAAGGAGGTGACCATTCATGGTTTCGGTAGATTTCTTAAAACAATATTCTTTTTTCAAAGGGTTTAATGAAGAACAGATTAAGAATCTGGCGGATATAGCTACTGAAGAATCTTACAAGGCCGGTTTTCAGCTATGGCAAAAGGGAGATCCGGCAAGAAACCTCTACCTGTTGGAAGAGGGAAAGATTGTTCTGGTCATGGATACTTACATTGGTGCTGCCAAACCAGTCATGGAGCTCCCCGTGGATATCGTTACAAAGGGAGATGCCATGGGATGGTCAGCTGTTGTTGAACCTTATGTGTATACCTTGGGGGCTCGATGCGTCAATGATTCGAAAGCCATCGCCTTAGATGGAGCCAAACTCAGGGAGCTACTAAATAAAGATACGTCGTTAGGATATAAATTCATGCAAGCCGCGGTGAAAGTAATAGCCAACCGGCTGACCCATACCCAGATTATTCTGATTGGTGAGCGAGGGCTCTCTGTTTTGAGCGCAGAGTGAGTAAGAAGGATAGTTCATAGAGGAGGTGACTGATATGTTTATCCAAGAGGTGGAACTCTTCCAGGGAATCCCTTCACACGTGATCGGCGAAATATCCGAACTCGTCACTCAGGAGAGTTACCCGGCAGGATATGTGGTTTTTCGAGAAGGGGATGTTGCGGATTTTCTATATACCCTTGAAGAAGGAGAAATCAATCTGATCATCCAGGGGCAAAAAGATTTTTCCTTCCCCGTGATCAAAGCAGGATCCATATTTGGCTGGTCTTCGCTTGTTGAACCTAATCGATACACAGCCACGGCGGAATGTGTGAAGGAAAGCAAGGTGCTAAAAATTGACGCGGAGCGGCTAATGCGGGTATTCCAGAGGCATTCTGCTGAGAGCCTGATTATAATGAAGCGGCTGGCAGGTGTAATAGCCACCCGTCTGTTGAAAAGTTACAAAGAATTCGCCGCTAGTAGAAAGTAACAGAGACTGCTAATTAAGGTCAAGGCGGAGCAAAGATCAAAACAAAAAAATCATTGTCAAATTAAAGAGTACAGGCAGGGTCATAAAATGGCCCTGCCCGTCATGAATATTTCAACCCGTAATCTTTAATCATCGTTGTGAAATACAGGTGAAGATAAGTAGGTGTAGCCGATAATCATGGCAGGATTTTCTTTGATGGTGTCTGTCAAGTCGATACCTCTCTGGAAAATGGCAACCGTCTGTATCTTTCTCCAAAAACATATATACCCTTCTTTATACGTATAATAGCGCCCTGCCTCAGCAAATCCGTGATTTTATCACGTGGGCGGTCATATTCCCGGAGGCCGTCCATAAGGGCTTGATAGTCAAACTCCTCAGTTGTCATCTTGCTTCGTAGATCGTCAAACATTTCTGTCCTTTCAATGCTACTGATCATTATGGATAGATTGCCACAGCATAATCCAGCATA
>PLLV01000116.1 GCA_003142295.1 Syntrophaceae bacterium
CGATCCAAATGGTTGTACGCCCGTATCACGTCCTGGACGAGGGGATGTCTGACCACATCGATCTCTGAAAAATGGACAAACTTGATATCTCTTACTTTCTTAAGAATTGCTTCCGCCTCTATGAGGCCGGATATCTTATCATGCGGAAGATCTATCTGGGTTATATCACCTGTAATGACGGCTTTCGATCCGAATCCCAGCCTGGTCAAGAACATTTTCATCTGTTCAGAAGTAGTGTTTTGCGCCTCATCCAGAATGACAAAAGAGTCATTCAATGTCCTCCCCCGCATGAATGCCAGAGGAGCGACTTCGATGACTCCCTTATGAATAAGGGCAGACGCCTTGTCAAAATCAATCATGTCAAAAAGGGCATCATAGAGCGGCCTGAGATATGGGTTAACTTTTTCTGCAAGATCGCCGGGCAGAAAACCGAGTCTTTCGCCTGCTTCGACGGCAGGCCTTGCCAGAACAATCCTATTAACTTTCTTATCAAGAAGCGCAGAGACAGCCATGGCCATAGCGAGGTACGTTTTGCCTGTTCCCGCAGGACCAATCGCAAAGACAATATCGTAGTTTCTGATCAAATCAATGTATATTTTCTGGGCGATGCTCTTGGGAGTAATTGAGCGTTTTTTTGAGGAAATGAAGACCGTATCAAGGAATATCTTTTCGAGATTTGTTGAGCCGTTACTGGAAAGAATCCTGTGTGCATAGTCGATATCCGCCGGATATATGGGATATCCCTTTTCCAATAACACATGGAGTTGAAGAATAAGATTATGGACAAGGTCCACAGCGACCTGTTCTCCGGCAATGGATAGGAGGTTGCCGCGCACACTTATCTTCACGGGCTCAAATTTTTCAATGAGTTTTATGTTCCTGTCATGTTCACCCAGGAGACTTCTCAGGAGGTCATTGTCTGTAAAGCTGATATTCTTAACCGAACTGAAGTCGGGCGTTTGCTTCAATGAAATAGGCTACCTCATCAAAAATTGCTTAATAATGTTGAATGCTACTGCTCAAATATGCGAAAAACACAGCTTATGCTATCATGTGACGTTTCTCATTGCAATTAGTTTTACTTTCGACATTTATTGCTCTTGCAGAAATAGATTAGCATACACTTTGGCATTTCCCACCATGTTCGAAATGAGGCAGTTTTCGTTGGGTTGATGGGCTGTGTGTTGCATCCTGGACCACACTGCGGCAGGGTAGTTATTTTCACGAAAAATTGCAGCGATAGTCCCTCCACCTATTCCTTGAGGAGTTGCTTCGACACTATAAACGAGTCTGATGGCTTCCTTAAGGGCTGTAACAACGGGGGCATCATGCGGTGTTGGAGGAGGCGCCTGAACTTCCTGAACGGTCGTAATCTCTATGGATACATCAAATTGTTTTTCGATCTCGTCAGCAATCCCCCTTATTTCATGAAGTACATGGGACAGACGATATTGAGGCAGGACCCTGCTGTCCATATAAAAGACATCGTCTCCGGGAATGGTGTTGATGTTGGGGATATTGGGTTCTTTTTTTGTCGGTTGAAAGGTACTAGTCTGGGGCTCATAAAATGGATCAGAAGCAGCGAAAATGTGATGAAGTCTGTCCAGCAGGACTACGAGATGAGATGCCGCTTGGAATGCGTTTTTCCCCAGGCCGGGTCTGCTTGCATGACACTGTTTGCCGATTGTTTTGAAGCGAAGCCATAAGATACTTTTCTCCGCTATCTCAATCATCGATCCGTCTTCGTTTCCAGAATCCGGAATCACTATGATATCCGTTTTGCGAAAAGGATTCTCTTTATTTTGTAAGATGAATGATAAACCGAAGCGGCTTGCCGTTTCTTCATCGGCAACAAATGCCAAGCCTATTGAACATTCCGGTTTAATGCCTTCATCCAAGAAGGCCTTGGCTGCAAATATGGATGACACTATGTCCTGCTGATTATCTTCCGTGCCCCTCCCATAGACTCTACCGTTCTTTACATAACATCTGAAAGGATCTTCACCCCACAGTTCCAGTTCTCCAGGTGGAACTACATCGATATGCGTCATAATCCAGACAGTTTTTTGGGGATTATTACCAGGTATAGTGACGACGAGATTGGGACGGATACCCGAAGACGTCCTGCTATCCGGTGCGTTTATTTGTACAACGTTGGGAAAATTCATGACAGTGAGATATTTGAAAATGAATTGAGCTTTATTAAATTCTCCATCACCGCCATTATCGGGAGACATGGCGGGGATGGCAGTCAGATCAACTTGCAATTTGATCATGGCATCCTTATAGGAGTCGATCCGTCTAATAATTGTTTCGAAAGGCGTCATATCACTCACAACTGATCTTCAATTCTGGAAACATTTCCGAAGGTGGTAAGGACCTGATTATAAGTGCTTTCATTGCCTAGAATGAAGGTAACAGTTTCATCCGGTGATAGATATTTCATAGCCACTCTTTTCAGCTCTTCCGGCTGAACCTTAGTTATCTTGTCTCTGTAGGTGGCGAGATAATCGGGAGGTAGTTTGTCGTATTCAATCATCAATTGCTGGCGAGCAATCTGATCTGCAGATTGAAACGAAAAAATGAAGTTGTTATTAATAGACTTTGTCGCCCATGCAAGTTCTTTTTTATCAACGGACTTTATCCTCGCATCTTCTACAATTGAGCGCAGGAGTGAAAGCACTTTGGCCGTCGAATCAGATTCTGTTATTGCATAGGCCCCGAATACTCCGTATTCACTCCTCTTCGTATAAAAGCTCCCCGTACTGTATGCGAGCCCCCGGTTATTTCTTATTTCCTGAAAGATTCGGGACTTGAAACCGCCGCTTCCGACTATAAAATCAAGGACCTCAAAAGGATATGTGTCTTGGTCGTTCTTTCCAGGTGCAAAATTAGCACAGATAATTATAGACTGAGGAGTATTTTTCGTCAGAAAATAAATACGCCCTTTTTGCTTTGCAGGTATGGGGGGAACGACATTATACTTCCTGGACTCATTCCACGATCCAAGATACTGCTTAATTTTGGCGACAGCCTCTTCCTTCGAAATGTCTCCCGTGATCGATATCATAATGTTTTCCGGATAAAAGAATCTTCCATGAAACTCTATCAGGTCATCTCTCCTGATGTTTGTCACAGATGTTGTTGAAGGAAATCTCCCGGCCGGATTATTCTGGTAAAGAACTCGCTTGAATTCCCTGAAGGCCAGTTTCTTGGGATCATCGGCTATTCTCCTGAGTTCCTCAATTAACAAATTCTTTGCCACTTTCAGTTTGTTTTCTTCAAAGGCCGGCTTTGTGATTATCTGAGAAAAGATATTTAGTCCTTCGTCTAAATCTTTCTTGAGAATGGAAAGGTTGATCAACCCAGAATCACGGTTCATGGAGATATGAAGTGAACCGGCGAAGAAATCCAAGGCCTCGTCAACGGCGTCACCAGTGAGGGCGCTAGTTCCTCCTGTCCTCATAACCGTGCCTGTGAGTTCCGTGAGCCCCTCCTTTCCCATGGGGTCGTAATTGGAGCCGGTTCTGATGACGGCCGATATATTTAAGAGAGGGAGTTCATTGTCCTCAAATATATAAAGGATGATGCCGTTATTTAGAAGCACCCTTTCTGCGCGGGGCGGTGCAAAATGGATTGGGCGATATTTAAGATCGTCGGGCTTGGGCAGGGGGAGATGGGCTCGTTCGGCTGCATAGGCGATCGTGCCGTACAATAGGTACAATGGCAAAAGAAACATCAAGATGAGACACGAAATTAAATTATACATACATCTACTTCTTATAGACCAGCTTCGCTACAGTCCTGTTATCAGGAGTAAGATATTTTTTTGCCACACGCATGATGTCCTCGGATGTGACCCGCTCGATTACTTTGATATGATCCGTTATATATTGATAACTGCCGGTTACGGCCTCAAAATAAGACAGCAGATTCGCCAGTCCAAGGTTGGAATTCAGACTTCTTATAAAATCAGCCTTGATCTGATTCTTAACCTTTTCTAATTCTCTCGTGGTAACAGGTTTAATTTTGAGTTTTTCGATTTCGTCATAGATAGCGGACTCGATTTCGGCGTTGGTATGCGGATGACGAGGCTTCGCAAATATTGCGAAGAGGTTATCATATTTCGCCCCCGGCACGCCATTGACTGCGTGAACGCTTTCGGCAAGGGCCTTTTCCTCGACAAGCACTCTATAAAATCTCGATGTCCTTCCTTTGGAAAGAATACATTCTATTACATCAAACACATAGTCATCAAAGTCCGGCATGGCCGGTTTGTGATAGCCTATAACCATCTGAGGATTTGCATCGGAGACAATATCGACCCGCCGTTCACCCTTTTGAGGAGGCTCTTCTGTAATAGGCGAGGGGTCTAAATGACGGCTGGGTATGGCGCCAAAATATTTCTTGATGATCGTAAGGGTATTTGCGGGATCAATATCGCCCACAACCGCAATTACCGTGTTATTCGGAGCGTGGTATCTTTTAAAAAAGACTTCCGTATACTCGAGACTCAAAAAACGCATATCTGACGGCCAGCCCAGGACAGGCCGTCTGTACGGATGGGCAATGAATGCTGTGGCTAAAAACTGCTCGTATAACTGGCCTTCCGGTTCCGATTCAATCCTCTGCCTGCGCTCCTCCATGACAACATTACGTTCGGAGTAGAATTCGCGGAAGACAGGCCCAGTCATCCGATCCGCCTCGATCCTTGCCCAGAGTTCGATCTTATTAGAAGGAAGACTGACATGATATGTTGTAAGGTCCTGTCCAGTGGAAGCATTCACATTATCTCCGCCGTTTTCTACATAGAGTCTGTCAATTTCATTTTCCACAAACCATTTCTTGTGTTTCTTTTGCAAGACCTCCATCCGTTCGGATAAAGCTTGGATGCGGCCTTTATTTGCATTTTTGCCCTTCATCTTCTCAAGATCAAGTTTTTTGCCCGTTTCGGCAATCATTTTGAGAACTTTATGTTCTTCATGATAGTTTCTCGTGCCGATTGTTTTTGTTCCTTTAAACAGCATGTGTTCCAAGAGATGAGCTGTACCAGTTCTGCCATCAATTTCATCGACGGCCCCCACCTGGTGCCTGATATAGAAGGAAACTGTGGGGCTTAAATGTCGCTCCACCATGAGAACTTTCAAACCGTTTTTCAGGGTATAGGACAGGACCCTGTTTCCCATTTCATATGAAAATCCGAGGGAAGGCATGCTAATAATAAGAAGGACAGATGCAAAGATGCGCATCAATATCCCTATGGTCCTATATATCATTTTCATCCATCTTGTTTGGTTTTAGTATGGCTCGTATGCGAAAGACGGGGTAAATGATTCCCACCATACTGATTAGAATAATCAGGCTTGACGAAAAGAAATACATGATGAACTCGAAAGGGTTCTTCGTGCCGTACGCAGCTATGAGAGCGTTGATGCCGAACGCCAAGAAAAATAGCGATAAAAAGGCTATGAGGACATTCTTGCCCCACCACGCCGGTGAACCCATAAAAACGCTCCTGCCATTCAAATAGAGAGAAACTTTCCTGCTACGGCTAATATTGTATCTTCACTTCCCAAAGACAATCTTAAAGGTATTTGGGCCTGTCTGTTCCACATTATGTTTCCTTCCGTCCGGGTATGTCAGAATTCCTTTATCATAG
Organism: Syntrophaceae bacterium; assembly: GCA_003142295.1. Lineage (GTDB taxonomy): Bacteria > Desulfobacterota > Syntrophia > Syntrophales > UBA2185 > Fen-1135. The sequence continues at coordinate 5,660 of PLLV01000116.1, forward strand.
AGTTTATCGTTCTTGAATTCACCTTCTATTCTTCGTCCATCCGGGAAAATCACTACCCCCTGACCATTCAGCAAATTGTCTTGAAATTGGCCGACATGCTTAATACCGTCGGCAGAGTGCAATACCCCGGTTCCGCTTCGCTTATCGTCTTTGAATTGTCCTTCATATTTTGATCCATCGGCATAGAAATATATCCCCGTTCCATCACGGTTACCGTTCTTGAATTCACCTTCATATTTTTCACCGTTAGGAACTGTATAGACACCTCGTCCGTCAAAATTGCTTTCCTTAAATTGACCAACATACTTTGTACCATCGGTATAGGTGTAAGTTCCTTGACCCTCGCGTTTGCCATCCTTATGTTGACCCTCGTAGACCGAACCGTCGAGATGGACGTAGGTCCCTTCGCCATTCTTGCAATTTCCCTTGATACAGTCGGCATAAGCATCGGTATGCACAAGCACAGACAGACAAATTAACAGGAATAAATAGATTCTCATCTTCGTCCCTACCTTACAAACAGTGTAAATATAACATGATTTTAACCGCGAAACAATATCAAATATCAGTGCGCTCTTGCCATCATCTTTAAGTTTTCATACATTTCAGGCGTCAATTTTTCGCTCCTGCATGGAAGCAACGAGTTGTTGTGAAAGAGAGGTTCTCCTCTAAGGTCAAAACATGATCCTTTTACTGCTGATTCCCAGAGTGCCGTGCCCGGGATGGGAGAATATTCCGCAATAATCGGTCTTGCTCCATGAGATTGTACATAGCGTATGCTGTCCCGCACGTCTGCGGCCTCCTGCCCTGGTAAGCCGCACAGGAGGTAGATACCAATATCCTCGGATTTATAGCCTGCGTCCGTAAGGTGGCGGACGGCAGCTTGCAGTTGGTCATTGTTGACTTTGCCTCCACTAGATAACTGCGTCATCGGATTGGATGATTCAAAGCCGAAACGAATAGTAGCAAAACCTGCCATATGCATCAACTTGCTTAACTTTTGAGTGATTTGAGATATGTGGAGGCCGTTCGGACAGTGAAATTGACATGTTAACCTTCTTCTGATTATTTCCGTAAGCATTGGAATTACCATTTCTTCGGGGTTCACCAGAAGTGCATCATCGTAAATGGAAAATTGACTGATGCCGAAATGCTTATGCCAGAAGTCGATCTCATCAACTACCTTGGCAGGGTCACGCTGTTTAAATCTATCAGTCAATAGGTTTGAGGCGCAATACGTGCAATTATAAGGACAGCCTCTCGATGTTAAAATGGGAAACTGATCCTTAAGCGGCAGGAGATCCAAAGCAGGGTAGGGCATTGAATCCAAATCATCCGGATCTGGTACATAAACCGGGTCATCGCCAAAAAAATCATGCAATAAGAGAGGGATATGTTTTTCGCCTGCACCGGCTACAGTAATGTCGGCTCCTGACTGTAGCGCGTGCTCAGGACATAGCGTTGCATATATTCCACCTAAAACAATCGGGATATCTGGAAACGTTTGCTTCGTAATTCTTATGACCTCAAAGACACCGGGGTACCAGTAAGTCATCACGGACGTGACAAGAATCAAATCAGGAGTGACCGATGACTTCAGTTCGTTAACAAAAATATCGCGCGTTATACCGTATCTGTTATAATTTCTCTTAATCTCCCTTAGAGATTGCGGTTTAGGAATTCTCTCTTTGGGAAATTTGCCATGACCTGTAATACTCCTCTTGACCAATTTAACACCGGCATTCCTTTTTAATTGAGGATGACAGGCATTCAAGCAATCGATAAAATGTACATGATAGCCATTCCTACGAAATAGACTCGCCAAATAGAGAAGTCCCAGCGGTCTTATCCAGTAGTCATAGGCGGCAAAATCATATATCCATGGATTGATGAGAAGGACGCTCTTTTTCTTATATGAAGCCATATGTGTTACTGCTTATATAATTTTTGCACGTCTAAAACAATATAATCTCATCTCTTATTAACAAATGCCGAGAAAAGACTTGAAGCAACAATTGAATATTGCTAGCATGCCGTCTCAACGGAGAAATAAAATAATATGAGGTGCGTTGTCCAGAGGGTCGATAGGGCGAGAGTAATTGTTGACGGACAGATAACATCCAGTATAGGAAAGGGAATCCTCGTCTTTCTGGGCATAGAAAAGGGAGATAGTTATCGTGATGCGGATTTTCTCCTTGAAAAAATAATCCATTTAAGGATATTTGAAGATTCACAGGGGAAGATGAATCTATCTCTTCTCGAGACATCGGGAGACATTCTTATCGTGTCTCAGTTTACGCTTCTGGCCGATTGCAGAAAAGGTAGGCGGCCGTCTTTCATCTCTGCTGAGGAACCGGAGGAAGCAAAAAGACTCTATGAGTACTTCATCAGCATGGCCGGTGGAAAAATCGACCATGTTGGTACTGGTGAATTCCAAGCCATGATGAAGATAGAATCGGTAAACGATGGTCCTGTCACGATGCTGCTCGACAGCAGAAAGACGTTTTGAAAAAAAGAGCCAAGCAACCATGGAGAAGGATATTCCGCCTTGCAACATAAGAATAGACAAAGACGGTGTCTGGTATTACAAGGGCAATGAAATCTTCAGAGATGGAATCGTAAAATACTTCTATCAAAATCTGAAGAAAGATGAAGCTGGCAGATATTTAATTGAGCTTGAGGACGACTGCTGTTATCTGGAAGTGGAGGACACGCCCTTTATCGTAAGAGCGGTATATAGATACACTGCTGAAGCAGACAATGAAGAATGCATTTACCTTCTCTTATCAGATCAAAGCATTGAGAAACTCAATCCAGATTCTCTATGGGCAGGAAAGGACAATGTGCTTTATTGTTCAGTTAAGAAAAACGCTTTTGTTGCACGTTTTTCAAGGGCAAGTTATTATCAAATTGCAAATTTCATAGAATATAGTAATGGCGAAGATGAGTACTTCATTTCGCTCAACGGCAAACATTTCTACATAACTATTGTGTCGTGATATAGATATAACACATATGGAGATGCACCATGCTGGATGATCATGTAAAAGAGACATTGACATTTGACGACCTTCTTCTTGTGCCTTGCGAATCGAGCATTCTTCCTAAAGATGCAGAAACGTCGACGCTCCTGACCAATAATATTACGCTAAATATTCCTATTGTCAGCGCTGCTATGGATACGGTCACAGAGTCTGGGACTGCCATATGTCTTGCTCAAGAGGGAGGTATAGGGATCATTCACCGCAATATGAGTATAGAGAAGCAGGTGATTGAAGTTGACAAAGTAAAAAAATCCGAGAGTGGCATGATTGTGGATCCGATTACAATCGAACCTGAGCAGAAGGTTCATGATGCCCTTGAACTCATGAACAAATACAGGATATCGGGAGTTCCTGTAGTCAAGAACCGCAGGCTCGTTGGAATCCTGACAAACAGGGACCTTAGATTTGAGACTAATCTCGATCAGCCAGTCTCTGATGTGATGACGAAAGATAATCTCGTTACAGTTTCATCAAATATAAGTCTTGAAGAGTCAAAGAAACTGCTCCATAAGCACAGGATAGAAAAATTACTGGTCGTGGACGATGCATATAACTTAAAGGGGATGATTACCATTAAGGACATAGAGAAGATAAGGAGATATCCCAATTCCTGTAAGGATTCCCGCGGTAGGCTGCGAGTTGGTGCCGCTGTCGGCATCATTGACAGGGAGGCGCGGGTAGATGCCTTATTATCCGCTGGTGTTGATGTAATTGTTATAGATACCTCGCATGGGCATTCTGCAGGTGTTTTGGATGCCATTAAAGATACAAAAATCAACTTTCCGGCCTGTGAACTGGTTGCCGGTAATGTGGCTACCTTTGATGGAGCGGAAGCTCTGATTAGAGCGGGGGTGGACGCAATCAAGGTGGGAGTGGGACCCGGATCAATATGCACCACGCGGATAATTGCAGGCGTCGGCATCCCACAGATGAGTGCCATAAGAGATGCGGCCAAGGCAGCAAAGAAATATAGTATCCCCATCATTTCCGATGGAGGCATTAAGTACTCTGGCGATGTTGTAAAGGCACTTGCAGCAGGCGCCCACACGGTAATGATAGGCAGCCTGTTTGCTGGAACAGAAGAGAGTCCGGGAGAGACAATTCTTTTCCAGGGAAGAAGTTACAAGACGTATAGGGGAATGGGTTCCCTTGAGGCCATGAAAATGGGAAGCATGGACAGGTATTATCAGGATGACATAGAAAGCAGCCTGAAAACGGTTCCGGAAGGTATAGAGGGCAGGGTACCGTTCAGAGGACCATTGTCTGCAAGCGTAGGCCAGCTTGTGGGCGGTCTGAAAGTTGGCATGGGCTACGTAGGTTGCAGGACAATCAAGGAGCTCAGAGAAAAGACGAGGTTTATCCGCATCACATCTGCGGGGCTTCGCGAAAGCCATGTCCACGATGTAATTATCACCAAAGAAGCGCCAAACTACTGGCTGGATTGAATAAGAAACGGCATAGTAAAACCTCCATATGCTGCGTTGCCTGTCACCCTTTGCATGTAACGCATCTTCAATATATGCCTAATTTTCTAGGGATCCCTTGCCTTGCTTGCGGAGTTTTTTACTTGTCGTTCCACTTTTCTTGCTATTTCAATTTATCACGAGGTAAGCGCTAAATGAAGTCTGGCAATTTCGTTCACCTGCACGTTCATACGCAATATAGTCTCCTCGACGGAACTATTCGTCTCGACAATCTTTTCAAGAAAGCTAAAGAATACCAGATGTCTGCAGTAGCCATGACGGATCATGGGAATATTTTTGGCGCCATTGACTTTTATCAGCATGCCCAGAAATACGGCATTAAACCGATTATCGGATGCGAGCTATACGTTGCCCCAAAAAGCCGCTTCGACAAGAACGCGCACGCCACAGGGGAGAACTCCCACCATTTACTTGTTCTCGTCAAAGACAGGCAAGGGTACAAGAATCTTATGAAACTTTCAACTGCAGCGTACCTGGAGGGATTTTATTACCGTCCGCGCGTAGACAAAGAACTCCTGTCATCATATAGCGAAGGGCTTATAGGACTTAGCGCATGTCTCCACGGAGAGATAGCGAGCCTGCTGCTTAAAAGAAATAACGAAACGGCAAGAGCAGTTGCCCATGAGTATAGAGAAATTTTTGGCGAGGGCAATTTCTACCTTGAGATTATGGAGAACGGTCTTCCTGAACAAAAAATCGTTAATAGTGGTCTCATTGAAATTGGTCGGGAACTTTCAATTCCGCTCGTGGCAACTAACGACTGCCATTATATAGATCGAGAAGATGCCGAGGCGCATGAAGTCCTCCTATGTATCCAGACGGGCAAGACCATGGAAGATACCGACCGGATGAAATTCAAGACAGACCAGTTTTACTTCCGTTCACCCGAGGCTATGAGTCGCCTTTTTAAAGATATTCCGGAATCTATCAATAATACGTCAGCTATTGCGGAGAGATGTAACTTGACCTTTGATTTTGGCAGTGTTTCTCTGCCAAATTTTGAAGTCAGTACATCTGAATCACTTGATGAATATTTGGCAGGGCTCGCGAAAAAGGGATTAGAAAAATTGCTGCCCGTAATCATGAAGGGTAAAGATGACAAAGGCATTCCTGAGCAATATGTGAAGCGCCTGCAGGAAGAACTGGAGATCATCAAGTCCATGGGATTCGCCGGATATTTTCTCATTGTGTCAGATTTTGTGAACTACGCAAAACAAAGAAACATCCCCGTCGGTCCCGGCAGAGGCTCTGTCGCCGGCAGTCTCGTTGCTTATGCAATTGGTATTACCAATATAGATCCTATACGGTATGGACTTTTCTTTGAGAGATTCTTAAATCCAGACCGGATAAGCATGCCTGATATAGATATAGATTTTTGCCAGGATGGCCGCGATGAAATCATCAAGTACGTAACGGATAAATATGGAAGCGATAGAGTTGCCCAGATCATCACATTTGGCAAAATGCAGGCCAAGGCCGTCATCAGGGATGTGGGAAGGGCATTGAACTTACCCTACGGTGAAGTGGATAGTATTGCAAAGTTGATACCCAATATCCTGAACATTTCTCTCGATATGGCCATCCAAAGTGAGCCGCGTCTTCAGGAAGAGGAGAAAAGAAATGAGAAAGTAAGAAGACTCCTGTCCCTGTCACGAGCACTTGAAGGTTTAAATCGTCATTCGTCAACCCATGCAGCGGGTGTTGTTATATCCGATGTGCCCCTTGTTGAGCGCGTGCCCCTCTGCAAGAGCCCCAAGGGTGAAATTGTTACGCAATTTTCCATGATGGATCTTCAGGCTGTGGGACTAACGAAATTTGATTTTCTGGGACTGAAGACACTTACAGTCATTAAGAATACACTCAGGTTTATAAAAGAGGGCAGGGGGGAGGAAATCGACATTGATAAAATTGCCCTCAATGATCAAAAAACGTATCAATTGTTAATGAAGGGTAATGCAGACGGCATATTTCAACTGGAAAGTGCCGGCATGAAGGATATCCTCGTAAATATGAAGCCTGACTGCATTGAGGAAATCAGCAACTTGATTGCCCTATACAGACCGGGGCCCATGAATATGGTTCCGGAATTTATCTCGCGTAAACAGGGTAAGACAAAGATTGTTTATGAAATTCCCCAGTTGAAGGAAATATTGAAGGAGACATATGGCGTCATCGTATACCAGGAACAGGTAATGCAAATAGCGAGCGCCATCGGCGGCTATACTATGGCTGAAGCTGATATACTGCGCAAGCTCATGAGCAAGAAAAAACCATCGGAGATGGAGAAAGAGAGACCTAAATTTCTCGAAGGTGCGAGGCACAGAAATATACCCGAAAAAAAGGCCAGAAAAATCTGGCAGCAGATGGAGACATTTGCAGAATACGGATTCAACAAGTCCCACAGCACCGCTTACGCCATGATATCCTACCAAACCGCTTATCTGAAAGCTAATTTTCCCGTTGAATTCATGGCGGCCCTGCTCACAAGCGAAAAGGACAACAGGGACAAGATCATCAAGTACATAAACAGCTGCAAGGATATGGGCATAAATGTGCTCCCTCCCGATATCAATGAATCTCAGAGCGATTTCAGTGTCACCGGCGAGCATATTCGCTTCGGTCTTGCTGCCGTCAAGAACGTAGGGATAGGTGCGATTGACTCGATCATATCTGTAAGGGAAAAGGAGGGGAAATTTGCGACTTTCGACGATTTCTGCAACCGTGTCGATCTCAGGAAAATTAATAAGAGGATGATTGAAAGCCTCATCAAATGCGGGGTTTTTGATTCCCTTGGTTATCGTAGAAGCCAACTGATGAAATACTATGAAGGAATCGTCGATACGGCTCAGAGGCGTCAAAAGGAAAGATCGAGCGGTCAGACCAGTTTCTTCGACCATATGGAAAGTGAAAAATTTACGCATCTCGATATCATGCAAGAGTGTGCGCTTTCTGATATAGCTGAATGGGATCATAAGGAATTACTTGCCCATGAGAAGGAAACCCTCGGATTCTATATCACGGGTCATCCGCTTCTTAGATTTGCCGAAAAACTCCGTACAGTGGCCAATGTCGACACTTCGAGCATCAATGATAAGAAGGATCGCGACACAGTTGCCTTTGGTGGCGTAGTGAACAATATTCGAGAGGTGACTACGAAGAAGAAAGAGGTCATGGCCTATATAACCATCGAGGATCTCAGAGGCTCTGTCACAGTGATATGCTTTGCCGATCTGTACAATAAGGCATTCGGACTTGTTCACTCTGAAGAGCCCGTTTTAATCAAAGGAACAATAGATGCAGGCGAGGAAGGGATCAAGGTGATTGCCTCCGAAATTATCCCTCTGAGCGATGCAGTCGAACAACCTTATGATGTAGTGCATTTTAGTATTGATGTTTCAAGATCATCAGCAACAGACATCGAGTCTTTGCATGAATTACTCACTCATCACAAGGGGAAATGTGACGGCTTTATCCGTATCGTCAATGGCAACAGTGAAGTCATCGTTTACTTGGGGAGGGATTTTCAGCTCGAGCTGACCGATAAATTAAAGGCAGAAACAGATCGTCTTCTTGGCGCCGGCGCTACCCGCTTCAGCTATAGGACTATTGAGACAGAATAAACAAAGCAACAAAACCTGCCATCCAGATATATCTCACCATGAGCTATCAAGAAAGGACTTACAGGAACCGGGTATCGCAGAATAGCCTCACATCGTTCCATCTCTGTGTACGTGAAACAGACCTTATTATATACTGTGATGTGGACCTTGCTCAAAAAGCCATTCAATCTGTTTACATCTATCGCGGATTCATTGAGTCCTATATTAAAAAGCATCCCGACTTTCTGACTTCTCTGGCGCCCATCCAAGATGATGATTTCGCTCCTCCCATCATAAGGGACATGCTGAAGGCATCGCTTGCGGCCAATGTAGGGCCAATGGCATCTGTCGCAGGTGCGATTTCCGAATACGTAGCTAACGAACTGCTCAAGATGTCGCAGAATGTTATCGTCGAAAACGGGGGCGATATTTATCTAAAAACTCAAGAAGAGGTGAGGGTCGGGGTATTTGCCGGTAATTCGCCCTTAACCTACAAAGTCGGTCTATTATTGAAACCTGAGCAGATGCCCCTGGGCGTTTGCACATCCTCCGGAACCGTAGGACACTCGCTGAGTTTTGGAAAAGCAGATGCAGTCTGCGTTCTTTCAAAATCGTCCACCATGTCTGATGCTGCAGCCACTGCCATTGGAAATCTTGTGAAAAGTAAAGGAGATATAAGAAGTGCCCTTGAAAAGGGAATCAAAATAGAGGGAGTCTTGGGCGCCTTGATTGTTATGGGAGAGCATTTTGGCGTCATCGGGGACATCGAGCTGATTTAGTACAAAGACAGGGATAAAGCAGATGGGAATGGATGAAGTCAGGATGATTTAAGATTGCGGGACCCGTTTAAGTTTACATAATATATCTTATAAGACATACAATCGTCGCTAAAAACCTTCTTCAGCCAGTTGCCTTACGAGCTCAATTTGCCTCTCCGTCAGCCTTTTCGGTACATCGACGATGATCTTAACAAATTGATCTCCCTTACCCGTACCCTTCAATCGTGGTACTCCGAAGCCCTTCATTCTAATCTTCGTATTGTTCTGCGTTCCAGGGGGAATCTTTATTCTTTTCATCGCTCCCTCTATTGTTGGAACATCGATGCTCGTACCAAGAACGGCCTGAGAAAAATTGATTACCTTGTCGATATAGATGTCATTCCCGTCCCTCGCAAGAATTGGATGGGGGATAATGCTGATATTTATATATAAATCACCCGGAGGACCTCTATCAATCCCGGGACCGCCCTTGCCGGTTAACCTCAATTTCTTTCCTGAATTAATGCCCGGCGGTATCTTGAAGTTGATTTCCTCGACAGCATCGTTTTTTTGCAGGGCCAATTTCTTCTCTGCACCTAATACAGATTCTTCTAATGTTATTGAGAGGTTATATTCGAAGTCCTGTCCCTTCTGTGGCGCCCGGGAAAATCTCTGCCGCTCTCCCTCGAATATATCGGAAAATGGGCCGCCCTGCGTAAAAGTGAAGCCCCCTCCCCTGTTTGTTCTGAACGTTCTCGCCCCTTCTCCACCAGGATCGCCGAAGCCGAAGCTTCTCAGGATATCGTTCAGATCGAAGCCTCTAAAAATGTCTTCCTGGGTATATCTCTGCCGGAATTGATCGGCAGATCCAAAAGTATCATATTCTTCTCTTTTCTTGGGATCACTGAGTACGGCATAGGCTTCGCTGATTTTCTTGAACTTCTCTTCAGCCGCCTTATTATTGGGGTTCTTGTCAGGATGCCATTTCAGGGCTAGCTTTCTGTAGGCCTTCTTTATGTCTTCGGCGGTCGCACTTTTTTCCAGACCTAACAACTTGTAGTAGTCTTCTGCCATAAGATCCCTATATGATTAATGATGAGATAATTAATGCCCTGCCAGACATGACAAGATGCCGTACACACGTGCACGTCTAGCTAAGTTACCCATTCCTTTCCATTTGTCAAGGACTGGCCGCGAGCACCACGACTAAAAACTCCCTACGAACCATACATTTTCCGTCCGATTGCGGCTCTCGGACTTCCCGAGATCGAGAACAGGCACATCTGAATACAACAGGAACTAGAATAACGAAGTATCATTATTAATTATTACTTATAGCTAAAACTTAAAGCTAAAGGTTAGGTAATTGGAGGACGTTGTCCGGTCATGGTGAAAAGAAACGGAACTTATCTCTTTCAGATGCTCTAGGAAATCTTCCCGTGTTTTCTTGTTGTATTTGTGAGCACTACTCACTGCACTATATATGTTGCCTGTGTACCAGCCAATCTCGAAGAACGTCACAATCCCCCCGGCAACATAATTATCGTGACGAAAAAGTTCTATAGCGCCACATATGAACGCACCGTTCAAAAGAAAGGCCACTAGTGCATCCCTTGGTCTTTCTGTGTAAAGATGACCAGCACCCGGAATAATAGCTGCAAGAGTGCCTGCCGTGGCAGGCGATTTTCGGGGCAAATCATCCATATGCAGAAGACCTGATGCGATGATGCTTGCCGATCCCGATAGCTGGCTATCTTTAGGAACAAGGGAAAATGTTTCTCTGGCCTTCTGCCATTCCTCCATTTCCATGTGGACAATGGCGCTCTGGTAAACGGCCTTATCGGCAAATTCATTAGATTTTGACTTGATCACCTCTTCAAAAGTTGAGAGTGCATCCATATATCGCCTCAGTTGTTTTTCTGCCATGCCCTTTAAGTACAGGGCTCCCGGTATCATCGGGCTTGCGGGATATTTTATGATGAAAGAAGTGAAGGCCTCGCGAGCTTCCTGCCACCTCTTTGCTCTGTAATAACTTTCACCAATTCTGTAATTGCATGTCTCGACCAGCTTGTTTTCGGGAAAAAAGTAAGTAAATCGCTTGTACTCGCTGATGGCCCTATAATAATCCCCTTCGGCAAGGAGTGATTCCGCAAAGGAAAATTGCCTATCAACTTCAATGACGTGAGTCTCCGCTGCCCCGGCCATGTCCAGAGGAAGGAAGACAGCCGTAATTGCCATCATACAAACGATTAGCCAGGCATGTATGCAATCAGATAATTTCATGAAAAATTGATTTATAGATTCCTATTTTACTAGGAACGACAGAAGGAAGCATTGAAAACAAGAGAAAAATGAGAATTTCAGGCCTTCCTTTCTTATGCTGTTCGTCCCATATGAAAGGCTTTGAGGTTTACTTCGATGGCTTTCTTGGGAAAGGATCCACGGATGACCTTCTCCCAGAGCGAAATATCAAGCTGACGCAGATAGGATGACAAAACTCCCAAGAGGGCTGTATTTTCTGTTCTCGCGTCTCCCGCCTTTAGCGCTATATTATTGGCATTAACGACTTTCACAATCTTGAAGATTTTCTTTACTATCTCAATAATGTTGTCAGGATAAGCGGCGTCACCGAGGTTCACTGATGGGGGATAGATTTCCCTTTCACTTATGATAATGCCGCCTCCCGGCTTCAGAAAATCGAGATAACGGAGTGTTTCCAATTTTTCAAATGAGACGAGGATATCGACGTCTCCTTTTCTTGCGATGGGAGAGTAGACCTTATTGCCGTATCGAACATGGCTGGTTACACATCCACCCCGCTGGGCCATCCCGTGGACCTCACTTTTCTTGACATCCAAGCCGGCTTCCATCATGACGTGACATAAGATATCACTTGCGCGGAGTATTCCCTGGCCGCCCACTCCGGCAAGGAGGATGCTCCTAACATCGCCATTGCTTTTCATAAAATCATATCACCTCAATCACAGCACCGACATTGCACACCTGCTCGCATAGTGTGCAGCCTGTGCAAAGTTCATTATCAATGAATGCCACACCTTCCTGCTTCTTTACATTCCTCTTGACTGTTTGACTTGGCATATCTTCGAACTTTATCCATGAGATTGGCGGACATCCGAGACCAATGCAGGCCTTGCAACCGACACACTTATCTATATCAATTTTGAATGTCTTTCGGACACCCTTCATTTCTCGCTTGAACAACACACAGGCTCTTTGTGATATGATGACGGAGGCACCCGGTTTTGCCAATTCTTCTTTCAGCACTTTCCGCGTTGTTTTGATATCATAAGGATCTATTACACGGACACTATCTATCCCCAATGCCGAGGCCAGCTTCGTAAAATCAAGCTCCTTTGTTTTTTCCCCCTGCAGGGTATATCCGGTAGCCGGATGGTCCTGCATGCCCGTCATGGCTGTTGTCCCGTTATCGCATATAACAATGACGGCGTCACTCTTGTTATAGGCCATATTCAACAGCGGTGTGATGCCGGAATGAATAAATGTGGAGTCCCCGATAACACCGACAACCTTCCCTTTTCCTTTATCCTTTAAAGCCTTGCTCATGCCATGCGCCATGCCGATACTCGCCCCCATGCAGATACATGCATGAAGACCTTCCAGAGGCTTCATGAAAGATAAAGTGTAACAGCCTATATCACCTGCGACAAAGGTTTTCAGTTTTCCCAGGACATAGAACAATCCCCTGTGAGGACAACCTGGACAAAGATTCGGTGGTCTCGGCGGGATTGTCACTTCCGGTAAGATTGATTTGGAAATCTTTTTACGCTTAATGGCCGCATGAATCACGCCGGGATCAAATTCATTTGTGTAGGGAAAGATGTCCTTTCCTGTCACCTTGATACCCATTGCCTTGACCTGTTCCTCAATAAAGGGATCAAGTTCCTCAACCACATAGATTTTCTTAACCTTTGCGGCAAATTCACGGACAAGGCCAGATGGCAGCGGATAAACCATGCCGAGTTTCAAATATGAGAAATCGGGGAAGGCATCTTTTGCATAAT
>PLLV01000228.1 GCA_003142295.1 Syntrophaceae bacterium
GTAGGTGGAGTGTGCAACTCCAATGATTGATTAAATCGCCATCTTTCGGTTAGGCACTCTACCGCCCCTTGTGGCGGACGCTCTGCGGGTCAAATATAGAACGATCATGAAAAAAAATTTGAAGGATTACAGAAAAAAGATGGCAAGAATGCAGGCACGGTCTGACTCCTTCAATAAAGGAGTGCCTGTAGAAGCCGATAAGAGGGATTCCCAATGGCTAAGAAACGTTTAACCATGCGATTCAGAATTCCACAATGGAAGCGCAAACGGGAGGAGGGTGAACGTCTCGAACAGCAGCGCGGTCTTGAATACGAGCGGAAGCTGATCAGTCAGTTGCACGGTTTGATGAGGGAGGATTGGCAAGTTAACCATGGTACGGCTATTTAGGCACCGTCAGACGAACGGGACGGAAACAGATAAGCCAGCCTATAAGTGATAGTGCCAGTTCTCTACTCTACCCCCCTTTCCCACACCCCACATTTTGTGGTCAAGATTTCCTTGACATACACGGTCGAAATTCTTATGTATCGCCCNNCCGGCCGATCTTGTTCGATTAAAGTACGCAAAGGACCTTCTTGAAAATCCTGGTCTCGCTGCCAAGCTTACCAATGTCATTGGCCTACCCTTCGAGAAGGCTTTCGATTACCTGCCGGCAAAATGGTCTGGCGCTATCCAGAACATCACCAAGAAATCTTTAACCCACGCCCTCGATGTAGCCGTCAAAACTATTAACCATAACGAAAAGAACCCTTCGAGTAATACCCTTCATAAGTTTCTTGTTGCCGCTTCTGGTGGAATAGGCGGCGCCTTCGGACTCCCTGCTCTAGCAATCGAATTACCAGCGACGACCGTTATCATGTTTCGTTCCATTGCTGATATCGCCAGAAGTGAAGGTGAAGATGTTCAACGAATAGAAACAAGACTGGCCTGCTTGGAGGTCTTTGCTCTGGGTGGCAGCTCCGAAAAAGACAATGCCGCAGAAAGTGGATACTATGCCGTGAAGACGCTTCTTGCAAAGCAGGTGTCGGAGGCGGCGAAGTATATCGTTGAAAAGGGGATTGCCGAAGAAGGAGCCCCTGCATTGATTCGGTTAATTGCGGCCATTGCCTCCCGATTTGGAGTCACGGTGTCACAAAAGGCTGCTGCATCGGCAGTGCCTGTCATTGGCGCAGCTGGGGGAGCATTGATCAATTCCATTTTCATGGATCACTTCCAGAATATGGCCAGAGGGCATTTTATTATGCGGAGTTTGGAGAGGAAGTATGGGAGTGAGACGATTCAGCGAAAATATTTGACATATATGCCTTAACGGCTGACCCGCTTCGCCGATGCCAACCGCATCAGGCGGTGGATGGAGGGACCGCCGCCCCCGCGACAAAAACAGAGAGCATAACCAGAGCCATTATCACTCATCCACATAGCACTGCCTCCCCTTCATCTCAGACTGATCTTCACTTCTCGTTATATACCGTTTGTCAACATTGGTAGCTGGTATTTTCAATTTTGGTGGCTAACGCTTCTTGAAAAATTTGGGAGCCCGAAATCCAACAACCTTCGTGAAATTCTTAACAACGTAATCTCTTTCTTAATAGTAGATTTGTTTCACAAATCGTGATAATCGAAAGTGCATCTGTGAAAAAGGAATATAACCATTTAACCCTTTGAGAGGGTACTGTGGATTGATTGACGAAACCCTGTTTTTGAAAAAGACGGGGTTTTGTGCTTTGATAGGTTATTTCGTAGACATATCTATCTCAGAAGCTAACTTAATCGCAAGGAAATTTGAAAATGGGCAACTGATTTTTCTACCGCAACGTCAAATGCAACTTCGAGAATAGGTCGATTTATTTTAGGTTGCGAGAGATTTAATCCTTAAATTTCAAAAAGGAGAGAAAAATGAATAAAGCTGAATTAATAACTGCAATAGCAATAGACGCCAGTATATCAAAGAAGGCAGCTGCAAAGGTTTTGAATTCTTATATCAATACAGTGAAGACTACGCTCAAGAAAAGTGAGAAAGTGGGATTAGTAGGTTTTGGAACTTTTTCCGTTGTGAAAAGAAAGGCAAGGGAAGGGAGACATCCGCTGACGGGTAGAGCCATTAAAATTCCAGCCAAAATCGCAGTAAAATTTCAGCCGAGTAAAAAACTAGGTGGAGGTTCTACTCCACCACCAAGGGCAAGGTAATGTGCTATGCCGACTTTGAAAGAATTCATTGATGAAAGAAGTTTTGTTACAGACCGAATAAGCTCTCAAGTTCGTATAATAGCAATCGGATTATTGGCAACATCTTGGAGTTTATTAATTGGACAAGTAAACATATCGCAGAAAATAACAGAAATTTACCGTCAGCATTTACTTTTGATTAGTTTCATTGCAACTATTACGTTAATGTCTGATTATCTTCAGTATTTGTTTTCGTATTTAAGTATAAAAAGAAAGCTAACTGACATGGAGAAAAAAGGCGAGGAAACGTCAGACTATAATTATAATGATATTTTTTATATGTTGAGTAAGTCCCTTTTTTATATAAAACAATTTGCCATCTCGGTAGGTGTTATTTACTTTGTGATCTGTTTGTGCGTTATTTTCTTTACGTAGAATATTTTTATCTCATCTTTAAAACGTATGTAATAATTCTAAAATAATCAGTGGCTATCCCCAATATTAATTAAAAATGCAAATTGGGTCAATTAGTCGTTATGAATATTAATTAAAGAAACACAATGGGCATCAAAGAAAAAGATATTAAACTGCTATGGGGCCGAGCGGCAAATAGATGTTTATTTCCCGATTGTCGGATGAAATTAAGTCAGGATAAGAAAACGGCAACGGAGACATTCCCCATTGGAGAACAAGCCCATATTGTTGGAAAAGAGAAAGGTAGTGCACGCAGTGACAGTAGTTTATCTATGGTAGAACGAGACTCTTACCATAATCTCATTCTCTTGTGCCCTAATCACCATACGATTATTGATAAAAATCCAGCGGATTATCCTATTGAAATACTACATATGATGAAATCTCAGCATGAGTATTGGGTCGAAAGCACACTTTCAGAGTCATATGATTCAAAAAAAGCAGCCAGCGATGTTATTTACGCACATCTGATTGATATGGCTGTTGAAGGGTGTTACTTTGATAATTTGGAAAATTGGATTAGTGGTTTAAATATGCCTGCCCATAGAGTCAAAATTGATGTTTACGAAAAAGTAATGCAGCTCACAATAAAAATGTATAAGGCCATTTTCCCGGGAAATTTGATTGAGTTAGAATCTGCGATGAAACTTTTTTCGACTACCATGAATATAATGCTTAATTTATATATTAAAAACGCGGAGAGTACAAAGGAAGAATATGTTGAGGACAGGTCTTACAAAAGAACATGGCACGAAGAAGAAATTTTTAGGAAATTCGCAGATAGACGGGACCGCTGGGAACGCTGTTTGGACGAGCTTATAAGAGAAGTTGTTAAGGCCGCTAACTGGTTTGCTGATATAGTGCGCAGGGATATTAACCCTGTATTTATGGCCACTCAGGGTAAATTTTCTTTAGTTTACGGACCAGATGAGTACTTATCATTTCAGACAATTATTCCAGAGTATTCACACGATGAAAAACGGCAGTTAATTGATTCTTATAAAGAAAAGTGTGCCACTCTCAAAAAAATGGCTGATTCAGTTGATGTTTAATAAAGATTAATTGGGGACAGCCACTAATTATTGTTGAAGGACAATGGAACAGATATGCAGGCATACAGAATTCACAAGATGGTCATTGCCGCCGATACTGCAGAAGAAGCCTGTGACTTTTATCGCAAGGAAATAGGCGGTACCCTGCCCGATGTGATTGAAGAACTGCCCTATCTGATGGAAGTCTGCTGTGACGACGGAACCGTTAAAACGGTCAAAGCCCGCATCAACGAGGAACTGGACACCCGCAATTCATGGCTGATAATGGGAATCCCCTGCGAACTACACCGGCCCTTTCTCATCGGAACCCTGCCATAACGAGTAATTCCAATGCGTAAAATTCTCACTCTCTTATGCGGACTATTGCTCTACTGCACCCCTCTATATGCACAGGAGCTTTATCTGCTTGGCGGATCAATCGGAGATACCGCGAGCGGTGACCGCTCATATACCTGGTCTCTCGAATACATGCAGGAATTGGGAGAATACACGGCAATTAGCGTCGCGTGGTTGAATGAGGGCCATTTGCCAAGTAATCATCGAGACGGCCCAACTGTGCAATTGTGGGGGCACACCAAGCGTATATACAAACAGTTCGTTTTGGCTGCAGGGGTCGGGCCTTACTATTACTACGATACCGAATTGGCAAAAATTGGACGCGGTTTCTCCGACACGCATGGCGTGGGAGGGGTCTTCAGCCTCGCCGGTTTTTGGTACACGGAAGGCCCGTGGGTTATCGAGCTGCGCACCAACTTAGTTAAAACAAACGATATCGATACATATTCTGCCATGGTCGGAGTGGGGTATCAACTCGATTATTCATCGGCACATGGTCCGTCGTCCGAAGCAGGGCCTCCGCATGTGAAAACGACGGACAACGAGATAACAGTGATGATCGGGCAAACCACCGTCAACAGCGCAAATTCCCCGGAATCAATAGCTCAGAGCATCGAATACCGCCGCGGTATAACACGATACCTGGACTGGACTATTGCATGGCTCAACGAAGGTGATAATCGTCTCATCCGCCGCAACGGCATCCTTTCTCAAGCTTGGTTGGTCCGTGCTTTTCTTGATGAGCATTTGGCCCTTGGAGTCGGCTTGGGTCCCTATGTCCTTGTTGACAGACACGGCAGTTCGAGAGACGATGAAGATACGGAGACTGTGGCGGGCGTTATCACGTTTTCGGCGAGCTACCGATTCAACCCGAACTGGTTGGTCCGTCTCTCATGGAATCGCATTACCACAAGTTACAACCGTGACACCGACGTGATCATGGCCGGGCCAGGTTATCGTTTTTAAACCGGTTAACACAAATTGATGATATACTGACTCCGCAGGGTAAGAATTTTGGATGATGCTTGTTGACATTGTATTTAGATAGCCTATAATATTATATAACCTTATCCTTATCAGACAGTATGAAAAAAACAGTACGCACAGTTATTTTTTTTATTCTTCTCTTTGGCGCTTTCCTGGCGCAGGCTATAGGCGCTGGTTCGTCCCCCGCATACGCATTTTCTGATCAGGCACTTGATAATCTCCTCGCACCCGTCGCCCTCTATCCGGACCCTCTGCTGGCCGTGATGTTGCCGGCCTCGACGTATCCGGCGGAAATTGCCGANNGCCGGGAATTTGGACTGGACTGCCAATCTCGGAGATGCCTTTCTCAACCAGCCGGAAGATGTGACAAGATCGATCCAGCGGCTCAGGTGGCAGGCCAGAAACACCGGCAATCTGGAGAGTAACGGTAAACAGCAAGTCATTATCGACGGGGACTACATCGAGATCATCCCGGCTCAACCGGAGTATATGTACGTTCCCCGGTATGATGCTTCCGTTGTATATGAAACACCTTGGGTTCCGGGCCGGCCGCCCTTCATCACCTACGGCTTTGGTCTGGCAATCGGGGGCTGGTTGAGCATGGACTTTGACTGGCGCCTCCGCCACGTAATCTATCATGGCTGGAATCGGCCGGGCTGGGTCAATCATGCCAGGCCTTATATCCACGTGCCGAATGTTTATATCAACAGAAGCAGGCCTTCCATAAATCAGACATGGAGGCATGACATGTCGCACGGCGACCCTGAAAGGTTCCGGACATCACAACCTGGCCGCATTAGCACAGGCAGTGTTGCACACACGCCTGAAGCCAGGGGAAGAGAGACAACACCGACAAGGCTCCCGGGAGTAATTTTCGGTCCCAAGGGCGACACCAATTCGTTCAGCAATCGCGGCAGGCAGAGCCTCGGTACAATCAACCAACGGCAGGCGCCACCGGCTGCCGGTATCAGCCGACAGCCCTCCATGCCGGCTCCTGTTATCAGCAGCGGCTCCTCGCAGCCCCGTCCTGCCCGCGAAAGCATGCAGCCTCCCAAGACGCCGTCAGTTGCCTTTGGCGGTTACAGGGGAGGCAGCGAGGCAAAGTCCCAGAGCCTCCGCGGCCAGTCCAGCCGTCAGAGCAGCATGGAAAAACGACCATCCGCCGCCCCTGCAAGCAGAGGGAGTGCTCCCGCGGGCAAGAGTTCCTCCGGGGGCAAACCAGGCCGGCAGCAAAGGTAGGTTTGTGTTAAATGTTTTTTGGCAACAGAGGATTAATGAATATGGAAAGGAAGGAAACTATGGGTACAACAGAGCAGAAACCCGCATGTCGCCCATCGCGGGGAATGGCTTTCATCGCTTTGCTTTTGTTAACCGCGGTGTTTGTCTTTGCCTGGACTGCACCGGTTGTCGGGGCGCCATTGCAGAGGCTCTTTTCCTCTCCCGAAGACGCCTTGAAAAGTCTTGCTGATGCCGTCAAGACAAAAGACAAAACCGCAATCGATCAGATCTTCGGGCCCTCCGGAAAAGACCTTCGCTCCGGTGACAGGGTGCAGGATGCCGCAGAATTTGAAGAGCTTGCCAAACACCTGGCTGAAAAAACCAGCCTTGTGAAAGACGGCGATTCAAAAGTGATCCTTCACATAGGAAACGAGAACTGGCCCTTTCCTATTCCCATTGTAAAAAAGGATAATCAATGGTTCTTTGACACGGAAGCAGGTAAAGAAGAGATACTGAACCGCCGGATCGGGGAAAACGAACTCACTGCCATACTAGTCAGCCGCGCCTATGTGAAGGCGCAACGCGAGTACACGCTTAAAGACTGGGATGGCGACGGGATATTTGCATACGCGCAGAAACTCCGGAGCGATCACGGGAAGAGAAACGGCCTCTTCTGGAGAAACGCGCCGGGAGAAGAGGTAAGCCCCCTGGGTGAGCTCGTGGCANNAAGAAAAAGGCCGCCTTCAGGGAAGAGGCGCCGGCACCTTTTCACGGCTACTATTTCAAGATATTAACAAGGCAGGGGAAAAACGCGCCGGGAGGAAAATACAACTATATCATCAACGGTAACATGGTTGGGGGCTTCGCCCTCGTCGCTTTTCCCTCAAACTGGGGAAAATCCGGGGTCATGACATTTATTGTCAATCAGCAGGGGAACGTTTACCAGAAGAATCTTGGGCCGGACACAGCGAAGATCGCCCGGGAGATGAGATCATACAATCCCGATACAACCTGGACGCGTGTTAAAGAATGAGGGGGATCTGAAGCAACTGGAGAATCTTATAGCAGGACATCATTAAAAAGCGTCGTAACAAGTGGTAATCAGCGATTTACTTCTTAAATGAGATCTGTTGCTTTGCGAGTGTTGACGCGGATCTTTGTCTAATCTCTTCCTTCCTGAAGTCGAGCTTTTGCCATCTATGCCGAACGTACAACACTTCCTTCCGTAATCCTTAGATAATTCTCCCCGTCGGGTGATTTTCCCTTGAATTGCCCTGCTTTTTAGGTAAGAATAGCGCTATATCTCAAAAAAAGGGAGCAATATGAAAAAGCATTTTTTCTTAATAACATTTGCCTTTATCCTTTTTTTCTTTTTATTTACGACCCCATGCCCCGCAAAACAGATGACCATATTGGTACACCCCTTTGAGAACACAGGAGACAAAGAATACTCTTGGATATCGGCAGGTATGACAGATAGCGTCATAACTGACCTCACGCATATTCAAAATATCAGTGTTGTCTCCAATCAAGACAGGAAGAAGGCACTGGAAGAGATGAAGTTTGTCTTCTCCAGTCTTGCAGAAGAAGACAAGATGATAAAACTCGGCAAGCTGACGGGTGCTAACGTTATCTTCACGGGGAGCTATCTCGTATCAGGTAACCGCATAAGGGTATATGCAAGACTTGTAAATGTGGAGACGGGCAAGGTAGAAAGCTCCACCAAGATAGACGGCACGATAGATGGTATCTTTGACTTACAGGATAAGGTGGTATTTGCCTTAATAGGTGAGACAGAGAAAATAACCATAGCTGACATTAAACCTGTAAACCTTACCGAACAAGACAAGAAGAAAATAGAGGAGAAACCCAAACCCAAATCAGCCGCCTATGAGTGGTATGCAAAAGGCTTAGAGGTTCAGGATACCAACCCTAAAGAGGCGCTTACCAATTTCAAGAAGGCTCTCGATATTGACCCGAACTATACCGATGCATTGATGAGCGCAGGTTGGACTGCGGGGAATACACTGAACCTCTTTAGCGAAGCCCTCGGATATCTTGAAAAAGCTGAGAGAATCTTTAAGGGCCGCAATGAAACCAAGTCAGCCGGTTATGCCAATCTCATGATGAACATCGGCATTGTTTAC
>PLLV01000096.1 GCA_003142295.1 Syntrophaceae bacterium
AGAAATTTTGACAAAAACGTCAGTAGTGAAAGAATAGAAAGTTCATCACGTCCGCGCCCACAAAGAGATAGGCAACAGCAGCAATGGACAGAAAAGGGCCGAACGGCACGGCATATTTCATGTCCTGCCCCTTCATAATCATAGCCGATACACCGACAACGGCGCCAAGCAAGGAGCTGACAAACAGGATAAAAAACAGTGACTTCCACCCTAAGAAAGCGCCAAGCATGGCAAGCAGTTTGATATCCCCTCCCCCCATGCCCTCTCGTTTCGTAATGATTTCATATAGGAAAGCAATGGCAAAAAGACACCCTCCGCCGATCAGAATTCCCAGGAGCGATTCCCACACAGTTAGGTTCATAAATAAAACGGCAAGCAGAAAAAAGACAGGTATCCCCGGCAGACTGATGACATCGGGGATTATCTGGTGGCGGAGGTCAATGAACGTGATGACGATCAATGCACAGGTGAATATGAAAGAAAAAAGGTATTTGAAACTAAGACCGAATTTCAAGAATAGAAGGAGCGACATAACTGCCGTAATCGCTTCCACAATGGGGTATTGCAAAGAAATCTTCTCATGGCAGTCTCTGCATTTCCCCCGCAAGATAAGATAACTGATGATGGGAATATTATCGTAAACCCTTATGGCATGGCCGCACTTCGGGCAATGGGAAGATGGAAGAACGATTGATTGCCCCTCAGGAATCCGAAAGATCAAGACATTGAGAAAGCTCCCAACGGCGGCACCCGCGCACGTGAGAAAGATATACAGAAATGCGCCCATATAAACCTTGTCAATGCCTTTCGCCTAATTTTCGCAAGAACGTACCGAATCCCTCCGGTCGTTTCACTTTCCGCAGTCACAATCATCTAATGATTTCTATGAACGGTCTAACGATTGCCGGCGTCAGCCGTCTTTCCGGTCCCACTCATAAGGAATATCATTATCATGGGGATGCACCCTGAATTCATCAGGCTCCCTGTAATCGTATGCCTCTGTGGGCGTATTGACCACCACGGCCTCTTCCTGGGAAATGCATTTGAATCCGTGATAAACATACGGCGGAATATGAATCAGAACAGGATTATGTTCACCCGCAAAGAACTCGTTTATCTCACCGTATGTTGAAGAATCCGGCCTGCCGTCATAAAGAACAATTTTCATCATGCCTTTTACAACGGCCATATTGTCATACTGCTTCTTATGATAATGCCATCCTTTCACAACTCCCGGGTAGGCGGTCGTCATATACACCTGGCCGAACTTTTTAAACATCTCATCATCTATACGCAGGATCTCCATCAATCTGCCCCGCTCATCCGGTATAACCTTCAGCTTTTTAATCATGACACCTTCGATCATATTCGATGCCCTCACATTTTGTTTGCTCCTGTCTTCGCCACCATATTCCCGGCATATTGCAGGGATTCAAATGTCCCCGCGTCGCTCCACCAGCCATCAAGAATATTCCACTCCATTTTTCCTTCGTTAATATAGAAATTATTAACGTCCGTAATCTCCAGTTCCCCTCTCTGTGATGGCTTCAAAGTTTTAATGAAATCAAAAACCCTCCTGTCATACATATAAATGCCGATGACGGCATACTGCGATTTCGGCACAGCCGGTTTTTCTTCAACACGTATAATGCGGTTTCCGTCGAAAACGGGGACGCCGAACCTCTTGGGGTCAGGCACCTCTTTCAGCATAATCCGGGCTCCGTCTTTCTGCTTTTTAAAAGATTCAACTGCCTTTCTGACATTCTTCTCAATGATATTATCTCCTAAGACAACAGCAATTTTCCCTTCATCGGCAAAAAACTCCGCAAGGCTCAGGGCTGCCGCAATTCCCCCCTCCCCCTCCTGATAGGTATAATTAAGATGTTTGAGTCCGAAGTCCGCCCCGTTTCCCAGGAGTTTCAGAAATTCGCCGGCATTGTTCCCTCCTGTAACAATCATGATGTCATCAATACCGGCATTCACCAATATCTTTATGGGATAATAAATCATGGGTTCATTGTAAACGGGAAGGAGATGTTTATTAGTAACTTTTGTGAGAGGATACATGCGACTGCCCAAACCTCCCGCTAAGACAACACCTTTCATACTTTCTTCTCCTTTTTGCCGGGACGGGCATCACCCCTGTCCTCTGTGCAAGCCCAAAAATAGCGGATTGACCCGAAGCGCAATCTTAAGACCGATAATTGCGCATTCTTATATCACATTAAAGCCCCCTCAACAACAGAAACATTCTTTTAGTATTCACCCTTTACATCACAGGCAGGCGTGATATAAGATGCAAAAATACAGGGAGGAAGACACATTGTGATGGATGAATTCTATATGAAACGGGCCCTCAGGCTTGCCCGAAGAGGAGAAGCATGGGTGAGTCCCAACCCCATGGTGGGTGCTGTTATTGTAAAGAAAGACCGCATCATCGGAGAGGGGTATCATCAGAAATTCGGCGGTAACCACGCCGAAATCAATGCCATTAATCACGTAACCGAACCCATCAAGGGGGCGACCATCTATATTAACCTCGAACCCTGCACTCATTACGGGAAAACGCCTCCCTGCATAGAAAGTATTCTTGCCGCTAAACCCGCAAGAGTAGTCATCGGCACCCCTGATGCCAATCCTATAGTCACAGGCAAAGGCATCGAAGCCCTGAAACGTCACGGTATAAAGACAACTGTGGGCATCCTGGAAGAATCGTGCAAGGAGCTCAATGAAAGGTTTTTCATATTCATGCGGACGGGAATTCCCTTCGTAACCCTCAAGTTCGCCCAGAGCATCGATGGAAGAATTGCCACTGCCTCGGGACATTCACGGTGGATCAGCTCCGAGCAGTCACTCAAGTTTGCTCACGCATTGAGAAGTCATCATGATGCTGTCCTCGTTGGTTCGGGCACCTTGTCGAAGGATGATCCGGAACTGACTGTCCGCCTGAGCAGAGGCAGAAACCCCCTCAGGGTCGTTATCGACTCCCATTTGCGTATATCTCCTGATGCACGAATTCTGAAAGATCAGGACAAGGCCAAGACTATAGTCGCAACCACCAATAATGCGGACCGCGAAAAACGCGCCCGGCTTACGGATCTCGGCGTAGAAGTGCTGGCGGTTGACACCGACAAGGATCGCCGTGTTGATCTGATGAGACTTCTTATGGAACTGGGAAAGAGGAATATCTCGTCTGTCCTCGTCGAAGGCGGAGCGGCCATCATCACATCTATGTTGGTGGAACAACTGCCAGATAGAGTAGTCATAATTATTGCGCCGAAGATCGTAGGGAAAGGGCTTGAGGCGATCGGCGATCTTGGAATCAAGAGCATAAATGAATCGCTCAGACTCACCTACAGAAAAGTCCGAAGACTTGGCGACGACCTGATCATCGATGGTAGAATAGAAAAAAAGAGTCCACAATAAGAAACGGGACTTGAGTGGCAAATCAAAATTTGTCTTCTCTCTCAGGAACGTTAAAGGAGGAAATCTTGGCGGAAAAATTCGTCAGTGAAAGAAACATAAGATTTTTGCTCTACGAGGTCTTCGATGCATCCTCCCTTCTCAAATATCCCCGCTATGCCGATCATAGCCGGGAGGCCTTCGATATGATCCTCGAGACAGCCCTTAAACTGGGAAGGGATCTCTTCAAACCCACCTTACGGGAAATGGACAAGAACCAGCCGGAATTCGTCGATGGCCGGGTGAAGGTTCATCCGAAGGTGAAAGAGATCATGCAGATTTGCGGTGCAGGCGGCTGGATATCCGCTACGGCCCCTCAAGAACTGGGCGGGCAGCAGCTCCCGGTGATTTTGGGATTCGTCCCTATGTTCATCTTCTCCGCAGCGAATTACGCAGGGAGCGTCTATCCCTACCTCACCGCCGGCGCCGCCCATCTCATATATTCCTTCGGTACCACAGAACTGATCAATGCCTATATCCCCAGGATGTACGCCGGCGACTGGCAGGGGACTATGGCCCTCACAGAACCTCAGGCGGGAAGCTCCCTATCTGACATCACGACCCTTGCTGAACCCGGCGACCAAGGGTACTACCGGATACGGGGACAGAAAATATTTATCTCCACAGGGGATCACGATGGTGTGCAAAACGTCGTACATCTCCTTCTTGCGCGGATTGCAGGAGCGCCTGCTGGCGTGAAAGGCATTTCTCTATTTGTCGTCCCCAAGATGCGACCGGATGAAAACGGCGGACTCGTCTTTAATGATGTCCATGTGGCGGGTATCTACCATAAGATGGGCTACCGCGGGGCGCCCATCACCCAATTGAGCTTCGGCGAGAACAATGATTGCAGGGGCTATCTCGTCGGACAGCCTAACCGGGGACTCTCCCACATGTTCCAGTTGATGAACGAGGCACGTATCGCAGTGGGAATCGCAGCCGCCGGCATTGCCTCCGCCGCCTATTATGCGGCGCTGGAATATACCCGGGAACGGCCTCAGGGACGGCCGCTCACTACCAAAGATCCTTCGTCTCCTCAAGTTCCTATCATCGAGCACCATGACGTGAAGCGGATGCTTCTCTTCCAGCGTGCCGTCGTTGAAGGCTCCCTTTCACTCCTCATGCAATGCGGCAAATATGTCGATTTAGAAAGGGTTCTCGAAGAAAAAGAGAAAGAGAAATATAATCTTCTTTTGGAAATTCTCACACCTGTGGCCAAGAGCTATCCTGCGGAGATGGGAATCCTCGCCGTAAGCCAGGCTTTGCAATGTCTCGGCGGCTACGGATACTGCGATGAGTTTCCCCTGGAACAACTCTATCGCGACGCCCGCATTCATCCCATTCACGAGGGAACCACAGGTATTCAAGGGCTCGACCTCCTGGGTCGCAAGGTGCCCATGAAGAACGGAGAGGCCGCCACGTTGCTTATCCAGGAGATCGAAGAGACCATAGCCATCGCCAAAGAGGAGCCGCAGTTGCAACCTTACGCGCAGGAGCTCGAAGAGGCCGCTGATAAACTAAAGAAGGTCACGGCGCATCTGGTCAGCCTTGCCATGCAGGGAAAGGTGGACCTCTTCCTGGCGGATGCCACGCTTTATCTGGAATTCTTCGGCATTATAACTATCGGCTGGCAGTGGCTCCTCCAGGCCATAGCAGCACAGAAGGCCTTGAGGAAAAATCCCACCGGAACGGATATAAATTTCTATCAGGGAAAGCTGTATACCTTCCGGTATTTTTTCCAATACGAACTTCCCAAAATCGAGGGTCTGGCCAAGAGCCTGCTCGCAAGCAACCGGATAACAGTGGAGATAAAGAAAGATTTTTTCTGAGAGAATCACGTGAGAGGTTATATCCGCGTGGGATTGGCATTACTTAGGTGTACTTAAGCTCGATCTATTTTATCTCCTCCTTCCTGTTAGCGTTAAGCTTTCTTTTGTCACTGCAATACAAGATTTCAATGCGTAATGATTTAAGCCGACCCCGACTACTCATGTGATGCCTACACCCACTCGTAATTCGGAAGGGAAAAAGGGTTGACAGGGACTTCTTATCAACCAACTATCAACACTTGGAAATTTGACGGAACTTCTCTGCCCTACTTCAAGGGATGGGAAGCAATCAAGGTACTATCACCGAGATCTGTAATCTCCAATCAGGCCACCTTCGAACTACGTTGTAAACCGCTGCTTTCCGTCCCATCCTCATGATGGGTCTTGCTTTACAGAAAGCCCCGAATAAAAAACGCTTTCTTAATTATACCACTTCAGGCTTCTCTAGTATCATTTTCACGTGGGCGAGGGCTTGGCGTATGTACGATTCATCAAATTTTTTGACAGGAGATGGTGCCTCAAAGATTCTTTTCGGAATGCGCAGTTCGTCGAGGGAAAAGCCTTCTTTTGTTTTAAAACGGTACTTTTCACGATATATTTCCGAACCGATTCTGTTGATTTCTTCGATTTTCAAATCAAATCCAAGTATAGGAAGCAGTTTTGATACAACGTCGGGCGTATAGATTCCCCTCGCGAAAAAGCAGACAACCAGGCTGGAGAGGATCTGACGCCATTTTTCTTCTCCCAGTAACATCTCGGCGAGTTCTTCCGGACTGACCTGTTTCTGGGCAAGCACCTTCTGATCAAAACTGTATCCTGCGTTGTCCAGATGGCTGTGCCGCAACCCGATCAGATTCCCCACATGGGTGGCAGGCCCCGTATGGTATCCTGCCATTTCGTTCTTCCCGAAGGCCAGGGCGGAGTCTTTGTTTCCATATAGTGAGGCGGCATATTCAACACCTCTGGCTAGGGCTTTATAGAAATCGTTCGGCTGTAGGGCGATTAAGCGGCACGCAGAGATGTAAGAGGCCGGGTCACCCCAGGTGAATTTTATTCCCATCGTCTCCTTTGCAGAGACAAGTCCCTGTTCCTGCGCTTCTGTCGCCCATGCCAGAACCACTCCCACACTGATTGCATCCATTCCCCACGTCTCGACGCTATCCATCAGTTTCAGAATACCCTCGGGTGTGGAAATACCCAGCATGGAACCCAGGGAATAAATGGGTTCATAGTCATAAGAGATCATCGACGTTTTATAGTAATACGGTTCATCCTCGTATGGTTCCCTGAGTGCGGCGATATGAATGCATCCTACGGGGCAATGGGAACAGGCGAGTCTCCTGCCTAAATATCCCGCGGCAAAGGCTTCACCGGAAATCTCGGCGGCATTTTCGAATGTCGCCTCTTTGAGATTCCGTGTGGGAAAGCCGGCGAATTTATTCAGTGCGATTATATTCTCGGCGGTTCCCAGATCGTGATATTTCTTCATGACCGGCGATTCTACTGCTGCCTGGTAGATTTCCTCATACATGTTCCGGTAGAGCTTTGAATCGGTAACAGGAACTGATGATTTGCCGGAGACAGCAATCGCCTTCAATCTCTTGCTTCCGAAAACGGCCCCCAATCCCAGTCTGCCGAAGTGACGGTACGTTTCTGTGGTCACACTGGCGTAAGAGACAAGGGTTTCTCCCGCTTTGCCGATGCGCATGATGGTGCGCAATCCGCCCCCCGTCTCGTTCTCTCTGATGATGCGTCCCGTTGCGGAACTGCCCATTCCCCACAGCGAGGAGGCATCACGGAAGTATACCTTTTGCCCATGGACGGATATATAGATGGGGATATCGCTCGTACCTTTAATGACGATAGCGCCGTACCCAGCCATACGGATGGCCACCGCGCTGCGGCCGCCGCAGTGACTCTCGCCCAGATTGCCGGTATGGGGAGATTTGAACATGGAAACAGTTTTTGAGGCCAGGGGGAACATGGCAGTGAGAGGGCCCACCGCAAAGATGATAGGGTTTTCCGGGCCAAGGGGATCGCTGCCCGTGGGACATTCTTCATGAAGAAGCTGAATCGCCACCCCGGCACCTCCGATATATTTTTCAAAAAGTTCCGGTCTCTTCTTTGTCGTGAAGGTTCTGTTCGAGAGATTTATGTAAAGGATGTTGGCGAGGGAATCATCTTTTAACATCGCCTGCCACCTCCTTTCTCTGTAATCCTATGACCTTGTGGGGACAGAATTTGACGCAGTAACCGCAGTGGATGCAGATCATGGGCTTGTTCGTGGTTTCATCCCAGAGGATGGCGCCGATGAGGCAGGCATCCTGGCAGTGCCCGCAACCTATGCATTTTCCTGTATCGAGGCAAACACCACCGTCTTTTCTTGGCTCCAGAGCATTCGTTGGACAGACTTTAGCGCAGGGAGGATTATCACAGGCCCGGCAGACAATGACGGTAAACCCCCGCTCCATCCCTCCGACGGATCTCACGGCAATACAGGCCTTGGTAAGACCGGCCTCATCCTGCCTGCGCGAGCACGCGAACATGCAACACTGGCAGCCTACACATCGTTCTGTTTCAAACACTGCAAGTCTCATTGACCTGTTCCTTTCACTCTCATTTCAATTAATCCTCTAATAAGCCTGATAATAGTCTTCTAAGTTTTATTAAGTACCATGTCATCTAAATTGAAGGAAGGAATAATATGTGAGTGGATTTCAGTTTGTCAATCGAAATACCTACACAACTAATTGGTTCTATTATATGGCGGTTTGATTTTCTCAAGGGAGAGAAGTCATGTCCGCTCCCGCCGCCATTTACCGACCACGGAATCTGCAGTCTTCCGATTATTAACGGTGCGTGCAGGATCATTTTGAAGCCTTTCGCCAAGTTTATGAGGAACGATTTGAACGGCAATATGGATTTTTCCGTTCCTATATCCAGAAGGTCATCTACCGGTATCTAAACGCAGCCTGCCCCGTACTTGATACGGGGGCGACCTTCACAACGGCTTTGCCCGCTATAAAATGTCGTTTATAAATGGCAATACTCACTTCAATTTTAAACGAAAGGTTACGCATAAATAGGTGACATGGTTGTTACGTATAACTTCCTCCTACCATGAATTCGTATAGAATGATGTATAATCAGTTTGTGGAGATTTTGGTATTGTTCATGGGAAGGCAGGAGGACTCCGTTCTTCCTGGGCGCTAGAGCCCTCATTTCAGTATGTC
>PLLV01000113.1 GCA_003142295.1 Syntrophaceae bacterium
TATTATTGCACGCTGATTCACAGTTGGTTTATAAAATGGCAGACAGGGGACAAATCCATTGCGTAAGAATACCATGTCCAGGGTCTGGAAAACCGAAAAGCCTCTTACGTTTTAAAAAAATTGATGTGATAAATTTCATCGAAAGGCACTACCAAATTTGACACTTTGTGTCACACGGTAAACGGGGCATATTGATAATACGATATGTTTACCTATGGCAACTGAGAGATTATCAGAGGGTCATCCAAGAAAAATATAGCTTAACTACAAAAATAATCTTGACAAGCATTATTAACTAAGTTAATATAGCAATTATGAAGCAGTGGACACATAAAGAGATAAAGGCCTTTAGAAGCGAATTGGGCTTATCGCAGACTGAGTTCGCTTCAAGGCTGGGTGTCACACAGACTTACATTAGCTTAATGGAAGGAGGTGTAAAAAAACCGGGTAGAACGATGAAGTTGTTTTTGGACTGTATTGAAGAAAAAAATGAAATGGAAAGGAAGGTGATGAAGCATGGCAAGGGTAAGAAAAAGAGGTGATTCTTACCAGATCGATTATTTCGATCCCGCAGGCAAGCGAGTCAGAAAAGCATTCGCAAAGAAGAAGGATGCAGAAGCTGAACTCGGCAAGCGTGTCTCACTCATTGCAGAAGGACGTTATCTCGATGTTAAGAAGGAATATAAAACAACCTTGAAGGAATTGATCAAAAAGTACGAAGAGAATTTCGAATCACAGGTCAGCTTCAAGGGCTGGAAGAAACTCTGCCTGAGCAATTTCAAGAGGCACTTCGGTGAAGAGAGACTATTATCGACTATAAAGTATGTTGACCTTGAATCTTATCGAAACCAGTTAAGGCAGAGCATAACACGCAAGGGTACAGTAAGAACTGTAGCTGCTGTTAACAGGGAAATTTCCTGTCTGCACCATTTGTTAAGAAAGGGTAAGGAATGGGAGCTTCTTGAGGTCAACCCCTTTGACAAAGGCAAATCGCTTGTAATGAAGGAAAATAATCAGAGGACGAGATATTTGTCTCAAGAAGAAATTCAGAAACTACTCGTTGCGTCTCCTGAACATCTGAAGAATATCATCATATGTGCGTTAAACACAGGAATGAGACGCAGCGAGATTTTCGGATTGAAGTGGGATCAGGTGCGAAACGGGTTTATCTATTTACAGAAGACGAAGACAAATGAACCCCGGCAGATTCCCATCAATGACACACTTGCGGAATTGTTTGAGAGATTAAAAGGAGAGAGTCCGGGATCAAAGCACGTGTTCACATACAAGAGTAAAAAACCGGATAAGGCCATTAAAACGGTGTCTCTCGTTGTGAATAATGACAAGAGTTTGAACAATGTCAAAAACTCATTTGCAACGGCTCTCAAGAATTCAGGTATTGATCATTGTACGTTACACGATCTTAGACACACGTTCGCCAGTCACTTATTGATGAGCGGTGCAAGCATCAAAGATGTTCAGGAATTGTTAGGACACAAGACAATGCAAATGACTCTTAGATATGCTCATCTGAGTCAGGAGCATAAAAAGAAAGCGGTCAATCTCTTGAATGGATTAACCGCTCCCCAAAAAGAAGTTTTGTCACAAATTGTCACAAATCCCGCCTTGAACCCCCTCAAAACAAATCAGTCGTTGGCTAACTACTCGAAAACATTGGAGCCGATGGCCAGAATCGAACTGGCGACCTACTGATTACGAATCAGTTGCTCTACCGGCTGAGCTACATCGGCTCTGCTTGAATACTGCTTGAATAATTAAGTGACGGTGCAGTCCTGAATTTACAGTGAATGGTGATATGAACCCTAACCGCCAACGAGTAGACTACTTATATGAAGGCATCTTCCCTGTCAAGATTTTAAGATACTAACATTTCAACCTAACGCCGGAAAAGAAATAGATTCCTCACGTTCCTTCGGAATGACAGCGACCCTGGATTCCCGCTTTCGCGGGAATGACAAAGAGGGGGCGGGAATGACAAGGGTGGGGACTTCTTTACCTTGACTTTCGAAACACCTTTGGTATTATTCGGCAAAATCTGAGGGTTATGGCCATGAATGAACGACTAAAAAAGATAATCTCCGTGTCACCTCTGAAAATAACTTTCCTTGTCATTTTTATCGCCCTTATCATGTTTTTTATCGATGCACCCTTTCTCCGTTTTATGGAACTGAAGGCCTTTGATTTGCGGATGGTCTCAAAGGGAAAGCTCCCGGCAGGGGGAGAAACGGTCATCGCCGCAATCGATGAAAAGAGTTTGGGCGAATTGGGTCGATGGCCGTGGCCCAGGACGACGATTGCCAGGCTTGTCGATAAACTGAAGGGATACGGGGCGAAGGCAGTGGGGTTCGATATTGTTTTTTCAGAACCTGATCAGAATTCCAGCCTCAGTGCTCTTGTCGATCTTACAAGAGAGGTCAAGAAAATCGGGATTAAAGACAAGAGGGTGCAGGGGTTGCTTGACAAGAAAAGGCTGGTGGCCGATACCGATGCGGCTCTGGCTAAAACGATCAAACGTGCGAAGAACGTCACCCTTGGCTATTTCTTCCTCAAATCCAGCAAGGAAGCAGAACATCTAAGCGAAAAAGATATTGAGGCGGCGGGAGAAAATATCGCCAACTCCAGATACCAGATGATACAGGGCGAGACGAGCCCTGACGAGTCGGCTTTAGCCAATGTCACGGCTTATTCAGCGGTAACAAATCTTAAACTGCTGAGCGAAGCTGCCGAAAACAGCGGCTACTTCAACGCCTTCCCTGACACTGACGGTACCATCAGATGGTCCCCCCTGGTCATGAGATTCCAGGATAATTACTATTTGCCCTTGTCCATGTCCTTGCTTGTCCAGTATCTGGACTGGCCGATGGTCACGTTGAATATGGCTAAGTTCGGTATCGAAGGGATCAAAATAGGTGATATTAACATTCCAACTGACGAGACCGGGAGGATGCTGATTAATTATCTGGGTCCGGGAAAGACATTCCCTCACTACTCGATTTCCGATATAATTAAAGGCAGGCTATCCCCCGATATCTTCAAGGATAAAATCGTGATCGTCGGAGCCACGGCCATAGGCATCTATGATTTGCGTGTGACGCCATACAGCAGCGTCTATCCCGGCGTGGAAATCCACGCAACGGCAATCGACAATATCCTGCACGGCAATTTTCTCCACCGCTCCTCGGGAACGCAACTTCTCGACGTCTGCGCTATCGTATTCTTCGGTCTTCTCATAGGCATCGTCGTTCCGAGGGTTAAGGCGGTTCAGGGGATGGTTCTAAGCCTGCTTGTCCTCATATCCTTCGTCCTCATAAATACATTTATTTTTTCCCGCTACAATCTATGGCTGAACGTTGTTTATCCGGTTCTCACCATGATGACGATTTATCTCGGTATCACTGTTTACCGGTACATTACGGAAGAGAGAGAAAAAAAGAAAATACGGGGAGCCTTCCAGTATTACCTTACGGCTTCAGTCATCAACGAGATGCTGAAAGACCCCTCTAAGCTTAAGCTTGGAGGCGACAAGAAAGACCTGACGGTGCTTTTTTCCGATATCAGGGGATTTACGACTATATCGGAAAAGTTGACGCCGGAGGCCCTCGTACACTTATTAAATGAGTATCTGACGGAAATGACCAATTTGGTTTTCAAATATGATGGACTCCTCGATAAATACATGGGCGATGCCATCATGGCCGTATTCGGCGCTCCTCTCGATCAGCCGGATCACGCGGTGCGTGCATGCAGAACGGCCCTCGACATGATGGAAGAATTAAAAAAACTTCAAAAGAAATGGGCTGACGAAGGCAGGCCAGTCTTTGACATTGGCATAGGCATCAACAGCGGCGACATGGTAGTCGGTAACATGGGTTCGGAGATGCGATTTGACTATACCGTCATGGGGGACATGGTGAATTTGGGTTCCAGGCTCGAAGGAATCAATAAAGAGTATGGAACTAACATTGTCATCAGTGAATACACATATGCCGCCATTAAGGATGTCCTTTTCTGCCGGGAACTGGACTCGGTCCGGGTTAAGGGCAAGAAACTTCCTGTAAAGATATATGAACTTTTAGGCGAGAAGAAAGACGCCGAAAAGTGGGAAAAAGCCGTCAGCCTTTTCGAAGAGGGACTGTCAAAATACAAGCAGGGCCTGTGGGATGAGGCAATTGCGGCTTTCCGGAAGGTCATTGAAGTAAGACCGGACGATGCCCCCGCGAAACTGTATATTGACAGGTGTCAGGAACTTAAGAAGAAACCGCCTGAAGGTCCATGGGACGGCGTATTCACTATGACGAGAAAATGATCCCCCATAACGGGAGGGGGAAGATGTAGTGCAGACCTTCAGGTCTGCTGTTACCCTGGACGGGACAAGATTTCTCGTTTCACTCGAAATGACAGAATGGAGTCATAGCAGGACTAAAGGGGCTGTTGCCCAAAGCCTGCTTTAAAATTCGGGCAAGAGGTCTATGAGCCGGGGAGCTAAA
>PLLV01000029.1 GCA_003142295.1 Syntrophaceae bacterium
ATGAAGCCAGTCATCGGCCAGCTTTGTATCGAGGGATATGAACCATCAAGAGCCTTCAGATGGCATATTTTTATAGGCAAGAATTACGAAATTCATGGACGCATGACTCCCTTCAAGCGTGAGCAGACTGCGAGAAATGATGCGATACGGATTGCTAAGAGGCTGAATATTAAATTAATGGAGAAAGTATGAAAATCATATCAATCTACCTCATGCAGACAAAGACCGGCTGGAAGTACATCGTAATGAGCGATACGGAGTGTATCGCCGAGGGCAAGATTAAGGGCAAGAAAGATCCGTGGGCGGTTCTGGTCAGGAAAATAGCGGAGAAGCACGATAAGTAATTTTACACCACGATACACAGAATTGCACGGACTTGTGGGGGAAAAATGAGAATAACAATCGAATACACTGTCTACGAGAAAAAGAAAAAAGTAACTACCGAGGAAGACTCGGACGACCAGTCCACTTTTGAAATCTGCCAGATGGTTGCCGAAGCCCTGATAGCATTAGGACATCACGAAGACAATGTCTATGATGTGATTCGCGTGAGGGAGGATGAAGAATGAGTAATCGAGTTGAAATAGTCAGAGATGCAATTAAACGCTTTAAGCATCTGCCTACAAGAACTATAGCGAGGCATATTTTATATAACCACGGAGATATGTTTGATGGCAACCTTGAAACAATAAGGGATGCTGTACGTTGGCAAATGGGGGCACATGGCGCAAAGGGTAGAAGGGAAGCCAAAGACATTATCGAACGTACCATAGTTGCCAAAATACCCCCTACGTGGCGCAAGAATAGGCCACCATTCAAACTTAGCCCTGGCCTATGGTTGATATTGTCAGACATACATATTCCCTTCCATGAGCCAAAAGCAGTCGAATCCGCCGTTAAATACGGGCAGGAACAGAAAGTAACGGGCATACTGTTAAACGGCGACCTTCAGGACTGTGCCGCTATCTCTTACTGGCCGTCTGCTGTTAAGAGGGACTTCGATAAAGAGATTGAGGCAACGATAGACTTTTTAGACTTTCTTGAGCAAGAACTTCCCGTCCCGGTGGTTTACAAACCGGGGAACCATGAATATAGATTGCCCCACTTATTTCAATCAAGAGCACCAGAGCTAATCGGTATGCCGTTGGCCGCTATGGACACGGTATTAGGATTAGAAGTTAGGGGGATTGAATTCCTCGACTATCATCAGGTGGTTTATGCAGGCAAGCTGCCCATCATACACGGCCATGAAATTAAAACACTTTCAAGGGCTGTTAATCCGGCAAGAGGCTTATTTCTCAAAGCTAAATCATGGGCGGCGTGTTCTCATTGCCACACAACCTCAGAGCATACGGGAAGAAACATACAGGGAAACTACCTAACAACGTGGTCTTTTGGTTGCTTGAGCGACCTAAATCCCGACTACGCTCCGGTTGCTTCTGATTGGAATCATGGGGTTGCTTTAGTTGATGTGGAAAAAAACGGAAATTTCGAAGTTGTGAATAAAAGAATTTTACCTAATGGGAAAGTTGTATGAAAGTCACACATATATCAATAGTTGGCTACGGAGTTTACAATTATCCAGAAGGCATGAACGGCTGGCAATTCGTCCGTTTTGAATATCTATCGGATACCACACCTTACACCGCGATGGAATGCCATGTATGGCTACCTCCGGATACAAATACCTGCAAATTAGAAGATTTGCTGAATGAGGGGATTTAACCAATTAACGGCAACAAGTTTACCAATTAGCCGACTATTTGCTAAGTACGGTTATGGGGGGCAAGGAAATAATCGATGGAAAGAGGCTACACATAATGAAAAAACTAATGGATACCATGGCAAGATATAATTCCACCGCACCGAGTGACAGAATTGAGGAGATAAAAAAACGAAATAAATGGAAGAAAGGTCTGTGTGATTATTGTAAGGGGCTTGATACATTTGATGTGGATAATACTGATTTCCTCCTCTCCGAGGTCGATCGCCTCACCGCCGAGTTGCAGGAGAAGGACACGACACTCCAAGAAGTCAAAAGAATGTGGCACCTATCCTTGGACGAAATTTTAGACCTCAAAAAGAAGTTGGAGGAACTGCGTAAAGACCTTGAACAGGAATCCATTGATGCAGAAATGCTGCGGCGGGAGGGATGAGAAAATGATTAACGAGGAAGACGAAATGAAGCTTAGAATACATGACTTGATGAAAAATTATAATGAAAGACTGAAAACCGAAAACGCTGATTTCCGCCGCAGGTTGAAGTCGATTAAAGAAGTTAGTAAAAAATGGGAGAACGAAATGAGTGCCTACAGAACGGCATCAGATATTAGTGCCCCATATTCAACACGACTAATGATATGGGAATTTTGGCAAGCAATTAAGATGGTATAGACAGGAGGCAAACATGGCAGATGATAGGGTAAAAGAGATAAGGGACAAACATCTTGACGAATATATAAGCGATGACATTCAAACGCTTCTCTCCGAGATTGACCGCCTCAGGGCCGGGTTGCAGGAGATGAAGGCCGAGCTTCCAGCCGTGTATTACTACAAAGGTGATTAGGGGCAAGGAAATAAACGGTGGAAAGAGGTCGAAAGGCAGACGCCTTAATACGCGCCGGTAGGAGTTACCTGCCCCCCTTTTGGATAGAATTACCTGCAATCCCGCCAAAGTGTCGGGGAAAATGTCGGGTAGAATCGGCAATTATGCACCCAAAATGCACGATAGCAGCGGATAATGATAATGGAACCTAAAAAGAGGGAGGACGCCCCATGACCGACGCAATACTGGTGTTTGGATTTTATTTGGTTTCCGATTTCCTGATAGTTCGCTACTATCGCTGTATTAATTTGCACAAAAGGTTTTTAGCAGCACTAATCTCATCAGCAATCGTCGGCGTGACGTTATTATCTATCGTTATTATAGTAGA
>PLLV01000193.1:0-4466 GCA_003142295.1 Syntrophaceae bacterium
TTCCGGATAGAGCGAATGCGCAGTCAGAAAAGGACGCTCCCGGCATGTCCAAGTATATCTGCGAGATCTGCGGCTACATTTATGACCCCGCAAAGGGGGATCCTTCACAGGGCATCCCGGCTGGAACGCCCTTTGAGAAACTGCCTGACAGCTGGAGATGCCCGGTTTGCGGCGTAGATAAGACCCTCTTCAAGAAGGCGAGTTGAAACCCTGAAGAAGACCGATCCGATCTCAGGGAGCGGCACTCGGAGGGAGGGAATGAGGGATTAAAAATCTCTGACGAGGCGAAACCCTATGTCATTGGACCTGACCACGGGGTAGTCCTCGCTGCGAAAGGTGGACCGCAGGGTCACGGTGCTGCCGAGCCATGAACCGCCCCGCATTACTTTATGTTGCCCGGAAGACGGCCCTTTCGGATCTGTCACCGCGTCTCCCGGATAATCATCGTACCAGTCCTGACACCATTCCGAGACATTGCCGTGCATGTCATAAAGACCCCAGGCATTGGGCTTCTTCGTAGCCACAGGATGTGTCTTTCTCTCTGAATTAGCATCATACCAGGCATAGTTTCCGAATTCATCTTCCTTGCCGCCAGGTGCGTCTTTCGTTACGGAGCCGGCCCGGCAGGCAAACTCCCACTCCGCCTCCGTAGGGAGGCGATATTTGTTTACCCCCTCTTTCTGGTTGATGCGCCTGATGAATTCCTGAACATCAACCCAGGAAATATTTTCCACCGGGCAGTCATCACCGCAGGCGTTGAACATTGAGGGATTGCTTCCCATAACCTTCCGCCACTGCCCCTGAGTCACCTCCGTCACCTGCATGTAATAGGGTTTGCTGATGACAACCTGGTGCAAAACTGCATCTCCCATCATGAACGTCCCTCCCGGAATCAATACAAACTGCGCTCCTATGGTAGTGCTAGTGAAGATTTTATCCTGTGCTGCCACCTCAATGACGAAGGACGAGGCAGCTATCAGCATGGCAATCATGATAAAAAAACGCATTATCCTTTTCATAATCCACTTCCTCAGGTCTTTAGTGCCTGGATTGAGAAGTTATCACACGCAGCATATGAATGCAAATATCACAACTTTGAAAATCCCCCTGAGACCGTGTCGTAATTCTCTTTTTTGTCATTTCGGCCCCCGATGAAGACGTTCGAGGGCAGGCTCCATCGGGAATCCAGAGTTACCGTCCTTGCTTTTCGCCCCCTTTGACAAAGGGGGCAATGGGGGATTTCTGATAGTGGAATAAAATCCCCCCGACCCCCTTTTATAAAGGGGGTGAGAAAGAGAAATCCTTGTCCCGACCGAAGGGAGGGATCTTCAAGATTCCTCACATTCCCCTTCACTATGCTCAGGGCTTCGGTTCACCGGAATGACATTTTTCCCTATTATGACACAGTCCCCCTTTACAAAAGGGGGAAGTAATGAATATCTTCAAGGGGCAATCTTCTCTGCAGCCTTGATCCCATCCAGGGCGGAACTGATGATTCCACCTGCATACCCGGCTCCTTCGCCGCAGGGATAGAGCCCAGAGACATTGACACTCTGACTGTCCGGGCCTCTCAATATCCTGACCGGCGACGATGTCCTGGTTTCAACGCCGATCAGCGTCGCCTCCTCTGTGATGAATCCCCGCATCTTCCTGTCAAACTCCGTGATCCCCTGTCTTAATGCCTCGACTGCAAAAAGAGGCAGGGCCTCACGCAACATTGCAGGCTTCACTCCGGGGGCAAAGCTCGTTCTATTGACGGCCGTCCCCTCAGAGTCTTTCATAAAATCCACCAAGCCCTGCGCGGGGGCGAAATAATTTTCTCCACCCAAGACAAAGGCCTTCTCTTCCCATTGCCTCCGAAAAACGAGGCCGCAGAGGGGATGGGGTGCGGTATCATCAAAATCCTCGCACTGGACGGCAACTACGACAGCGCTGTTGGCATACGGACTTCCTCTGCGGTAGCGGCTCATGCCATTGGTGACAATTGTCCTCTCCTCCGAACTGCAACCGATAACTGATCCGCCGGGACACATGCAAAACGTATAGACGGACCGGTTCATCTGAGGGAGCCTGGCCGTAAGAAAATAGTCCGCAGGCGGCAGGTCCGGATGCCCGCGCCACTTGCCGTACTGGATTGCATCGATCAATTCCTGGGGATGTTCTACCCGGAAGCCGATGGCAAAGGGCTTCGGCTCCAGCTGCACACCCAGTTTGTGCAGCCTGCCATACGTGTCTTCCGCACTCTGACCGGCAGCAAGAATCAGGTGATCCGTTTTTATCTCTTCATTGCCTTTGACAACAACTCCCTCCAGCCTCCGGTGGTGAATCAAAAAATCTGTAACCTTNNTTAAGACGGCTCGTGAGCTTCCCGTCAGAAAATGTGCCCGCTCCGCCTTCCCCGAAATGGACATGACTCTCCGTATTTATGATCCCCTTCTCCCAGAAAGCCTGGACATCGGCTATGCGCTCGGGGGCGCTTTTCCCCCTTTCGAGGAGAAGTACAGGAATTCCCCTCTCCGCCAGGGTGAGGGCTGCAAAGATTCCCGCGGGTCCACATCCAACAATGACGGGCCTTTTGCCTGTTCTTATCTTTACCGGCAAACGGAGAGGTTCCTTGTCCTCCCGCAGCACCTCTATTTTTAGACCTTCTTTTCCGGTCAAGTCGACGTCATCCGGCACGGACAGATCCACAGAATAAATGAAGCGAGGCGGTTTTCTTCTCCTTGCATCGATTGATTTTCTGACCACGGTGATAGACGAAATATCTTCATCCGGAATATGAAGAATCGATGCAAGTTTATCTTTCAATATTCCTTCTCCCTCGCCAAGGGAAAGTACGATACCTGTGATTCTCAGTTTCAGCACGATTTCACCATTGAAAAAATGTCGTGATTATTGTAAATGAAAAAACCCCCAATGGGAGACGATGAAATAAGAGATTGGTTTAGGAATCCATTATGCCTTGGTACGCTGTTCATACTCGGAGCCGCCATGAAGACCGGGTGTATATAGGCCTCGTCCAGAAATCGATCCATGCCTTTCTACCCAAGATAGAGATGTGGAGCCGCCGGAAGGACAGGCGAAAGAAGATCGAAATCCCCATGTTCCCGGGGTACCTCTTCGTGGAGCTTTTCTCCCTGGACAGCCAGACGAAGCTGAATGTTCTCAAAACCTTTGGCGTCGTCCGGATACTCGGAAACCCGAAAGGGGCCGAACCGATACCGGTTCCTGATGCCAAGATAGAAGCCATCCAGCGAATAATCCAGTCAAAAGTGGAAGTTCACCAAATCCAGTACCCAAAGGTCGGAGAACCGGCCATGATCACTGATGGACCTTTCGCTGGCATTGAAGGAGTAGTTGTCAGCACAGACTATAGCAAAGAACTCTTNNAGCCTTCCAGGACCGGCCGGGAAACTCTCTTTCATCCTCAATTGCTGTCACTGCATAAGAGCGGGCCTCAGAATTGTCGAAGACGACCTTCAAGATTCCCGACCATTAAATGCCGCCATTGCTTCCTCTACCAGAAGATCCCCGGCCCCTTTATATTTCGGCGAAAAATGGAAGAGTGAAATCCTCTTCGCCCCCGCCCTGCGTGCCAGTGCACCGGCCTGGCGCGCCGTGAGGTGATGCTTCTCGGCGGCTT
Source organism: Syntrophaceae bacterium (assembly GCA_003142295.1). Classification (GTDB taxonomy): domain Bacteria; phylum Desulfobacterota; class Syntrophia; order Syntrophales; family UBA2185; genus Fen-1135. The sequence goes on from PLLV01000193.1 coordinate 3,644, forward strand.
TATCCGCATCTTCGTGAAGGAACATCGCTTCTATGAACATCAAGTCGGAACCATAAGCCAATTCGACAATCTTTCGGGCATTATCTTCATTATAGACAGCGTCCGTAATATAGGCGATCTTCTGGCCCGGCGTCATTTTCACGATTGTCGCTTTTAATTCGCCCAAAGGAATGAACCTTTCTCCCCCTTCCTGTTTACCTTCTTTCCACCACACGCGTACAGGCGTATCATCGGGGTCACCGCGAAGAATCCGGTCTTTCAAGTCCATCAGCCAAGCACCTACGGGTAGTCCCATTTCCAGCAAGGCATTCTTCTTTATATTGACGCGGCTCTTTTCTTCAAATCTGTATGCCAGACATGGAATTTTATGATCGAGGAATTCGCCTTTGACGGCAAAGGAGCTATTCTCTACGAGGGTGCCGGAAAAGTTTTCATTCGCATCCTGGATTTCAGGTTCAAAGGCTTTCCGGCAGTGGTACGTTCTCAGTAACTTATGCTCCGGATGCACTTCCGTAACATGGAGAGCAAAATCATTGGTGTAGTTTTCGACAAGATTCCAGGTATAGGCATTGATCTTATTTTCTATCTGACGGTGGAAGCCGGGAGGGCCGAAGATGGAGATATGGCAGTCGCGGCCCAAACATACCCGGAGCAGATAATCAAATCCTATGAAGTGATCCATATGGGTATGAGAAACGAAGATATGATTGATCTTAAGAAGTTTTCTCGGGCTCAGATTGTGAAGATCACCCAGATCGAAAAGAAGCGCTCTGCGCTTATACTTGAATTCTATATATACCCCCGGGTCGCCGAAGGGATCATT
>PLLV01000193.1:4472-5596 GCA_003142295.1 Syntrophaceae bacterium
ACTTGTTCACAGTTGCAGCGGATTCGAAGGAGATAAAAGGTCATGCCAGCCAATCTGCCCCCGCAGTATTTTGAAGCGGAACAGAGATTCCGGGAAGCAAAGACACCGGAAGACAAAGTCGAGGCATTGGAAGAGATGCTTGCCATCATGCCCAAACACAAGGGCACAGACAAGCTCAAGGCAATGCTGCGTGAACGTATCTCAAAATTCAAAGACCAGGCCCAGAAGAAGAAAGGTGTTTCCAGGCAGAAGACGGCCTATGACATTGAGAAGGAAGGGCCGGCCCAGACCGTTATTATCGGTCCTCCGAANNCCGGGAATGGCCCAGTATGAAAACATCCAGTTCCAGCTCATCGATACCCCTCCCCTCACGAAAGATTATACGGAACCTGCCTTTGCCGATCTGATCCGCCGCGCTGATATATTGGTCATTCTGCTTGACCTCACCGCGGACCCGATGCAGCAGTTGGAGGATGCCCTTCATATCCTCCATTCATTCCACATTTATTCCGAGGCATGCACGATTCCTACGGATTTAAGAAAACCGCCCAGGATCAAGAAAACGCTTGTTGTCATTAACAAGATGGACAGGCCTGAAGATAAAGAAACCCTGGACATCTTTTTGGAACTCTCGGGTATCAAATTACCCTGCATCGGTGTTTCGACCCGCACGGGACACAACGTCATGGTGTTCCTGGATAAACTTTATGAACTTTCGGGAATTATCCGGATTTACACCAAACCTCCCGGCAAGGAGGCGGATAAGAAATCACCGTTTATAGTCCCCTTAGGAAGCACCCTGGCGGATCTCGCAGGCAAAGTTCACAACGACTTCGTGAATAAATTGAAATACGCCAGGGCCTGGGGCAAATCGGTTCGCGATGGTCAGATGGTGCAGCGTGATTACGTCCTTCAGGACGGTGATGTGGTTGAATTATGCATTTAATATAGCCTATGAGCCTCTTTAGTGTCTCCCCGGAAAAAGAAAAGGTCTTAAGCGAGCGCATGGAGCGTCTCGGAGTTTCCGAAGGTGATTTAAAGGAAACATTTGTCCGGTCGTCAGGCCCCGGCGGGCAGAAGGTAAACAAAACGTCTTCCTGTGTCCATCTCGTGCACATGCCATC
>PLLV01000196.1:0-13971 GCA_003142295.1 Syntrophaceae bacterium
TACAATCGACTTGGTGTCTACAATATGGCTATAAAGGATTATAATAGGGCGATTGAGATAAATCCAACACATGCAGAGTTTTATTATTGTAACCGTGGGAATGTTTTTTCAAAAATTGGCAATTACACTCAAGCAATTAAGGATTTCAACAAAGCAATAAATTTAAGCCCGAAATTTGAGGACGCCTATTATAGGCGAGGCGATACCTATGACAAAATTGGCAATCACATGCAGGCGATTGAGAACTACAAAATATCTGCAAGATTAGGAGGTAGTGAGGCACGAGAATTTTTAAGAGATAAGGGGATTAGATGGTAGTGACGCATATTTTTTTCATTTTGGGGAGATAAGTTTCCAAGGGGAGTTTTCCTCACAGTTGAACTATTCTTAAGTAATTCACTTATAAAAGGAGCAATGAAATGTACTCGAAAATAGAAGTCGATATAAATGAAATAACTCTAAAGGTTGAACGCCAGAATGCTAAAGCCATGGTCGAGGGTTTTATGAAAGATTCAGAGAGACATTACATTTCCATCTTTGCAGCATCTAAGAAATCAATTTCTCTTAAAAAAGATTTCCAAACATTTCCAAAACTGTTGGAAAATAATAATGCTAGGGATCCTAAGAAAATATACCCACTCAGTCATATTGGTAAGAAAATGGCTGCTGAACTCTATGAAGTCCCTCACAGATATGTTGCAGTTCTTGACAGGATATTCCATATCAAAAATGAAATCAATTTGTGGAAAGATATATGTACTAATGGGCTTTTTGACATCTGGGAACCACAGGCACCGTTTAATTGTCTGAATGAAAAAGAGAATCCCATGGTATTACTTTTGAGAATATATGAAGTTGATTACGATTTTAAGAACGATATCAGATGGTATAACGATCATTATAGCCTAATACCAAAAAGCAGAGTTAAACTTGTAAAACCTGTGATTCCATTGAACAGGGCTGATTCCAGTAATACAGAATTTGATGGGACTTTATACTTCACCGAATTGACGGAAAAGCTTAGAAATACTCTGTCAAGACACGGGTGCTTGATAAAAGAAGAACGGTAACTAACATTCAAGATCGGTGAATTCTCTCGACGGCATAACTAAATATTCTTGGGTTTGGAATTCGGAAATTCTGGGAGTATAAAACTTAATTCATGATTAATCTTTTGCACATCTTCTTGGCCTTTTTCTGCAGAGAGTATTACTGGTCAACCGCTCTATTCGTATCTATAAAGCCCTGGACTCCCACTGGAGTCTGCCCTCGAATATATATTTGTCGCCTTAGGAAATGACGCTTTAAAGGCTATTGTTGAAGTGATCTCGCACGATCTGTAGTAGAATCCTGTCGGCGTGTGACGTAAAAAAGATTTGCGGCGCAGGACTTTAGTCCTGCAGATGAATGCAAACCAGAAGGTCTGCGCTACAACGGTGGATTACCGCCGATACAGGAATAACTTTTCAAAGGATGTTTTAGTGGTCCAACAACCCTCTGATTTCTGGAGCATCCCACAGGCCGAGGTGCTGGCGGGGCTTGATACCCGGCAGGAAGGCTTGGAGAGCGGCGAGGCGAGGCAGCGGCTGATCAACTACGGAGCTAATCTCCTCAAGCCGCCAAAGCGATCCGACACCGTCGCGCTCTTGATCTCCCAATTCAAGAGCCCCATTATCCTCACCCTTATTTTTGCGGCCGGGTTATCTTTCTTCCTGCAAGATCATGTGGACGCCGCTATTATTCTTTTTATCGTTCTGGTCAGCGGCCTCTTGGGGTTCTGGCAGGAACGAGGCGCCGCTGACGCTGTCGAAAAGCTCCTGGCAATCGTCAAAATCAAGACGACCGTTCTCCGTGATGGTAGCCCCAATGACATTCCCATAGAAGATGTCGTCCCGGGAGACATCGTTATCCTGAATGCCGGGGATGCCATCCCCGCAGACTGCCTGATTCTGGAATCAAAAGATCTCTTTGTGGANNCCCTTAAGCGGGCGCGCCAACTGCCTCTTTATGGGAACCCACGTCATCAGCGGCACGGCCCGAGCCGTTGTTGTTTTCACAGGGAAGGAAGCGGAGTTCGGCAAAATATCGGAAAGGCTGAAACTGAGACCCCAGGAAACTGAATTTGAGCATGGCGTCCGGCAATTCGGGTATTTGTTGCTCGAAGTGACGCTGGCCCTGGTTTTCCTGATTTTTGCCGTCAATGTCTATTTCCACCGGCCCGTCCTGGAATCGTTTCTTTTTTCTCTGGCTCTGGCGGTGGGGCTGACGCCTCAACTACTGCCCGCTATTATCAGTATCAATCTGGCTCATGGCGCTAAGAAGATGGCACAGCAAAAGGTCATCGTGAAAAGGCTCGCCGCCATAGAGAATTTCGGGAGCATGGATGTCCTCTGCTCCGACAAGACGGGAACCCTGACCGAGGGAACGGTACATCTCCATTCGGCATTAGATCTCGCAGGCAATTCCAGTGAGCGGGTCTTTTTTCACGCCTATCTGAACGCCTTCTTTGAAAAAGGCTTCTCAAATCCTATCGATGAAGCGATTCGCTCTTACAAACAACCGGATGTATCCGGGTATGAAAAGGCAGACGAGGTGCCTTACGACTTCATCAGGAAGCGCTTGAGTATCCTGGTCGTAAAGGATGGCAGTTCTTTGATGGTCACCAAGGGGCCTCTTCCCAATGTGATTGACATCTGTTCGACGGCAGAGGCTCCCTCGGGCGATAAGGTGGATATAGCTTCGGTAAAACAGGAGGTCCATCAGAAATTTGAGACGCTCAGCAATCAGGGTTTTCGCCTCTTGGGGATTGCTTATCGGGATATGGGGGCAGAGCCTCGTATTGATAAGGATTGTGAGAAGGATATGACATTCCTCGGATATCTCGTTTTCTTCGACCCGCCAAAAGCAGGGATCGCCGAAACGATTGACCACCTCAGGCAACTTGGTGTTTCTCTGAAAATTATTACGGGGGACAATCGCCTTGTCGCCGCCAAGGTGAGTCAGGATGTGGGAATGGCGGATGCAAGAATTGTTACAGGAAGTGAACTCCGTGAAACAAGCAATGAGGCTCTTTTATCAAAGGTAACAGAGACGGACATTTTCGCAGAGGTAGAGCCTAACCAGAAGGAACGGATTATCCTTGCACTCAGGAAGGCCGGGCATGTTGTGGGATATATGGGAGATGGAATCAATGACGCTTCCGCCCTACATGCAGCGGATGTCGGCATTTCGGTGGACACCGCGGTTGATGTAGCCAAAGAATCCGCGGATATCGTCCTTATGGAAAAAAATCTGGCCGTTCTTGTGCAGGGCGTGCGTGAAGGAAGAACAACCTTTGCCAACACCTTGAAGTATGTCTTTATGGCCACGAGCGCTAATTTCGGAAACATGTTCAGCATGGCCGGCGCATCTCTCTTTCTGTCCTTTCTTCCCCTATTGCCCAAGCAGATCCTGCTTACTAATCTGATGACGGATTTTCCGGAAATGACCATTGCTACGGATCATGTAGACAGAGAGATGCTGGATCAGCCCAGGCGCTGGAATATTTCCTTTATACGGAAATTCATGTTCACCTTCGGCCTTGTCAGTTCTGTCTTCGACTATCTTACCTTTGGGGTTTTATTATTCATCCTCCATGCCACACCCGATCAATTTAGAACGGGATGGTTCATGGAATCTGTCATTTCTGCCGCAATCATTGTGCTGGTAATCCGCAGCCGCAGGCCTTTCTTTAAGAGCCGGCCGGGAAAGTATCTGTCCGTTGCCACAATTGCTGTTGTCATAGCCACGCTCGTTTTTCCTTTTACTCCAATCGGGACGATCTTCGGGTTTATATCGCTTCCTCTCTCTTTTCTGTTGATGATGGGCTTAATTGTTATCCTCTATATCCTGATGGCAGAGCTCGCCAAAAAGATATTTTATCAGAGGGTGAATCTTTAGGAATTTCCGTATGAGCGAGTCCGGACCAGGGAATCGGGTAAATTATGCAGATTCTGCCAATTGCAAATTCTATCGAAAGTTATTAAAGTCTTGACAGAATATAATTTAATACTAAAAATATAGTATAAGTCTGGATACGGCTGCGGGAATATTCTTATGGGTCATATTATTTATGAAAAAGATTCTCATCTATTCTACAGCATTGGTATTAATAGGAATATTCATTTTTCTTGCCGGAAATGCCGGAAGTGACGAATACGGCGCAGGGGAAACACTATTTAAGAAGAACTGTCAGTTCTGCCACAATCTCAGATGAGAAATTCTCTCATGCCTGTTACTGCGTTGACACCATACATCGGCTACGAGAAAGCAGCCCGTATTGCTATGAAGGCCCAAAAGGAGGGCACCACACTTCGCGATGCAGCCCTCTCGCTCGGCTATGTCACAGGTGAAGAATTCGACGATTGGGTGCGGCCTGAGGCGATGGTTGGAAAAAGGACAGAGTAAGCCGACAGCGGCATAAGCGTACTGAGGTTTACTTGCAAAGATAGGAGTAATCTTAAGCGATAGGCATAAATATTATTTGCTATTCTAAAAAGGAGTGAACTTATGTGGGAATATACGGACAAGGTCAAGGAGCACTTCCTTAATCCCCGCAATGTCGGGGAAGTTGAGAACCCCGATGGCATAGCCGAAGTAGGTTCCATCGCCTGCGGAGATGCCCTCAAACTTTCTTTCAAATTAGATGAGAATAAGAGAATCAAGGACATAAAGTTCAAGACCTTTGGCTGCGCCAGCGCGATTGCGACATCATCCGCATTGACGGAGATGGTCAAAGGGATGACCCTCGAAGAAGCCATGAAAGTTACAAACCAGGACATTGCGGCCTATCTCGGAGGCTTGCCCCAGGAAAAAATGCACTGTTCTGTCATGGGAAAGCAGGCCATGGAGAAGGCTATTGAAAATTATAAGGGGGGCCCTCCGACGGAACCGGCGGCGCAGATCATCTGCGAGTGCTTCGGCGTAACGGAACGCGAAATCGAGCAGGCCGTCAGGGAAAATAATCTCTCCACCGTTGAAGAGGTAACGAACTACACGAAGGCCGGCGGCGGCTGCGGGGGTTGTCATGACGCCATCAGGCAGATTATCGAGAGGGTCCGGGCCGGTGCCGCCCCCGCCGTCAGGCCGAAGCTCTCGAACATCCAGAAGATAAGAATGATCGAGGAGACCATCGAACGTGAAATCAGGCCGTCCTTGAAGCAGGACGGGGGTGATATTGAACTTGTTGATGTGATTGGCAACCGCGTTCTCGTCGCCACGCGGGGAACCTGCGCAACCTGCAAAGCGTCTGATATCACGTTGAAACATTTTGTCGAATTAAAGCTCCGGGATTTCGTATCGCCTGAGCTCGTAATCGAAGAGGTGACTACATGAAGACGATTTATCTCGACAACAATGCGACGACGCAGGTCGCAAAAGAGGTTCTCGATGCCATGCTGCCCTATTTCCGCGACCTTTACGGAAATCCGTCCAGCATGCATTCCTTCGGAGGTCAGGTCGGACGAAAAATACGTGCGGCCCGCGAACAAGCGGCGGCCCTGATCGGCGCTCAACCGGAGGAGATAATCTTCACGAGCTGCGGTACGGAAAGCGACAATGCAGCCATCCGGTCAGCCCTGGCCGCCCATCCTGACAGGCGCCACGTTTTGACAAGCCGGGTCGAGCATCCCGCAGTCAAGTCTCTATGCGCCCATCTGTCAAGGCAGGGCTATCGCATCACAGAGCTCCCCGTTGACAAGGACGGCATCCTGGACATGACCCAGTATGAAAGGGCTCTCACGCCGGATACGGCTATCGTCAGCCTCATGTGGGCGAACAACGAAACAGGGGTTCTCTTCCCCGTGGGAAAGGCGGCAGAACTTGCAACGGAGAGAGGCGTCCTGTTTCACACAGATGCCGTCCAGGCAGTGGGAAAGATTCCCATAAACATGAAGGCGAATGCCATCGATATGCTCTCCATATCGGGTCACAAGCTTCATGCGCCAAAGGGCATCGGAATCCTTTATGTCCGCAAAGGAACGAAGTTCTCGCCTTTCCTTATAGGCGGGCATCAGGAGAAGGAGCGCCGGGGCGGCACGGAAAACACGCCCAGCATTATCGGACTGGGGAAGGCCTGCGAATTGGCGGCGGGCAATATGGATACAGAGAACAGGATGGTCTTGCTCCTCCGGGACAAGCTGGAGGCCGAGATTCTGGCCCGCATTCCCAACAGCCGGGTCAATGGAACCAGACTGTACAGGCTCCCCAACACGACGAACATCAGCTTTGAGTTCGTCGAGGGTGAGGCCATCCTCCTCCTCATGGACGATTATGGCATCTGCGCATCCTCCGGATCAGCCTGTACATCAGGGTCATTGCAGCCGTCCCATGTGCTCCGCGCCATGGGTGTTCCCTTCACCATGGCCCACGGCTCCATCAGGTTCAGCCTCTCAATCTACAATACCGAAGAGGAAATACACTTCGTCATAGAAAAGCTGCCTTCCATAATCGAACGGTTGCGCAGCATGTCGCCATACTGGAACTTAGGCGATCAGGCATGCTCTGTCCGGTAAAGGAGGAAAAATGACCATGGACGATGACAAGGCCAAAATGGATCAATGCAAAACGGATATTGCGATTACCCGGAAGTTTCGCGACGAAATACCGGCCATCGTTGAAGAGCTTGTATCGTCCTGCGTCCGCCATGATTGCTTTGACCACGTGGGGCCGGAACCCATTCCCTCGCGGGAGGCCATCATCGACACGGTACACATGGCGAGCCGCATTCTTTATCCCGGCTATTTTATCCGCACGCGCGTGGATGAGGTCAATATGGGCTACTATTTCGGTCAGGAGTTGACCGCTCTTTTTGAAGCCCTCTCCGAACAGATTATGCTCGCAATACGGCATGACTGCGTCCGGCACAATCAGATCTGCACAAACTGCGAAGAACGCGGCCAGCAGGCCGCCATCGCCTTTTTGCGCGGCATGCCGCAGTTGCGTGTATTGCTTGCAACCGATATTATGGCCGCCTATGAAGGCGATCCCGCCGCCAAGAGCTTCGACGAAATCATCTTCAGTTATCCGGGGCTTTTTGCCATCACGGTGTATCGCATCGCACATCAGCTGCACAGTAACGACATTCCCCTTATCCCGCGCATCATGACGGAGTATGCCCATAGCAGAACGGGGATAGATATCCATCCCGGAGCCGATATCGGAGAAAGTTTCTTCATCGACCATGGCACGGGTGTGGTAATCGGAGAGACGACCACCATTGGTAAACGTGTCAGAATTTATCAGGGCGTGACGCTGGGTGCCCTGTCACTTAGCCGCGAAGAAGTGGAAAGTCTCAGAAATCAGAAGCGCCATCCAACCATTGAGGATGATGTGATCATTTATTCAAACGCCACCGTACTGGGCGGGAAGACCGTCATCGGAGCCCGTTCAGTGATCGGCGGGAATGTCTGGATTACAGACTCGGCGCCTCCGGACACGGAGGTGTTTATGAAAACACAGGAACTCGTGTTGAAGGGAAAAACTGTTAAATAAAACAATTTGTTAGAGGCCTGTTCTCATTGCGGTTCGTCTATATCTTCCAAACCCTTAGGTATAAGCTACCTGTTGATAAGAATGGAGATATGATCTCAGATCTCAGATTAAGCGGTTACGGCCTGTCATTTGGCAAATATCATCTTCAATGAAATCAGAAGAAGGGCTGCGCCGAAGATCCTTTCCAATACTGTATTCGAAAGGCTCGTTGCCATTTTCGCACCCGCCAGGCCTCCGATAACGAAGCCCAGGCATATGAGGCCTGCTACATGCAAATCCACACGTAGCCCTCTCTATAATATTGCCACGCCGCGAGTATGCCGATCGGTGGAACCAGCAGGGCCAGGGTTGTCCCCTGAGCCAGGTGTTGTGACATGCCAAAGAATAGAACGAGGGCGGGGACAATAATCGTGCCTCCCCCGATGCCGATAAGCCCGCTGAGATTTCCTGCGGCCAGCCCCAGCAGTATATATGAAGCTGCATTCATGACACATGCCTCCGGTTATTCGTGATTATTTCTTCTCCCGTTTAGTTGCGTGGACGATTCGCGTGTTCAAGGGTTCAAGTGCTTATTTCCCAATTAGAAGTGAGCTGTTGGCTTTCAGCTTAATCCTTGACCCCTTCGCAGGACTTTGGTCCTGCTTATACAGGCAGACCTGAAGGTCTGCTATTTTTTGCCGACAGTCAGATTCACCGTCTTGTATCCGTACATGTTGCACGTGGCTGTCACCTCCAGCGTTTCGCCCTCGGCAGCGGGCACCTTGTATGTGTATGTGAAGGTTGCTTGGTCAGGCTGATTTTCATAAGTGTTTTTCATCACGTCGGCTCCGTCCTTCCTGATTGCGACATATTTTATGTAGTGAAAATTAGGAAAAGCAGACGGGTGCGTGATCGTGACTGTCAGCATTTGCGTGCTTGCATCATATTCAAGTTTCACGTCCTGAGGCGACGTGGCAAAAGACGTCCGGGGATACAGACAGCAAAGAGTCAATAAGATCAAAACTGCCTTCCACGTAAAAATCAAGGGCCTCGCTGATCGCTTCATCGTACACCTCCGTATTTTCTGGTTTACCTCAAAATATCATGCTCAAGAAGAGAACATACACCGAAAGACGCCATAAAATAAGCGTGTCGCGTATGGAAAAGCAATGAGTATTAAATGGAAGAGAAATAGGAGCTATTTCCTCCCAATTCCCGGCCATTTTATCCTCATTGAATCTAACCGTTGGATAAATTAGTTTTCCCGGGAAATGTCAGGTTCTGTATAGGGATTCCTGGTGCCTGCAATCTCAGGGATGAAGAGGCGCAATGGAATGACCGCAAGAAAAAACTGATCATCAAGAAGATGGGTTTTCATAGGAGGGCAAAATGGCAACGGCCAGAGAGAAAATCTTCAATGGCCAGATCGGGCTTCTGGATGAGCTCGAAAAGATCCTCTCCAGCGATTCGCACACGGTTCATCAATGAACACTTCATGTCCGGAGCAGAGTTAAACAGTCATTGCGAGGGTGCCGCCCGCGGCAATCTCTGAGACTGCCACGTCAGGCTGAAGCCCTCCCCGCAGTGATAAACATCCGCAAACACGGCCTATATGCCCTGAGCATAAGCCCCCTTTGATAAAGGGGGCAATGGGGAATTTGTTCCGCCATCTAAAATCCCCCTTGATCCCCCTAATACAATTGGGGGGGCGGAAAAGGGTGAAGGGCAATAAAACGATAAATTTCTATTTCTGCCGCGTTACGCTAAAATAATCCCTTCTGTTCTTCGCCCAGGCTTCTTCATTGTGACCAGGATCGAGGGGGCGTTCCTTTCCGTAGCTCACGGTGCTTATTCTATTCTTGCCGACGCCCAGGTCTACAAGGTATTTCATGGCACTAACCGCCCGTCTCTGGCCGAGGGCCATGTTGTATTCAACTGTTCCGCGTTCGTCACAGTTTCCCTCAATGCGCACGCTAAATTCCGGATGCGCCGTAAGCCACTTGGCATACATATCGAGAACTTCCCGTGCATCAGGCCTGAGGTCAAAGCGGTCAAAGGCAAAGTTAATGTCCGCAAACTGGGAGGCCTCTTTGTCGGCGGGAGCCGCTGCAGCAGCAGCCATTGCCGCTTCATCGACCTTCTGTTCTTCCGGGGACTTCGCGGGAGCAGCCTGGGCGGGCGCCTGCTTCTCCACTGCCGCCTCTTTTTCCACTGCGGGCTCCTCCTTCATGACTGCCTTCTTCGCGCATCCTGCGGGCAGAACAAAGGCACATATGATAGCGACCAAAAATAACGTCATAAAAATCTTTTGCCTTCTCATCTCTCTCTCCTTTCTAATCGTTTTCTTAATCCTATTGATCATTCAGCCTGCCACACGGGCGGACAGGCTGCCATTGAGCCTTGCAAATTCTTAGGGAGCCCTAAGGCACCGCGATGGACACGTAAAACGACTGATCATTGCGGCTCAAAAGAAAAATCACATTTTCATTCGACTTAATCTGTGCCATTGCCTTTTTAAAATCGTTCAAATCTTTGATGATTTTTTTATTCACTTCCCGGATCACATCGCCGGGCTCTATCCCTGCGTCATCCGCGAGGCCGTCCGCCTCAACCTGAATAACTACGACTCCCGCCTTTGCAGCTATATCAAACTGCCTCCTCCATTCAGGCTTTATGTTGTCGACTGTAAAGCCAAAAACGTTCTTTGTCTTGCCCGCCTGTGACGCCAGGCGCTGCTCCGTCATTTCCACAACTGTCACTTTAACATCCAGTTCTTTGCCCTGCCGTATCAGCTTGACATTAACAGTCTTCCCAACGGGAGTCTCTGCAACGATCCAGGGGAGGTCGTTCGAGGACTTGACGGCCTTGCCGTCAAAGGCAAGGATGACGTCTCCCTGTTTGATGCCGGCCTTTTCAGCGGGACTGCCCTTGATAACATCGGCAACAATGGCCCCGCGCGCCTCTTTCAGTCCGAAGGACGGCGCCAAGTCAGGTGTCACCATCTGAATCGAGACCCCCAGCCAGCCCCGCACTACCTTGCCTTTTTCCCGAAGCTGGGCGACAACACCCTTCGCGGTGCTGCTGGGAATGGCAAACCCGATACCCTGACCGGCGGCAACGATGGCAGTGTTGATCCCGATGACCTCGCCTTTCAGATTTACCAGGGGTCCCCCGCTGTTTCCCGGGTTGATAGGGGCGTCGGTTTGGAGGAAATTGTCGTAAGGTCCGGAACCGATAACCCGCCCGGATGCGCTGATGATTCCCTGCGTAACTGTGTGTTCCAGCCCGAACGGGTTCCCGATGGCCAGCACCCAGTCCCCTACTTGCATAATGTCTGAGTCCCCGAGGGCAAGTGTCGGGAGATCTTTGAAGATAGATGATATCTTAATCAAGGCCAGATCCGTCTTGGGGTCCCTGCCTATAACCTTTGCCTGGTATTCCCTTCCGTCCGCTAGCCTGACTTTGATCTCCTGAGCCCCCGAGACGACGTGATTGTTCGTGATGATGTAGCCATCTTTGTCGACAATGATGCCCGAACCTAGGCTTCGCTGCTTCATTTCCCTGTCCGGCATGTCACCGAAGAAATCCCCGAACGGCCCGCCGTGTGGACCAAAGAACTGCCTGAAAGGATTGCCGGGGACCTTGACGGTTGTTGTTGTGCTGATATTCACAACAGCGGGCGTGACCTTCTTGGCAAGCTCCGCAAAGGACTGGGGAAAGCCGATTGCCTCCGCGTGCCCCTTGTCATTGAGACAGGCGGCGGCGAAGACGATTAAGACCGCAGCGATAATAAACAAGACATTGACAGTGTCAAGGGCCCTGATTCTTTTTCCCATGGCATCCTCCTTGAGAGTTTGTGTTGTAACAGGGAAAATCACCACTTTGTCATTCCTGCGAAGACTGTGTCATTATAGGAAAAAATGTTATTGTGAACGAATGTGAAGAATCTTAGCATGTCATTTTATTAATCATAAAGATTTCTCGTTTCACTCGGAATGACGCACAAAAATTTATTTTCTTTCCGGTGACTCGCCACCTGCATGCTGAAACATCAACTTAATCTATCATAAACTGGTAAATTTACCAGCCGAAGCAATGACGTTAAAATAATAGAATAATGGTAGGTGCAAGCCACTATGAATAGAGGGATGTAAGAAATGACCTCAGATTCGTTTTCTTGCTTTTTATACCAAATTTGGAACGAAGGTTTTTTCTGTGGAAGTCTACGGCCGTGGTGGAAATATTAAGAAGCTTGGTTATTTCTTTGGTCGCCTTTCCTTCTTTAACGAGGGTGGCCACCTCGATTTCCCTTGGCGTCAGACTGAGGTACGCCGAGGACAGATTCCTCAAGAAAGGCGATACGATGTCATTCAAATGGGCCTCAATGATCTCTATATGAACCCGCTGGCTGCTGTCTAACCTGGGACCCTTCAATTTTTCCAGATATGGCAGAACAAGCTTTTTGACGTTGGCCAGCACCTGCTCTTCCAGGATAGCCTTATCTTCTTCCCGGTGCTTCAACAGTACCTTCAACGCCGTATTGGCTTCCTCAAGACTCTGCGATTTCAATTGCAGCTCCTGCTCCCTTTTCTTCAGGACTTCTTCGGCCATTTTCCGCTCCGTAATATCAAGAAGAGACATAACGGTTCTCTTCGTTGACGGTATGACCGCCACATTTGCCAGAACATTCAGGACCCCGTTGCGATTGTTGGTAATCCGGAATTCATGGCCGTCAGACGGCGTCCTGGAGTGCTTCCCTCCTGCGCGCTTCAGGAGGTTCACCTTCGGGAGATCATCTTCAAGCACGAATTCCGTCCACTTCTTCTTCCCCTCGATCTCGGACCTGGAAAATCCCGTCAGTCTCTCAAACTGCCTGTTCGCCAGAACAATCGTCGTTTCTTCATCAACGATAACCGTGGCCGTACCCGTATTCTCAAAAATCGTCCGGTACCTGACCTCCGATTCCTTCAGCGCATGCTCAGCGCGCTCACGCTCCGTCCGCTCCTCAACCTCGTGCAGGGCGCGGGAAACGGCAGGCTCCAGACGCGATAACCTGTTCTTCAGAACATAGTCCGTAGCCCCCTTCTTGAGAAGATCAATCGCCATCTCCTCGCCCAGGGCCCCGGAAACAAATATGAAGGGCACATCGGGGCACTTCTCCCTGGAGATCTTCAGGGCCGCAAGACCGTCAAATGAGGGCAGGGAATAATCGGAAAGAATAATGTCCGGGGAAAAATCCGCAATCGCGTTGACAAAGGACGCCTTTGTGGCGACCAGCTTTGAGACAAAGGTCATGCCTGCCTCCGCGAGCTCCTCTATCATCAACTCCGCGTCCGTCGGGACATCTTCAAGGATCAAGACTTTTAATTTCTCGGACATGGTTTAAGCCTCCAAACTCTCCGGTGACAATGAAAGATCTTTCCATAAAAGAACTGAATCATAACATGCATGCAAGGCTTTTTTTGCAATTGGCCAATCCGCCTTCGCCATATGGCTAAGCGTCCGCATAGGTTGTCATATTCATCGATACCCAGTATGCTCCGACATCGGCAACAAACCGCGAGAATGCCGCCGCTTGCATGGGCTTCACAATATAGCTGTTCGCCCCGCACCTGTAGCTTTCGGTCCTGTCCCGCGCTTCATCGGAGGAAGTAAANNACGACAACGGGGATGTTCCTTGTCCGTTCATCGGACTTGATGCGTTTCAGAATCTCCAGGCCGCTGACCTTGGGGAGTTTCAAATCGAGGAGGATCAGCTTGGGGAGACGAACCTCCGCCTTCGCGAGGCATCCCTGCGGTCCAAATAAATAATCGAGAGCTTCCGCGCCATCGCTTATGGCATGAACCCTGGTAGAGATATCCTGCTGGCTGAGGGTCTCCAGAATCATCTCGGCATCGTGGGGATTATCTTCGACGAGAAGAATATCAATATTACCCATGAAAAATGTCACTCCTCCATGTTTAGTGCGAAATAAAAACAAGCCCCTTCATCCACCTTTCCCTCCGCCCATACCCTGCCGCCATGCCTGTGTATGATGCGCTGTACGGTTGCCAGGCCGACGCCGGTGCCTTCGAAATGGTCCGTACTGTGAAGTCTCTGAAAGACGCCGAAGAGTTTATCGTAATAAGCCATGTCGAAGCCTACGCCGTTGTCCCTGACATAATACACGTGCTCATTTCCATCGGCGTAGCCTCCCATTTCAATATTGGCCGCATCCTTGTATTTTGTAAATTTTGCGGCGTTGGAAAGAAGGTTGATCAATGCCTGCTTGATGAGAACCCTGTCTCCGTAGCCTGCGGGCATACTGTTTACTGTAAGTCGCATGTTCCTCTCCGGGTCGCTCGCTTGCAGTTCTTTCCATGCCTCCTTCATGAGGACATCCATGTCCAGCAGCGCTAAAGACATCTGTTTCCTCCCCAGGCGGGAGAATGTCAAAAGATCGTCGATGAGCTGGCCCATCA
>PLLV01000196.1:13986-17161 GCA_003142295.1 Syntrophaceae bacterium
TTGCGCTCGGTGATGTCGCGACCATAGACGTTGGCGTAGCCTTTTCCAGGTATCGGCACAACTGCAACGGAATAAAACCGTTCGCCCAGTTCTATGTCCTGTTGCGTCTCCTGTTCTCCGGTAATAGCCTGTCCGAAAAGGGGCAGAAGGGGCTCAGGCAGTTGCTGGCCATCCTTACACGCCCACCCCGGTATTTTCACTGATGCCGGATTGCAATAGAGAACGCTCCCATCGGTGGACACGCGCATGACTGGGTTGGGATTCTCCTCGGGAAACCGCGCCAGCGAGGCCGCCNNCCCGCTGCTCAAGGGTCTCGTTGACTTCCTTAAGAGCCGCCTCCGCCAGTTTGAGATCGGTGATGTCGGTGACCGAAGACCGGTAGTGATCAAAATTGCCGTCACCATCCATTACTGCTATGGTGTCGATCAGCGCGTCGAACAGGCTGCCGTCCTTCCGGGTGAGCTTCAGTTTGCAACTCTGTTTGCTTTGAATTTCAAGAGCCATCTGAAGATGGGACTGGAAGATACTGAAATGTCCAGATGTGACAAAACGACGGAACGGTTGTCCTGTCAGGGATCGCTTCTCTGAGCCGAGCAAAGAAGCGCCGGTGACATTCGCCTCGATGATATTGCCCTTCCTATCGAAAGTGAAATACCCGACAGGGGCGAAGTCGAACAGGTCGGTGTACTTGCCGTGCTCTTCCGCGGTCTCCATCTGCGACTTTCGCAATGCCTCATTCTGCATCTCCAGCTCCGTCTGATGAACATCGAGTTCGTGGATGAGCTTCTGGACATCGGCGGATATCTCACCGCTGCTGACGGCTTTCCCGGACAGGGCATCTTCCGCCCTCGTCCGGAGGTCATCAAAGCGCTTATTTGCTGCGGGTCTTTTTTTCGTCATGGTTCCGCCGGTATTTCATCAGAAAAAGGGGACGGTTCTATTTATCACCAACTTCCTTTTTCCGCTTTTTTCTCCTTCCCGGATTTAAAACGCTCCGGTCATATGTAAAGGAATCCCCTGCTCTATTCAAGCCTCAGTTTTCATTCTTCCTATCACGGGAAAGAGTATGGCTTTTGAGGTTTTCATATGAGCCTTATCCCTTTATTCTGCCTTTGCAACTGCCCGGGGCAAGAACGCCGCGGGAGGGGTCTTGGCGGAAAACAGATTATTATTTGAGCCGGTGAAATATAAATTGATGGCAAAGGTGCGGGCATGAAAATCCACGAGATATCTAAAGCGCGTCATATCCTGTTCTCTTCTCTGTGCTTCGGAGGCATTTCCGGCACGTGAACCACGGAGAGCGATTCCGACTGACAGGGACTTCCTGCCGGGGACTGGCGGAGCATCCGCTCCATGGGGTTTTTTATTTCCTGCCATGTCCTGTCTTGGCCAGTCGGGCTCACCCTCAATTTTCTATGTCAGCCCTTGTATGTCAGTTTGGCCGCTATCTCAGCCACATGCCTGCCCTGGAACCGGGCCGCATTTAATTCATTTTCGCTGGGCATGCGCTCGCCCTGCGTTCCCGCAATGGTGGAAGCCCCGTAGGGGGAACCGCCGGTGATTTCGTCGATGCGCATCTGCCCGTCAAAGGAGTACGGGAGGCCGACAACGACCATGCCGTGGTGAAGAAGGTTCGTTAGGAAAGTGAGTATCGTGGATTCCTGCCCGCCATGCTGTGTGGCGCTACTTGTAAAGACGCTCCCCACCTTGCCTACAAGGGCCCCTTTGGCCCAGAGGCCGCCTGTCGCATCGAGGAACTGCCGCATCTGCCCGCACATATTACCGAAGCGCGTGGGCGTTCCGAAGATGATAGCATCCGCAGTGGCGAGTTCATTCACCGTACAGACAGGGACGTGGGCAAGACCCTTTTGCGCCTCGAGGGCGCCCATCTTTCCCAGGACTTCTTCCGTAAGGGTTTCCGGGACACGATACATGGAAACATCAGCCCCTTTAACCGTCCTCGCGCCTTCCGCCATGGCCTCCGCCATGCGGTGAATATGGCCATACATGGAATAGTAAACGATGAGAATCTTCATGATGTGCTCCTTTCTTCTTGAGGCGATTTATCCCATTTCATTGTGTTCAACTTGAGTCTGATCTTGGCCCAAGGACTTAATTAATGATGTAAACCGTTTTATGATTAATGTCATCGGAGGGGTAAAGACAATAGGGATTTATTGGTAGCTTATTGGTAGTATTTACCTACTATTGTGGCTGCATCCTGACAGGTTGACATTCATTCCTGATCAAGCATGACTAAGAGGGATCTCCCCTTGACTGAGGCGCATACACAAATTCGATTTTTATCGAGCCCGGGTCGCACCGCCGTCATAGATTGTTGTGTTCATCGAAAGCCAGTATTCTCCGATATCGTAAACATAACGCGAGAACATATCAGCGTCCATGGGCTTTACAACATAGCTGTTTGCGCCGAGTTTGTAGCTTTCGCTCCTGTCCTGCGACTCGCTGGAGGAAGTAAATATGACGGTGGGGACGTGCATTGTCCGCTTATCGGACTTGATGCGTTTCAGAATCTCCAGGCCGCTCACCTTGGGCAGTTTCAAATCGAGGAGAAGCAGCTTGGGCAGATGGACATCCGCCTTCTTGAGGGACCCTTCGGGACCAAAAAAATAATCTAAGGCTTCCACGCCATTGTGTATGGCACGAACCTTGTCTCCAATATCCAGCCCTTCTAGGGCTTCCAGTATCAGCTCGGCATCGTGACGATTATCTTCAACGATCAGGATATCTATATTATCCACGAAATCAGGTCACTCCTTCACGCGCAGCGTAAAATAAAAACACAGCGGATATGGCACTGCATGTCATAGCTCAAGTGTGACAGGACCCAGGTCTTAGATTCGTCCGCCACGGGCGGTTGTGCACAGAATCTTGTTCTTGCCAGGGTCTCCTAACTTTTTTTTCAAATACAATCAACTGCTAATTTAAGTGCGGCGCTATTTTTTCCTGGGCTTTTCGTCAAGGTTTCCTTTCCTGATAATCTTTTCTATACTCCTGGGGCATCTCTAACAGATGGATTACATCCCCGGGTTTGTATTCTATCCTGTAGAAGTGATTTCCCGCAATGGATTGACGAAGCAGTTCCTCGACCTTGGCCTGTATCTGCTGCCATGCCTGGTCTGTTCCTGTGTTATTCATTATGCATTCTCCTTTT